>JBDREQ010000062.1:0-5254 GCA_043819555.1 Candidatus Zixiibacteriota bacterium | reverse complement strand
TTTTACAAAACAAAATAATACTCACTAATGGGGACAAATAATGAAATTGAAAATTATTATAATGACCGTTCTGGTTATAATCTGCATTGCTTCTTCAGCATCTGCTGTCGATCAGCTTTTTGATACCCCAATGCTTTACTTTAGCTATGCTGGGGCCAAAGGTTATGGTATAGGTGATTTCAATGACGATGGAATACTTGATGTCGCTCACGCTCAGGGCTTTACAAAAATGATTTTGATACATTTAGGTAATGGCGACGGCACCTTTGAGTCGCAATACCCGGATTCATTAGATAACTGGACTACTCCTGATATAATTAGAGTTGGGGATATGAACAATGATGGCCTGGACGATATAGTAACTTGTGACGCCGGTGGTACCAGCTACATTCGCATATTTTATTCAGATTCATCCAGCAATGCTGAGCCGAATCTACCGGTAACGCCGACCTTTTATGCGGTCTCGGCATCTGGCTGGTATGTAGAGCTCATCGATGTGAATAAAGATGGTTGGCTCGACATCCTCTTCGGAGACGGAAAGGCCATTTATAATAATGGCGACGAAACTTTTACTGATCCAACTAACATTGGCGCCGGGAACATCAATAATCTTTGGACTGCAGATGTCAATCATGACGGTTACCCTGATTTTGTTACATCGTGGGCGCTGGGTGAACTGTGGGTTACACTCAGCGAGGGTGTTGGCGGATATCACACGGCAGACACAATAAGCGTAACTGACAAGGTCTTTCTATCGTCGAATTTGTTGGTTGATCTTACCGGCGATGGCGAATTGGATATAGTATTTACGGGGATGGAAGCGGTCGGTATTTACTGGGTTGAAATAGCGATAAATCTTGGAGACGGCGTTTTTGCTGATGGTGTCAAATATGACATTCTTCCTACCGGCTATAACAGTTTTACAGTCGGCAATATTGATGGTGATGATTTGAATGATATTGTTGCCGTGAATACATCTCCTATTACCGATTATACCTATGCCGTGCTAATAAATAATGGCAATTTAACATTTGATCCGCCGGTCGTGTATCAGGGCGATTACCGTCTCGGTGCTTTAAGGGCCGTTGATTTCAATGGAGATGGTTACGATGATATTATAGGCCATGGTTGGACTGCAATGGCTGTATATCTCAATCATGGAGACGGTACATTTCCTCTGACATCTGATATTATTGATATACCCTGGGCCACAATGATGATGGAAACTTATTCTTACGATTTTAACGCAGACACCTATCCCGATATAATTGTTTTAGCTCAGAATGGGGTTGGGGGGGCCTTCATAGCCCGAATATATTATAATGATGGCAGTGGGAATTTTGGATCAACTTTTGATCAAATAAGTGTTCCATATGTCGATTACTACAAGTCCACTATTTCAGACTATCTTGTTTGCGGTGATTTTATAGGCGACGGCTCTACAGATGTAGTCTTTTGCGGCAGGGATGGTTATGCAGTCTACACAGGTCCCATTGTTGATGGAAATTTCACAACTGTTGAAGACTTTGATTTCTCAAATAACACCGTACCGGTTGGAATTGCCGCTGACGTGGATCGCGACAATGATCTTGACCTTGTCCTCTCAGGGCCGAGCGCATCTCTTATGGTCAAGTATAACGCTAATGGCGTCCATACTTTTGACACCACATTTGAACTTGTAACCAATTCTTATATTACTTCAATTGATACGCTCGATATTGACAATGATGGCGATCTCGACTTCTTTATCGGTTCCCAGAATTTCGACAAATGCTACACGGTGGAAAACGATGGCGATGGCAATTTATCAGCCCTTCAACAGATGACACTTTCAAAACCAGCGACCGGACAGGCTCCTTATGCAAGCAAGTTGATTGACGTTGTCGCCGCCGATTTCAATGGTGATGGATATGGCGACGCGGCTGTCCTTTGGTATCATTTGATGAGCCAAACAACCGGTTTGATTGCACCGGTTATCTATCTCATGATGAATGACGGCGCCGGAACTCTCTATCTTGCTGATACGCTTGATTACCACACACAAGCGGCTAGAAGGGTTTTCGCCACCGATATTGACAACGATGGCGACTTTGACTTGACCCTTACGGGAGACTATCCAAGGGGTGCAGCGGTACTTATAAATGACGGAACCGCGTCGTTTAGTCCCCCGATAACCTATGGTGCAGTTGGGCCGGGAGGAAGGGGAGTTGACTTAACTGCAAATGATTTTGATCTTGATGGCAATATCGATATCGCTCACTTGCAGTACAAAAATGCAAATACTAACACTAACGGAACGGTTGTGATTCTGCGCAACACCGGTTTTGCCTCTGGACCGGCCTATGTATGCGGCGATTCTAATGGCGATGAACGCGTTAATATAGCGGATGCTGTATTCTTAATAAATCTTGTTTTCAAAGGCGGACCATCACCTGATCCTATAGAAGCCGGAGATGCTAATTGCGACGACAGAGTGAATATTTCAGATGCGGTATATCTTATCAATCTTGTTTTCAAAGGCGGCCCGGAAGCTTGTGAATGGTGTAAGAAATAGTACAATTAACAATCTTCAATAAAAAGGCCTCAGAAGCGAGACCTTTTTGATTCTCAAAGATCGCCCAATATTCTGTATTGGACTATACTAAATCCCTCAACCATTCGAAGTGGTGTGTCGTTTCAGCCAAAAGTGGACACGAATGAGTTTAAATTAAGCAGTAGTTTTGTAGATTTGGCATATATGAGAGGTCATTCTGCTACCAAAACCATACCGGATTTTCTAACTGTTTTCTACCGGGAACTACCTGGAACTACACGCAACTACACCGAACTACACGGAACTACAAGTATCTTAACGCTCTAACAGGCATCAAATTACGCGTATTTACCTATGTATTAAGAAGTTAGCAAAAATGCCCCGCGTCGAATCCTACCTCCTCCGCATATTAAGCATAAGTCTTTATTAAACAATTAGTTAAGCAATGGGTTCGAAGCTTTTTCTCCCCTATTTCTAACGGAACTCGCTGGAAGCAATCCGTTGTCATGCATAGAAGAATTTATGGAATCTTTGGTTCTCTTGCAATAGCCTCAGGCTTTGTATTACCAGCGATTCCACTACTTCTTGGTTTTGGAGGTTTTCTATGGACATATGCAGGACTTTGTACTCTATGATAATGTCCAGAGCATTGTGTGGAGTGGGTTAGTATCTCCAAACATATTTGGAGAATTACCAATGATTATGCTTGGGGTTTTAAAAGACAAGCTGCCAATAGTTAATTTTCTGAACGAAGGTGATATTACAATCCAAAATCAGTCCGCCAGTGGGCGCATACAATTAATTAAATCACTTACTCCAACGGTTGCGATGCCAGACACGATATCAGACATGGCATAGGGAATAACCAATTCGTTATTATGGATAATAGCGCCGCAGGTATAGACAACATTAGGGACATACCCCTCGCGCTCTTCCTCATGCGGTTCAAGTAACGGTTCTTCCAGTCGTGCTATGATTCTTGCCGGGTTTTCAAGATCAAGTAGCATGGCGCCAATGCAATACTGTCGCATGGGCCCGACACCGTGCGTGAGTACGATCCATCCATCATCGGTTTCCAGGGGTGAGCCACAATTACCAATCTGAATAAACTCCCAAGAGAGTGTTGGTTCCTGTATGATTTTGGACTCCTGCCAGAAATGAATATTGTCTGAAAACATGATGTGATTGTTTTCACCGTCCTGACGCGAGAGCATGACGTAGCGATCATCAATCTTACGCGGGAAAAGAGCCATACCCTTGTTCTGCACCGCCTTGCCGTTGAGAGTCAAAATGTTAAATTTGATAAAGTCCTTTGTTTCAATTAGCTGCGGGAGGATATTAAAGCCATTATAAGCCGTATAGGTTGCATAATAGGTAACCTCACCGTTGTCATCAGTGAATTGCACGAATCGGGCGTCTTCAATGCCTCTGCTTTCGTTTTTTGAAACCGGAAAGATAACCCGTTCGGAAATTCGGTGATCGGGTCGGAAACTCATCTCATAATTGGAATTAGTAAGCCAGTACATGATCTCGAATGTTTCGTTTTGGCGCGCCTCAGGGAAAACGGGCTGTGAGGAAAGGTCTCCAATCTTTTTCCTTAGTTCATTGTAGGTGAAGGTTTCGGGCAGCTGATCAAACAAATAAGCTGTTGTCTCGTTACAAGCCTCCATTTCGTCAAGCTTCAATTGGAAAAGATGCCGGTCGTAAACCGGATCCAATCGGAGATTCGGTGTTTCGACATAATCGCTGATCGAGTCAAAGAGAATCGTATTGTCTTGATCAAGACGGCCGCTACGAAATACGATGGAAGAAACATGACCTTCGCCGGTTGCCCTCAGGCTCATGATAAACCGCATGCTGCCTTTATCCAGTTGGCTCTGATCAGGGTGGGGAACGATTGAAGGGTTAAAAAGGGCAGCCGATTCAATGGAGTACTCCATGGTAAAATAGGCTCCGATAAGAGCCCTTTTGGTCTCGCTCAGTACGGTATTCCGAGGAACATAGTCTCTTACCTTATTCAGGTGAAGCTCAAAAACGCGTTTGATGTCTCTGTGCCGTTCAGAAAAATCAAGCATAATTTGTTCAAGCAGATTTTCGGCCATTGTGTCAGGTAAGTCAACTATGCGTTGAATGATTTTAGGTATGCGATACTCGCCGTCGGGCAGATGAAGTCTAGCAATGACACGAGAGGAGTCACCTAGGATTTTTTTCCTTTTGCGTTTGATTCTTGGATGCATAGTATCTTATCGGTCCTCTAACATGGTTCCTTGATAAATATCCGGCTTAAGAATGTCCTTTTGCCTTTTTACAGTGCTGATCTCGTATTTGTAAGACATAACTGTACTAGGTCATCAATCACTGCTGTGCCGGCGCACATGACGGAATCAGCGCCACCCCAGTATATTTTTACCGTACCGTCGTCTTCAGGAACGGCTCCGCATGTAAAAACAACATTGGGCACATAGCCGCTAACCTCCCAAGGAGCTTCAGGCTGCAGTATCCACTGATCGGAAACGCCGATGATTGTTGCCGGATCGTTAAGATCGTGCAGGGCCACACCAAGGCGATACACCGCACCAGCCATAGTCTTAAACACTCCATGGTAAATATGCAACCAGCCCTTGTCGGTTCTGAAGGGCGGTGCACCGGGCCCGATTTTCATTTCATCCCAGTGATAAGGAACCGGCTTCATAATCACCCGTGAATCGCCCCAGTGAACCA
>JBDREQ010000061.1:0-2623 GCA_043819555.1 Candidatus Zixiibacteriota bacterium | reverse complement strand
CTTTCCATCTCATGAATCCAGGTGTTATATCTTTTAAGGGCTTCCTCAACACGAGGTTTGTCCACAGAGGGGAGACGTGGATTATTTATAAGGGCATTCAATTTATCAAGGTGAGGCGTAGGAAGCTGGCTGATAATTGTTTTCATGAATGATTCCTCTTTCTCTCTTACCATCATTACTTTCTCTCTTGTATAGTATTCTGCGTACCCATTACTATTAAATAGTGGGGTGCCATCAATTTTATTAATGTTATTAATTGCGTCTTCAAGATATACTCTGTTGTTATCTGGGACACTTGGCAATGCAGACTTAAGACCGTTTAAAGCCACGCTTTTACCGATTTTAGATAATATCGTATCGTCTTGATTGCAGGATAACCTTAACAGGTGCAAAATATCTTCACGAATTGATTTTCCAAAACGGTTGAGAAAGACTCTATTCTGTCGCAATACAACATCAAACATACTAGATGAAGTGGCAATCTGCTCTATGAGTTCAGCATTATTGAATGGAGTACCTAATACCTTTGACTCGTGCCCAACAATCAACACGGCTCTTCCATTTGGTTTTAAAACTCGGGCCATCTCCTGAAGGGCACTTGACATATCGATGCAATATTGGACAACAGTGTAAAACCTGTTCCCTCGGTTAGCTCTATTGGAGCCTATTTCAGATTTCGCAACTCTAAGGGAATTCCAGCCTAATAATTCAACTGAACGACGATAATTTTGATGATAATTGAAAACGTTTATATATGGTGGTGAAGTGACAATGAAATCTATAACTTCGTTTTGAAGCGGAAGGTTGCGCGAGTCACGCAAGTCAGCCTTAATTTTTTTTTCAGAAAAAGGCAAGTCACGGATAAGTCTAATTAAGTCTACAAGTTTAATTTGTATGAAATCATTCGAAATCTGATTATTATAGATATCAAGAAGAACAACAAGAGCATTAAAAATTATCTTTGCTGGTTCTCCAATGGATTGGCTAATTCGGATAATCTTTTCTTCAATTGTATCGGGTGAAAGCACCTCATTATTAAAAATAATAATTGGAAATTCTCTTTTTATTTCCTGCTGGAGTCCCCTAATCGCATGTTCCCTTCCTTCAGGTGTGTAATTAGAAAATTCATAAACCTTGCTGAAACTCCAAGCGGAAGGGTTAATCTCGTACCCATATGCCTGAAGAGATTTTAGCGCTGCTTCGTAAAGGACTGTTCCGCTTCCGGCAAAGGGATCTAATACAACTGAGTTAGAAGGACAATATGCATCCAGCAGGCGTTCAATAAGCTGCGGCGAAAATTGGCCGCGCCATGAGAAAAGATTAGAGCGGTTTTTGTCCTCTATATTTAAAAGATCTTGAGGTAGTGCCTTTGTAAAGTCTTTATTATTCATAAATTATCTTAATGATGTCCAACGTATAGGGTTTTATCCTTCGTCCCGCCCGGTTGAGCAGTAAGATCTATGAAGGTTGCGAGTCAGTTGTAGCAATGAGCCTGATATAAGTCAGTGGGATGATGGATAAAACAATGTTGAACTAAGCCGAGCCGATCGGAGGGATGCTATCAGTATATATGGGTATTGTAAAGAGTTGTTTGTATAACCCAAATTGAGACGCGCCTTGTTCATTGATTCGTATTTCTGAGGATTTCTGGCATTTTTCTATGAGAAAGTGCCGGCTGTATAATAAAAAAACGTTGTTGCAACCACATGATATGGTTAAAAATCCGGGTCCTGAAGACACCAGTCCATTGGTGCATGGTTGTGTTTATGAAAAATCGATAGTCGATTTTTATAGTTGACCACCTCAATCAGCCGTCGCTAATCGAGACGGTCTAATCAAAAGAAAGGCGCTGGGTCCTGTTCTCCGGGGTATTTCAAAGATCTTTTGCATGGTTCCGGTTTCACAATACGGACAGCGGGTGATATCCAACCCGGTCAATTTGAACATCATCTCTGACACCGTATCGGCAACGACTTTCGGCAGCTTTTCTAAAAGCCCCAGCAGCTTTCTGCATATTCCCAGCATCGTTTTCTTGCACCGGTTGGCCAAGAAACCATAATGTCGGATCCGCATCAACCCTTTTGGCAATACATGCAATAAGAATCGGCGGATAAACTCAACCGCATCCAGGGTAACAGTTTTCCTTTTTTCGGTTTTATTCAACACCATTCCAGCAAGGTACTTTGTGGCCTGCAGGCTGTATGGCTGGCCAGGATCATGCTTCTTTTTTCCTGTTTCCGGGGCATCGATACTGATAAGGCGGACCTTGATTTCGATGTCATGACCTACGGCTTTTACTGTATCGCCGGCATAGACCCGGGTTATCTTGAATTGGCCGGCATAAACAAGGAGAGGGGAAATAACGAGCAATGTAAGCAGGACACTTATGATCCTTAATCGGACAGAGTTTTTCATTCAACAACCCTTATTTTATGTGTCTTTTTCAACCCCTCCCACAACTGGATCATGATATCATTGAAATCTATAGCACTCAGATAAACTGAGACACTTTTTACCAGATAAACTGAGACATTTATTCACAGGGACAACCTACATATGGTTTAACAGCATATCCCGCCGCTGAGCCCATTTTAAAGATATATACCCCGCCGCCAGAGAGCTG
>JBDREQ010000060.1:0-7410 GCA_043819555.1 Candidatus Zixiibacteriota bacterium | reverse complement strand
GATGTGATGTTGGCTCGCAGAAAGATGTCCTTGACCGAACTCTCGACCCGCATTTGTATTTCACTCACAGCCCTTTCACTGTTTAAAACAGGGAAACTGAAAGGTGTGAGGTTCTCCTCTCTGAATGCGATCTGTCGTGAGCTCGACTGCCAACCGGGAGACATTCTCGAGTATATGTCTGATCAGATCTCCGAAACACAGGAAAGGAGCGAACCATGAATACAAAAAAGGCGGTTAGCGCTGGTATCAGCTTGTACACCTTGGCTGGTTGGCTCTCTATTCTGCAGGCAGTCATTATTCTGCCGAAAGTCGGAGCCGATCTCTTTGTGGAGCACTTGACTCCATCCGGTTACGGTATACTTCAATTGTTCATTGGGTTTGACGTGGTCAGTAAACTTTTGGGAATTTACGTCCTGTTTATGTTCCGGCGGTTGCTAAACGAGCGACATAGCTTTCACAATGCAGATAAACTAATCAATGCTCTCATTTTCTGCTACGCTGTCTTTGCGCTAATTTGGGCCTTGGATCTGGTTCTTAATCCTCAGTTTAATGTTCTATTTGCTCTCCCTATTATATACGTATTGTCAAGTCTGATTAGTATTGTGTACGCTATCAGATTGCTCAAGCTGGAGAGTAATCTATCAGGACTGCTCAAGCCGTATGTTTACACGACGATTGCCGGTGGAGTGTTCGGTGTAACCATGGTGCTGGGGGAATATGGGCGCCCTATCTTTATGGTGTCGCTCATCCTCCTTGGCATGATCCTGATCCGCGCTGAATCTGAGCCTGAGTATCTGTGATATTCGATTCGGACAGTTTCCCAGGAACCTAACGTGATTTGTCTCATGGACTGTGACCAAATCGTGACCAAAATGGTTGTACGTTATTCGGTGTTATTGGGGGATATAGCTCTGATAATTCTCGTAAGTGATTGTTACACAATAAAATGGAGGTGGGGGGAATCGAACCCCAAAAACGTGAGACAGGTCAATCACTTACAACGTCACGTGACAAAATCGTGACGGTTTTTTCCCACGCTCCAAATCCATCATTTTTATCGTAACATGTGACGATTTTTCTAATTAATCCCTTTATTCTTATAATCTTGATATTTGCATTCATTATGTACATGCGCAATAGTCTTTCAATAAGAGATTCATATCAATAACTATGTGGTAGAAATAACCTATTGATTTCAGGCTCAAATCTGCAAACGCTGATTCCTCTACGAACCAGTTGTTTCACTTCCGATTGAATAGCCAATTGCTTTATATCCGGCCAGTCTTTTATTAAACATACGAAAAAGCACAGGAACCTGCCTATCGACAAAGTCATAAACTCGCACCTCGCGTTTATTATCATGTAAACGATGTATGCGCCCAACATATTGCTGCAATGTTCCACGCCAGGAAATCGGCGAAGCCAGAAATAATGTATCCAAGCGCGCGTCATCAAAACCCTCACCGATATGTTTTCCGGTCGCCATGATAACCCGATCCTCGTTTTCTGGGATCGACCTAAGTTTACCCAAGGCTGCCTCACGCTGCCTTTTTCCCATACCGCCCTTTAATATCAGCAGATTTTTTATAGACTCTCCCAGCATGTCAGACAAAATTTTGAGATGCTCGGTTCTTTCTGTCAGAACTAGGGGAGACCTACCTTCAGCAATAGAAGCAAGAATTTCTTCGGTAATTTGAACGTTTCGCTCGCGATCATCGACAAGCGCGGAATACAATTCCTGAATTGTCGGCTCCGTTATGGATTCTGGAGTTCTAAAACTGGTCTCTTTAAAGAGCACAACATGCTTGAAGGGCCGTTCAAGCGCTATGGTTTTGCTGTCTATTTTCGCACGGATTGGACCACATTGCATTATGATAATAGGATGGTGTCCACCTCTCCTTGTTGGCGTTGCAGTCAGACCAAGAATATAACGTGCCTTAACCTGCTTGAGCACTTGTTCGAAACTGAAAGCGGATACATGGTGACACTCATCGACTATTAAATGTCCATAGTCAGCCACAAAATCTTGAACTTCACCCTTTCGCTGAAGACTCTGCATAACGGCAATATCAATTTTACCGATCAACTTCTTTTTCCCGCCGCCATATATCCCTATGTCTTTGAGTGGAATATCCAGAAAAAGACAAAGCCTTTCTCTCCATTGGTCCATCAGTATTCTCCGATGTACGAGAATTAATGTGTTCGCTTTTCGCTGAGCGATCAGCCATGAGGCAATGACAGTCTTGCCAAACCCGGTAGGAGCCACCAATATGCCATTTTCATTTTCAAGCATCTTCGAAGCGGCACCATATTGCATATCCTGTAATTTACCTTCAAATGATACATCAATCGTCTTTCCTTGAAATCGCTTGTCTTCCAGCTTAATTTCTATGTTTAAGGAATTAAGAAGGCTCGTGACTTCATCGACGCAACCTCTTGGAAGACCAATATGTTTCGGGAATTCTTCTGCACAGTAAATAATACGTGGTTTTCCAAATGTGGAAAGGCGCATAGCCTGAGCACGATAAAATTCCGGATTCTGAAAAGCTGCAAGCCGCACTAATCGGCTAATTAACTGCGAAGTTAGGTTTTCTTTCTCAATAAACAGCAGATTGCTGCAGACAATTGGAATACTCTTGGGAAAGGATCCCTTGAAATCCAGTTCAGGCACCTGTTTTGAGGGTGGGAGTGTCCAAGGGTCGTCTTGAGTTAGGTCGTCGTAATTTACGGCTCGAACACCTATTATCGAGTTTGATCTTTCAGCATTTTTGACAATATGTCTCACTTCCTCTGGATTAATTTTCTTGATAGATGCCAGAAATTTCCATTGGTCTGGATACGGCCTTAAATCGTCATCAAGAAATATAGTATTTCCATTTTCTCTTGGCATCTTCTGAAGTGGCAAAGCTATTAAATTACCAAAGCCTCCTTTTGGCATGGTATCCTGACTCGGAAAGAAGCGATCGTATGAGTCGAGACCAATTTTATGTCTTTTTGATAGAGCATTTGTTAACACTGCGCTGCCCAGCTTGCGAGCCAATATGGATGGTAATGCTTCTGAAAAGAAAATCCATATATGGCCGCCTTGCCCAGAACGCGAACGTTCAAGTACTGCAGGAACATTCATCTCGCAGCAAGATTGTAGGAAAATCCTAACATCATCCTGCCAACACTCTTTATCGAAATCTGCTGCCAAAAAGAAACAAGTCTCGTTGGTCAGTAGAGGATATATTCCTATAGTCTTTTTGCCGGCGAGATGTTCTTCTATTTTCAAATCAGTAAGTGGCAGATAATTGCTGTTGGAACATTTTGAACACGGTTTTCGGCATAGCACCGGATCCCATTCATTGGCACAGGCCGGAGAATACCCAGACTTGCCGGCCTTATTTTCCCACCGGATAGCAAAAACATCTTCTCGTCCTTGAAAATAATCCCTGAAAAGCCGAACCTTTTTGATTGCCCGTTTTGATGCAATTTCAATTACTTCATTGGATACAGGGCTTTCACCATCAGTTTGTTCCTGTAATTGTAGTGAAGATGCCGGCTTGATAGAGAAGGACTCTATAATTGTTTTTAATCTACCATTCTCTTTACGAAGGCGTTTGTTTTCCTCTTGCAGATCGCGCAACTTACATAACAATTCTTTTTCGGTTTCATTCTGCATGAGTATGCCGATCTTTTTATTTCCAATTACTGCCGATCCATTTGTATATGAACGGACTACCAAGCGCAGCCGCTTGTAGCGGTTCAATCAAAAATTCTCCGAGTGCTTTGATCAAGTGTGGAAAATCAACACCAAAATTTTCAAGACTATTCCGATTAATGAATGCTTTCCATTGAGTATTCTTATCCGTGTTATTCGCAAATTCATCACTCAAAGCGATTGGGATTTCCTCCGGAATCTGAGTGCCTCTTTGCTTAAATGTTGCCTTTATGGCTTTGACGAGTGTATTACCATCGAACGAAAAGGTTTTGGAGAGAATGTAAATGTCATAGAAATCTTTCATTCGACTATTTAGTTCGCCCAGCTTAATCATAGCCTCACACTTTTCAGCAATCAGAGTCTCTTTATTGTAAGCTTTAATTCGAGGTGCCGGATAATCAAGCAATACGGGATAGCTAATTGTTTTTGCCCTTGGTGTTACTTTATCATCAAAACCTGCATCAATCTGCATATTGATTCTTGCGGTATCTAAGTGACCAATAAATATAATCCGTGCCCCTTCATAGTCAGCGTCTTCTTTTATTACCTCGCCAGAAAAGCTCTCAATGTCGAAATTCAATCCATCCGGCTCAACAAGAACACGACATACATCTTTCAGTAAACCTATAATGTTAGAAATGTCATTGCTGGTAACACCCAGGAAATCTATATCTTTTGTTGGACGAGTCATTGAAACGTCCCAGACTCTCAACATCATTGCACCTTTTAATATAAACTTATCCTTATGCTCTGATTTGGATAAACGATATAGAAAGCGTTCCATTGCATAATACTGGAGTAATTCATTAAAGGGGCGTTTTTCAGCTCTTGCTTTATTGAGAAGTCTTTGACGAACTGATGCAGCAATATTCTTTGGTTGATTATTTGTCAAATCATAGCTTCCAAATATGGTTTAATGATTTTTTCTACCCGACAGATACGTGCATATTTCAACAGAGAATTTATTTTGAATTTTCTTCTCGATTTATAAAGTTTCAAGGCTTCCAGCACGATCTCCATACCAAATTTGTTTCGAAATTTGAAACAATCGGCAATGGTCTTTTCAGGATTGTAAACTTTCACCGTTATACCATCTATCTTGTGTTCCTCTATCCCCGCTTTAAAAGCATCTCTTGAAAACCGATGAGAAGATATTGGGGGATATTCCAAAGACGGTAGTCGAGTTTTTCTTTCAACAGCTATAGATACCTCATGGGGGATTTGGGTTGTAATATTATGAAACGCCAAAGCCGAGATAAGACATATTACGGAATTAGGGTATCTGAGGCTGACGGTTGCAAGATCAGGATTACTCAGCGGAGGCAATTCTACAAGGCGATAAACACCTCTTGAAACCTGCTCAATAATCCCTTTATCTCGCAGGTTGTACAATCTATATCGGGATATCCCGGCATTTATGGCTTCTTTCATTCGAAGCTGACCGCCATGCTTTTTGAAAATTTCAATTGGATCTTTAGGAATCATCATGCTTTTCCATATCGGACAAATAGTCGCCATTTATTAACATCTGGCAACAATATGTCCGATCTATAATCTAAAGTCAATACAAAATTCAGAATCTTTTTTTGAACCAAAATTCATAAAAAGACCGATGTTGATCCCGTGACAAAATCATGACAACTGATGTTTTAAGTTATTCTAAGTTATTGAGGGTTATAGCCTGAAATTTTGAATGGGATGGGGGAATTTGGTAATCAGCCCCTTTCTGACTCTCCCTATCTTGTTGTATTGTAAGGATTTATATAAAATGGAGGTGGGGGGAATCGAACCCCAAAAACGTGATACAGGTCAACCACTTACAACGTCACGTGACAAAATCGTGACGGTTTTCCGCTCCTACCATTCCGAGCTTATTGTTGTTCTCGGGAATAAATCTCCCAATTGTTCTATTCGGTCTCCAAGTCCTGATATGTAATGCCATTTTGTACATATGCAAAAAACACCTTCAATTTGCGATAACATGTTTCAGAAGCTATGCGGCAGAGATAATATGTTGATTTCAGGCTTGATCTACAATCGTTGATGCCTTTACGGACTGGTAGTTTCACTTCCAATTGAGTAGCCAATTGCTTTATATCCGGTTAGTCTTTTGTTGAACATACGGAGAAGCACAGGAACCTGTCTATCAACAAAGTCATAAACTCGCACGTCGCATTTATTATCATGTAAACGATGTAAGCGCCCAACGTATTGCTGCAATGTTCCACGCCAGGAAATCGGCATCGCTAAGAACAAAGTGTCCAAGCGGGCGTCATCAAATCCTTCGCCAATATGCCTGCCGGTAGCCAAGATGATTCGTTCTTCGTTTTCGGGAATCGACTTAAGTTGATTCAAGACAGCCTCCCGTTGCCTTTTTCCCATACCACCCTTTAAGATCACAAGATGCTTTGCAGACTCTGCCAGTATTTCAGACAAAATCCTGAGGTGCTCGGTTCTTTCTGTAAGAACCAGGGGAGACCGACCATCAGTCAAAGCATCAAGAATTTCATTAGTAATTTGAATGTTTCTCTCGCGATTATTGATAAGCGCGGAATATAATTCTTGGATTGTTGGTTCTGTCATTGATTCTGGAATCTTAAAGAAGGTCTCTTTTAGAAGCACAATATGTTTGAATGGTCGTTCGAGTGCTACAGTTTTATTGTCAATTTTCGCCCGGATTGGACCACATTGCATTATGATAATCGGATGATGTCCATCTCTTCTTGTTGGCGTAGCGGTCAGACCATGAATATATCGAGCTTTTACCTGCTTGAGAATTTGTTCAAAACTAAAGGCTGATACATGGTGACACTCATCAATTATGATATGTCCGTAGTCAGCCACGAAATCTTGAACCACGCCCTTTCGTTGAAGACTTTGAATAACAGCAATATCAATTTTGCCAGTTAATTTCTTCTTCCCGCCCCCATACATCCCGATATCTTCGAGTGGGATATCCAGAAAAAGACCAAGCCTTTCTCTCCATTGGTCCATCAGTATTCTTCGATGTACCAGAATCAATGTATTTACTTTTCGCTGAGCGATTAACCAGGCGGCAATGACAGTCTTGCCGAACCCAGTAGGGGCAACCAATACGCCATTCTCATTTTCAAGCATTTTCGAAGCAACATCATATTGCATGTCCTGTAATTTACCCTCAAAGGAGACATCAATCGTCTTTCCTCGAAATCGCTTGTCTTCCAGCTTAGTCTCTATGTTTAAGGAATTAAGAAGGCTCCTGATTTCTTCGAGGCAACCCCTCGGAAGACCGATATATTTCGGGAATTCTTCTGCACAGTTAATTATGCGAGGCTTTCCAAATGTGGAAAGGCGCATAGCCTGAGCACGATAAAATTCCGGATTCTGAAAAGCTGCAAGCTGCACTAATCGGCTAATTAACTGTGAAGACAAGTTTTCTTTCTCAATATACAGCAGATTACTACAAACAATCGATACTCTTTCAGGAAAGGGTCCCTTCAATTCCAGTTCAGGCAATTGCTTTGAAGGTGGGAGTGTCCAGGGATCGTCTTGGGTTAGATCGTCATATTTTACGGCTCGAATACCAATTACCGAGTTTGATCTTTCGGCGTTTTTGACGATGTATCTCGCCTCATCAGGATTCATTTTCTTGATAGATGCCAGAAATTCCCATTGGTCTGGATATGGCTTTAAATTGTCATCAAGAAATAAAGTATTTCCTTCCTCTC
>JBDREQ010000059.1:0-6354 GCA_043819555.1 Candidatus Zixiibacteriota bacterium | reverse complement strand
TCCCCCAGTTCCAGAAGCGAGAGCTTCTGATTGATTAGTTTTTGTTGAGTAGTCATTTTATCTCCTTTCAACTCGTTTCTCAGAGATAAATGACTACTCGCCTTTTATGCAAGTGTCAACTCAAGTCCGTCCTGTCACAATTATAATTATCAATCGAAAATAAAGCTGCACTTGATTTACCCTTGCGCCAAATCTTTTTCACTGAGTTATTCAACAATATGTCGACACATCAGCCACCGTAACTTCGGCCATGGAAGAATAAGTGCGACTCTAATGTACTCATAATAATTCTTATTCAATGGCGTAAACGGCATTTTTGTATTGCGTTCCGAAATAAAGCATACCATTGTTAACAATTGGAGACAATGGCCTTCCATCAAATTCGTATTGCCAAATAGTATTACCTGTATATTTATCGGCTGCAACCATCAGATTTGGGAATGCCGAGTAATAGATTATTTTGTCTGAAATGGCTGGATATACAGATATTTTGCTGTCTGCTGACCATATTGAATCGCCATTTTTTGAGTTAATGGCCTTTAGCTTACCCTTATCATGGAGATACAGAATATTTTCTGAGGCAGCGAAGTAATCTGGTTCTTCAAACGACCCATTTTGCCATATAGTTTCTTTACTAGCACCATTAATAGCATAAATATTGCCGGAGAAATCGCCAGTGTATACAGTATTCTCAATTGCCAATACATCAAGAATCATATCTTCGCAGGCAACCTTCCATAGTTCTTCCCCCGTAATGCCATTAATGCAATATAGAACTCCGTCCCAATCCCCGAAGGCTATATCTTTGCCATTGATTATTACCGGTGACGTGGTTATCTCACTCCTAATATTGTGTACCCATACCATTTTCCCCAGTTTGGCATCAATGCAATAGAGTTTATTTCCAAGTGACGTTATATATATCATACCATCATTTATAACGATTGCAGATCTTGTTTGAGGACCAATGCCCATATCGAACTTCCACTTTAGTTGACCGGAATTAGCATCGAGGGCATATATGAAGTGATCGCTGCTTCCACAAAATACGATATTATCATAATAGGATGGTATAGTCTCCATATATCCTTCTGCCAAGAACTCCCATATTCTTTCTCCTGACCCAATATTAATTGCAATCAATTTGCCCTTAGTATCAGTAGTACTGCAATACAGAATATTATCTATAATTATTGGGGCATCTGTGATATGATTTATAAGTGTGTGTTTCCTGATTATCCCATTAAATGCTTCCAAACACTCAGTATCATATTCACAAGTCCCCCCTGCATTTGATCTAAACATTGTCGAATATGGTTCTGATAATCCCTGCGCGTAACAGACTTGATTCACAAGAATAACTGATAATATCACGAGTATCATATAGCGTGGTAATATAGGAGTAACCATTGCACATTTTC
Organism: Candidatus Zixiibacteriota bacterium; assembly: GCA_043819555.1. Classification (GTDB taxonomy): domain Bacteria; phylum Zixibacteria; class MSB-5A5; order GN15; family JAAZOE01; genus JAZGGI01. The sequence continues at coordinate 4,933 of JBDREQ010000059.1, read as the reverse complement.
TCCTTTGGAATTATATTTTTAAGATCGCGATCTTTCTAAAGACAAGCGTATGATCATGGGCATTTACGAATACTCATTGGAACGCCTAGGTCAAATTATAATATGGCATCAAATATGTGTCAAGTGGTTTTTCCCCGTTTTCGTTGACACCCCGTTAGGTGATTTTGGTCGCGATCTGCCGTTCAAATTCCACGGGGCTTAAGTATCCCAAGTTTGAGTGCATCCGCTGCCGATTATACCAGCCTTCAATCCAAGCCACCACGGTGTTTTTTGCCTCGGCCCGGATTTGCCATCGAGCCTCGGCTACCAGTACCGGAAGCAATAATACCTCAGCCGATCTTGACAAAAACGTGACCTTCCCTCAAAAAACTGGACAATTGAGTGACAAGTGTCAAATCAAGTCCGTCCTGTCACAGATATGTCCTGCTCCGGATATATCTATTTTTTGGATCCTATCCTTACCATTCCTCCAGACGCCCCAAGTTTAACCTTCTTTTCTATACGTGCATTTCCGCCGTAATCACCTGCCGGAATAGAGATGAGACTACCGGGACTTGCCTTATCGATAAGATTCTTAATGAATGTATTAACCGATATCATCATTTTCTGCTGACCCTTTTTGGCCCAGACCATCTTTTTCCCCTGACCTTGCCTATGATACAACTCGCCTGAGTTAACATTATAATATAAATGTGTTTCGCCCATATGGTCATTCTCAAGCTCATATATTCTCGAGGTAGGATCATACTTTGACCTGAAATTGACGATATTTGAGTTATGGAAATATAATTGAGCTATTTTGTAAGATGGAACAATATCTAACCTTAGATTACTAAAGTGATCATAACTAATACGGTATAATATTTTCCCATTATCTATTCTTTGTTCCTCCCATCCTTTTATATATTCAATCAGCTCTCTGCCCCCGTGATTTGCATAGTAAATCTTATTGTCGTGAGGACTAGAAGTTAACACGAACACTAATGTATCGATAGGTAAACCTGGAATAAGCGCTTTAACTTCCGTTAAGGCATCGTTTCTAAATTTCACTGTAGAATTCCAGGTGGCAGCAGTCCAACCGCCTAAATATAGGATTGTCTTGGCTGTTCGCCTATTCTGATCGATTAACACTGAAAACAAAAGTTCTTCATGTTCATCAATTGGTATTTTCCTTGCAAGTGGAAGAACCGGCGAAATATCCCTAATTGGAGCCATATCAATATCAGGATGAAATCCTGGCTCCACATATTTCGATGTGTATTCTTTCCCCCCTATTCTACCTATCCAAAAAGGATCACTACTGATAGGCTGCCAGTACCATTCGTCACCGAATGGATCGGTAATCTCTATTGACTCAATGCCCCAGGTCGGATTTTGCCCCTGGCCATTGTGTCCCAATGCTACACCATGTAATTCGCCGAGATCAGAATTACGTAAATGAAAGTTATTGGTATGCCCAATCTTAAATAATCCATAACCACGATCGTTAAAGCCATTTCGTATTGTTTTGGTTGATTTAGTGGTTTCAACAATCTGTCCAAACTGGTTCTGATGCCTTGTCGTATCGACTTTAGTCCAATAAAATCTGGCACCCGAATTCTGAAATCTAAATAAACCTTTGGGTTTGATACCATGCTGATAAATAATATATTTCCAATCATCCTGTGCATGATTGACTTCAGAAGCCCCTATATGGATTTTATCTAATAGTGAACCATTATTTTCTCCAACCATAATCAAATAAGGTATGGCATGTGTTTCTGCGCCTTCTTTATTCGATGTTTTTATCGCAATTTGATATGTCTCCATACTTGGCATTTTGGCTTTCCCAAATGTAAGAATTGCCAATATCGTCTCTTTTATCGCAGCATCAAAAAGATATTCCAGAGCGGCTTTTTTTCTATTATAATCAACTTCTTTTCTAACCTCCGAATATAAAGGACCTGATATATCTATAATCCTCTGAGCTGCTTTTTTGTAGCTCCAATGGATATTCGTAGCACCGTTTTTCTCTAAATCCCTAAAATCTTGCAGGCGATAAATCCTGTCGTTATATGTTTCCAATTCATAGGTAGTATTAATTACAGGTAAATGGTCGAATAATTTCAATATGATTTTCTCGTCGGCATAATCCTCTAAGGCTGAGTGCCCCTTGCCGGTTGTATTTTTTATATGGTAAGGCTGGGCCAGGTCTCCGATAAAATGTAATGCCCAACCCAAATAAATCGCCGCAACCGCGGATGAACGGTTCAATTCTAATTGTTTAATAGTTTTATTGCATTCGAGCGGCGAAAGGTCTTTTTCACAAACCCATATTGGCCACGTTGCAATAGCTCCATATTTGTCGGTTTTTTGCAATATAAATGGATTCCCGCCCAAAAAAGTCGATGGGTAATAAGCATGTCCTGCATCATCTGATATGTTAGCGGTAATAATGGCTCGGCCAGTTTCGGGAACTGGTAAAAGATCCAGCAAATTGGGCTGGGTTGAAAAATTAGTATTGTCTGGCCAAAATCTTTCAGCCAATTCATATAGTTTTTCTCCATATAATTGGGCTGTAACTCTTGGCCCCTGATATGGACCATCTGAATCATATTCAAAAACGGGCGGCTCCAAACCCAAATATTCTCCATCCAGTCTGACTTTTCCTTTCCCCCCATAGTGGTGGTAATTGTCAGCACCATGATATTGTGCTTCATCGGCGAACCAGTCAACATAAGCGAGATTTACGCGATTCCGGCATTCAAGATACAAATTGACGTCTTCATCTTTTCACCATGAAGATTTTTATATTTAACTTCAACCCATGCTATATCTTTCCCATAAGGGACAGTAACCCCTGTCAAGGCGCCAACTGTTGTCATTCCAATCAACGTAGAGCTTATTTTATCATCATCAATGGTTTTTCTAAGAACTTGATCTTCCAAATCTGAAGGAAAATGATATTTTGTATTCCATGGAGGACCATTCCAGGGATAATCAGCATAATGGGCGCCATAATGAACATAAAGCTCATCTATATCGATTTTGCTTATACCCAATTTATTTTTGTTTTTTTCAATATATTCAAACGCCTTATGAATAATGAAATTATGACCTTTTTCTGAACAACTTGCAATTGCTTTATCTCGATCCTGTATATTCGAATATCTACAATTCCATCCTAAGGATACGCGAAATGTAATTGTTGATAGCAGCATTAATGCTACAATGATTATTTTATATGGCTGAACGAATTTGCCCATATCTACTCCCTTAATTGAATATTCAACATCTTTATCTGCAATAGAATATTTGATATTCTTCAATTCATTGTAGGTCTACCAAAACCAAAACCAATCCTTTATCCTTATCAAGTGAAGACATTGCCTTGCCGATCACTGCACCGGGGGCAATCGATTCATCAGTTGCCCTCATTGCGTGTCCCGGGGTAGATGACGTAGTGAGTCTATCGCCAGGGAGTATCGCGCCGTTTTCAATTGTACACTTTACATAAACCCTACCAGTCATAGCCACTGGGAAGCTTGTACCTGTACTAAAATCACCACCCAATATCATACCATGCTTAATTCCATTAGCTCCCGATACTACACCCGCGACTTTCTTATCATATGATTCGGTTGAGAGCATTAATTTCCCTGGATTCTTATCATCGATTACAACGACATCACCAGGCCTACAGGGAGCCGCAGAACTTTCAAACGGCTCAACAATATCAGCGCCGGCTGTAATTTCCAATATTGTTGTTCGAGTAGTGCCATAGACATCAAGTTTCGCCTTTGGATTTGTAGTACCTATTCCGACATTGCCGCCAGGCTCGACTTGAAGTCGGCGATGCATACCTCTTGTATCATCTTCCCCCAGCCAAAATTCACCCCCATCGCCCCCCATAAACCACTTCTTATTTTCTTCCTTTTGGCCGCTTTCCAACTCATGGAAGCAAATCCAAGGAGCACGTTGCTCTATTCTTAATGTACCATTTGAAATATGAAGCCTTTCCTGAGGATCAGTCGTTCCAATACCTACATTGCCACCGGGTATAATCTGGAGACGGCGATTAGCTGTACTTGTGCTCTTCTCGCTTATCCAGAAATGACTGTTATCCTCTCCCATTATCCAAGTAGATGTGATTTGATCTGGATTGGCAGTATCCGCTGATTCCTTAAAATATATTCTAGGAGCGACATCTTCCACTAGCATATTACCGTCCGCAATATGTAGTTTACATTCAGGCCTCCAAGTTCCTAATCCAATTTTATCCTCTACAATAAGAAATGATTTTACTCTTGTGGAACCATTTACATCCAATACAGCACTTGGATTCAACGTTCCTATTCCGACTCTTCCTCTTGTATTTATCAAAAAGTTTTTGTTCCCATTAGACAATTCCCCTCCTCCCACACTTAAGAGTTCCAATGCCGTCGCCATGCCAGTGTCATGCTGTCGAAATTGCCATACCCTTTGAAGGCCGAAGTTTATAAAAATATTACTATCACCTGGGTTGTTTATATTTAAGCTTTTAAAATCCCCAACTTCTAATGTGTGAGGTTCTACATTCTGCGCGTTTAAAGAAGCCGCGGTAATTAAGAGTACGGCTGTGATTACTAAAACAACACGCTTATACAATTGCATAGATTTCATGATATACTCCTTCTTCTATCTCGACATTGTCTTAAACGGTATAGGACTAATTCGAGAATCATATGGTATTGAAATCCTTGATGACTTACTGGGTGCATAGCTGGCAAGCCTTGTTTTATTGCCTGACAATAATCGTTATTGGCAATTAGTGGATATCGGAGTTATACATTGAAGACAATTAGTGTGATACACCAATAATTGCTATGAAAGCAAACGTATCAGCCCCGCAAATGATGATAGTTGCCATATTCGGGGAATATTATATCACATTGAGTGATTGATTGTCAATATA
>JBDREQ010000058.1:0-15247 GCA_043819555.1 Candidatus Zixiibacteriota bacterium | reverse complement strand
TCGACCGATATTGGCGATGCTGTTTTTATCATCAACTATGTTTTTAAAGGTGGCCCGAATCCATGCGAAGGTGTGAATTGTCCTTAGAAATCGAGCTGATATGAAATAGAACAGGGGCCGGAATTATTCCGGCCCTTTGTTATATTTATTACTTACTTTAACGAAAATCAGGGTTGTGTGTGTGAGTTTGGGCTCAGGCTGATTTTTTCCGATATTTAGCAGGTGAGAGGATTTTAATATTAATTGGCACCTGTAACAAAGGTTCAAGTCCCTGCTCCGCTATTTTTTAAAACCATTGCTTTCGATAAAAATATTTCTTTGATAATAATTTCAAATTCAATATTATAAGTATGTTTTGCGGGGATGCGTTCATTGTAATCAAGCAGGCAAGGATTTAAATGCAAAACGGGGATTTAATTCAACATTTTTTAACTGATTGTCAATCTCGCAAGAAGTTTAATGCCTTCTTCGAATTCTGCTATCGGTCGACCATAGGATATTTACGGTTTTTGCAGAAAAAAGGCTATAATTTACCTGTCGCATCAAACATCGATGGAAATCAATTAGTTGATCTTACTCTGGATATATTAAATTCCTTCCTGCGAAGCACAAAAGACAGACCGTTTTATTTGATCTTTGATTTTTTCCGGCAAATCGGAATTACTAATTTTAAAAATGCGGATGCTGCTGAATTATACGAAAGATTCAAAGCACTATTGTTCGGTTTTATAAGACAGGAGTTAAGTAAGCTAAAAAATGAAACCGACCCCCAGAAAGCCAATCTCAAGCGCAGGATTAATGAAATACTGAAACGCGATGAGTATACCACATTAACGTCAAATCTGAGCGGAATCAATCAGATTTTTCTGTCGAAAAATAGAGATCGAATATGCACTGATTTACAAATTATTCCGTATGAGGAAATTTTAAGAATAGTTGAAGAATCATATCTCAAAAACCACAATAGAGTCGAATGGTGCAGAAGTATATTTGAGGCATTGTATAAATCCAAAAAATATCAAAAAATCATCAATAAGCACGAACTGGTAAGTTCGATGATTGCCGTCAATATCAAATATGTTGAAGTGGAAAATATTCAATCGTACTGTTCTCAAAATGCAAAAAATGATATGCTATTTCGAGAGGCAGAACAGACTATAAAAGGAGTCTTACCCTGGATTCGAGAGAATATACTTGTGAAGTTCATTAAGAAGAACTCCTTAACGGTACAAAACGCAGCCCATTTTGAATGGGCTGTTCAGCTATATCTGTCAGATTTTGCTTTTTCTCCTCCGGCAGATTTATTGCCCCGGTATTTTCGTGAAGTTATGCCCCCAAAAGAACACGAAAGGTACTTGTCAAAATATAAATACATTTTTGAGACGGTAATTCAAAAAGCTGAAGAAGAGTTCCTGAGGAGATTAAAAAAATCCTATAATCGTCAGAAATAGAGGCTATTAATATAATGGAAAGGCAAAAAAAGGAATTTAAATGCATCCGAATAAAGAAATACTAAAATCGTATGTCGAAGGGCGGCCGGGAGATACGGATAATGATTTAGTTTCAAGGCATCTTTCCCAATGCGAATTTTGCAGTGAATTCTGTAAAGATTACGCGTTGCTTTCACAATCAATGAAATTATCCATGTCCGAAAAACTCCCGCCGGAGGCAGGCAAGCTGGCCGGCCGACTTTTTGGGCAATCAATCAATACGAATATCATTCCTCTCGAATTGCTTGAGGGCGTCAAAATCGACCCAGTTTATCAGCTGGCTGCGGATGGTAGTGAAATAAAACGGGAGCAAACAAAAAACCTGGCGACTTTATTTTCCCGCGACCCGGAAGTTATCCTTCGAATTATGCATGATTCCAGACAAAAACAGGATTATCTACAGCTTATTAGTGAAGATGCCAATCTGGTGTCGCATGTGATGATTCAATTGCCGGAAATCGGGCGCGAATTTGCAACCGATGAATCCGGACATGCCAGCATTGAGGGCGAGCCTCTTGAAAATATAGAAAAGCTCAAATGGCAGATCAAAATGCCTGACGCAATTTTTAATTTGGAACCGCTTGTTTATGATCCGGAGAAGGTGAAATATCAGGAAACGACAGTTCTTGAAACCGAAAAACATGATAAAATTCAGATAACCTTGCAGGGCAAAACCGTTGGAAAGCAAATTACTCTCCAGATTCTTGAACTTGACGGTTCGGCTGATTTTGATACAATCAAAGTAGTGGTATCTCAGGGCAAGGCGGCAAAAATTATTAGCGCCGGCCCTCATGAAGCGGTGACTTTTGATATCGCGGATCCCGCGACCCCTATAAATATAAGGCTGTTTCAATAATGAGCGCGGCCCCATTACAATTCGCACAGGAATTTGAGAAATTTAAATCCGAATTCTCAAAAATTCCGGCGGAGGACTTGCAGCTTCTTAGCCTGATGGATTTCTGGTCTCACATTAAGGAAAAAGTCACCGACCGCAGTTATCAAAGTTATTTTGAAGAGTACTATGCCTATTTGGATTTAGTGCTAAATAGCAAAAATCTGAATGATTTTAAAGTCGATGAATTAAAATACATTATCGAAACCCTGATTGATATCGGACGTTTTCGAACCGATGAGCATGTATCTTACTCGATAAATCTTTTCTTCATGAAATTGGCGTCTCTGTATTTCTTTGTTGGCGATATTGACGAGGGGTTAAAATTATGCGGAGCGATAATTGGGGATGATGCAATATCAATCCCCGACGGATTATTGGACGATCAGGATGCATATTCGGCGTTTAATACAGTTTGTAATTATTATCGAGATTCGAATCCGGGTTTAATCCGACTTTTATCTAAAATTCACGATGAATGGGAATCGGTCAGAGACGCTTATTATTATGACCGAGTGTACTGTTTATTTGTCGAGAAGACCGGCCACGGTCAGCCGCTCAGGGGTCGGATGAGGATTCTGAAAGGCTCGGTGGAATGTTTTGACTAAAATGCCACAACCGATGAGATCACGTTCGATAATCAAATCAAAACGCCGGATGATCCTTTTGTCGGGGCGTCGTATGATGCCCTTAAGGCTGTGCGAGACATTTTCAAAAATCTGAATTACAAAACCGAATCAACTTCGTTTTATCATGCTCATTTCGCGATTCAGGATAGTGGGCAGACGTTTACCGGAGATTCGATTGGATTGGCGGCGGGGCTTTTGGCTTATACACAATTGATGCGTCCTGATATTTCCAGAGTTGACCGTTTTCTTTCGGCGGAGATAACCTGTACCGGGGGGATTGATAAGTCGGGCCGAATTTCAAAAGTAAACGATGATTCGCTTAAGTATAAAATCGAACGAGCCTTTTTCTCTCCGGTCAAGTACCTGGTTTTGCCTGAAATAAATTATATCGAAGCCAATAATTATCTGAAAAAGCTGAATCAGAAATATCCTCGCCGCAATCTAATTATAATCGGGCTCAATAAGTTCAGCGACGCCATCGAAAACCGCAATATTCTAAGGGATGAAAAAGTTTGCATCGGGGAGTATGTGACTAAAAAGGCAATCAAATATTCCCGCGCCGCCAGGATTCAAGTGCCGCTATTGTTTGCCTTGGTTTGGATTCTCGCCGCAATTTTCTGGCCTAGATATTTCGATCCGTGGTTTGATAAAAATCCCGCATTCGCTCAAGCTAATCCTCAGACCAATACCCTTGACGCTTACAATCGAGATTCCATATTGTTATGGTCGGATACACTATTATGCAAAATGTCTGAAAATACTAGCGATTTTCCCTTTAGCACCAGTTTTGGACAAATAATTGATATGAATGATGACGGGTTAAACGAAGTTGTCTTCCTCCCTAGAATTGATGATATATGTGATGATAGAACCCGGATCAGGTTTTATTCGCAAGATGGTCAATTATTGTTTAAAAGGAACGCTGCCGTTCTTGACAAATATCCCAGGGACACGCTAGGAACTATTTTTGATCCTGTGTATTTCGCAACGGTCAATGATTATCAAGAACAACTAATAATATCTATAGTTGGTCAGGAAATGCCGGCGCGGTCTCACATACGCATTTGGGATAGAAAAGGTGATTCCCTTGGTTGGTTTATCAATTGGGGTCATGGGACTTTTCAAAAAGCTATGGATATTAACGGAGATAATAATAATCCCGAACTGTTTTTCTTATGTTTCAATAACAGTATGGAAGGTACTGCATTGCTGATTTTGGATAAAGATTCAGCATTCGGCTTTTCGCCATATAAGGATTGCCCTATAGTCGATTCCGGATGGTATACTCATGGGAACCAACTTGCGTATATAGTCTTCCCCACAACAGATATTGGTCAATTGGAAAATGAACTTCCCATGGGCTATAATCAGCCGGGACCGCATGGAATTCAGATTTCAGAGAACGGAAATATAAAAATCTATATCAGTGAGTCAGTAAAACATGGATTCCAGGCGGAAATAATTTACACTTTAAATCATGATTTACGAGTTATTAACGTTTACTTTAATGATTTTCTCAATACCCGCCGCAAGGAATTAGTAGCCGAGGGCAAATTGCCACCAATCGAAAATTGGTCGGAATATCTAACAGGTCTCATGAACGCCGTTATTTACTGGACTGATTTTGGTTGGGTTACCGGAGGCCAATTGCGGGCAGAAGAATAGACTTACAAATTTTTTCCTCAAAAAATAAGATAAAAAATTAATATTTATTCTACATATGCCTGCTATCGTGACTATTACTAAATAGACAACCAAATACATAGAATTAATTAAAAAAAACAAAGGATTGGAGGAATTGTGAAAAGAACTTTTCTAATCATTTCCATTGGGTTGATGATTATTTCATCAAGCCTGTGGGGGCAAACAAATCTAACAGCTCCTGTCAGCGACACACCACCAACCATTGACGGCGTGATCGGTGGCACTGAATGGCAAGACGCTCAGACCTACAACCTGACATTTCACAGCAACGTCGATCAAACCACGGTAGACGCACCCGTTTACTTGCTAAACGACGGAACATTCCTATATTGCGCATCCACGGTACCGTTTCCGTCTGCACCAACGGCGTACTTTGGTATCTACATCGACGGTGATCACTCACATTCTTTCAACGGCATAATGTCCGAGCCACACACCGACTTGGGCTACAACAAGGCAGGTACAAATAGTCCGCTATACTCAATATATAATGCATATTGGGCAGAAAGGCCACCCTGCGGAGTCGTCCAGAGTGACGCCGTAACGCCCCCCTCGGGCGCAGAGCACGCCTTCTCTGGAACTGGTGAAATCAGTTATGAGTTCAAGATACCTCTTTCGGATATGACTGTATCACCGGGAGAGACTGTCGGCATTCACTTTATGTTCAGCCCGGGAGGTGTGGGCTATATGTATCCCTCGGCTGACTACTGCGATATTGCCAGTTGGCCGGATTTATATATTGAAGAGGGCGGATCACCAAATCCTGACCAAATAACACTGGTTGGGGAATACACTGACAAACCAGCATATGATCTCAAGGTAAGAGGAAACATCGCGTATGTGAATTCATTTACCGAATTCTACACATTGGATATTTCCGATCCGGCCAATCCACTGCTGTTGGGAACTTATAACCCAGGAGTGCCGTACATTTATAACGTTTCTCTTATAGGTAATTACGCTTATTTGGGTGAGAATCTCTCGGGTTTTGAAGTGATCGACATTTCTGATCCCTCTTCACCGACGAAAGTGGGCCCGTCTTATCACCCTCCTGACGTGGCGAAGGATTTTGTTTTTGCGAATGGATATGCATTCCTCGCTAACAGAGCAGGTGGTGTACGGGTGTATGACATTTCTGATCCCGCCAGTCCAGTCTATATAACTTCCTATTCAGCGTCAGCCTGGGCAACGTCACTGGCAGTATCCGGTAATTACCTCTATGTCGGGATAGAACATTCACCGTACGGAATAGACATTTTTGACATTTCATCACCATTAACTCAGACCAAGGTCGCTTCGCTGTCCGGCAGCAACTCTGTACATGAAATCACCGCGTCAGGCAATTACGTTTACCACAGTGGATTCTCATTTAATGTTGTAGATGTCTCGAACCCCTCTGATCCGGTGCGTTTGGGTAGTGGCTTTCCAACGCATGGTGATCCCTGGGGTATTGCGATTTCAGGAAACATGGCATTTCTTGGAGAGAGAAGCTACGGCCTTTAGGTTGTAGACATTTCCGACAAAACAAACCCCACATTGCTTGACGAATATGCCACCGGAGGAGACCCGCACTGGGGTATCCAGGTTGTTGGTGATTATGTCTATTTGGCTGATGGTGCCAGCGGACTTAGCATTTTGAGTTATTCTGGATCAAGTACCAACAGCCCTCCAGTGGCAATACTACGTGGTCGCTTTACTGGAGGACACTCCAATTTCTACAAGGTTTCTTTTAAGCTAACAAACAGTACAGATCCTGACAATAACATTGTGTTGTATGAGATGGATTATAATGGAGATGGCATAATTGATGACAGCTTCACACCTGACCAGATCCAGAATTATGAGAATCAACTAATCCATTTTGATTATGGAGACAGCCAGTCCAAGCGACACATCACTCCAAAACTAATTGTCAAGGATGCCATGAATGAGTCATCAAGTGCAACCTGCAATGTTTACTTCTCTGGATTTCAATTTGGACGCGATAATTTCTCTTTCACCAATACTGAGCTTACAGAACTTATAACCAGTAAGGGACTCTGGGAAATAGCTACTGTGCTCGTTGACATCTACGAGAACTTGCGGGATTTATATGTCTACTTAATAGGTAGTGAGGTTGTGGAAGAACAGAATACCCAGTTCGGACTTTGTTCAGGTATGGCGGCATCTAGCTCTGAATACTATTTAGATGAGTCCTCAAAACCCTTACCCGGCGATGTATTCTCTTGGTCCAGCGCTAACATTCAATTGCAGGAAGATATCAGCGAACATCATACGATTTTCAATATAAAATCAATCCTTTCAAGACCAGACGCAATGCGGGAAACTCCACAATCCAAGAGCCTTCGATTGAAGTGGTTCTTGGAAGATGACGAACCTCCTATTCTTTCTTACAGCTCTTCTGGATTTGGTCATAGTATTGTCCCGACAGGAATGATCCGCAATATTGATGAAGAGTTCTCTGTGATTTCCTACGACAATATTAACCCATCCACCCCTACCGCAACCATAGCTCTTCCCCAAGATGACGACACATGGATAGTTGGGGGGATAAACCCTGTAAGGCCATACGACTGGTTTGACTTCTTGGACTATGAAGGCACGCCGGGCATGTCGAGACATTTTTCTGAAGTCCTGGCAATATCACAGCGAGTGCTCACTGATTACATGGAAAAGAAAATGCATAAAGTATCCGTAAGGTGTCCGGTTGATGTAGTAATACTTGATGATATGGGGGGAAGAATAGGAGAACTTAATGGTAATGAATATGATGAAATACAGGGTGCCTATCTTGACCACAAAAATGAGTCGTGGCTATTTGATTTGCCAGTTGCGTCTGACTATTCATTGAATATTTACGGAAAAGGATTCGATTCTGCATTTGTGATGATTTCAATCTATAATGCCGATAATACGCTTGATCTAGTTACGTATAGAATACCAATTACACCGTCATCACAGGCTGAGATAAAATTAGGCCGAGAAATACGAAACACAACAGCGCTAGTGGACTTTGATGCTGATGGCATTTTTGAGTGCAGCTTATCTGCAACAGACTGGAGTTGGCAAACAAACGTTGAGATGATGCTGACTCACGGAACACTTTCCGGTACAGTTTCCAGTTCAGGAGTCGGACTTATTGGCGTTGCGGTTGACCTATACGATTCACTAGGTAACTTAATAGCAACCGCAATCACGAATAACGACGGAGACTACGATTTTGGGGCTTTGGAAAACGGAGAATATGTGGTGGCTATGGTAACACCTCTGGGCTATAATTCAGATGAAGAGTCTCAACAGATAGCAGTTATGGGTTTGAATGAAATGTGCATTTTCATTCTAACACCACTCGATATCATACCACATCAACGCGGACGCGGCTACTGGATGCACCAAGTAAACGCACTGTTGTCGGACAAGGGAAATCCGCATGAAACCTACGAGGATATGTGCGATTACATGGAGCTTATACGTGCTCATTTCAATCAGCATGGACTGAATCCGGTAAATGTATTCGAAGTTATTTTGACAGATGATTGCAATCAACGGCTTGAAGCCCTACGAGCTACGATTTCTCCTAAAGGGAAAGCAACAATGAACGAGAAAGCTCGGGCCCATCTTACTGCCCTTTTGCTAAACATGGTTTCCGGAAAGATCGCTCAGTGGCATCCGATCAGTGAGGATTCCCTCACCGTCTCACAGGCCATTACCTATTGTAATATTCTGATCAGTGACGGCAATGCGGACAACGACGAGGCTGCCAAGGATATTGCGGAGATGATCAACGAAGGACAGATAGTCCCGGCAGGCATGCTCGATCCCACTACCGCCAATATCGCCTACAAGCAGAATGACGCGGAGCAGCTTCCAACCGAGTTCTCACTCAGCCAAAACTACCCAAATCCCTTCAACCCGTCCACGGAGATTAGCTTTGCGCTGCCCGATGCAGTGGATGTTAAACTGGATATCTTCAATATTATGGGGCAACGGATAACAAGTCTCATTAATGCTCATTTGGAAGCCGGTTTGCACTCAGTCGTTTGGGACGGTAAAGACAGCTTTGGCCGCCCGGCTGCCTCTGGAATATATTTTTACAGATTAGAAGCTGGTATATACTCAGATACCAAAAAGATGATACTGATGAAGTGATGATTCATTTTGGATTCCGTCAGGTTACACCCGCCTTCGGCGTCCAGGACTTGACGGAACGCGTAAATGGCTGGAGCCCGTTGGGCTCCATGCCTACTATTTGAGAAAGATGTTTCTAATGAAATAGAGGGGGACGTGATAAACGGGGATGATGCCTCAATCAATAGCTGTTGATTGAGCATAATGCCCGACGGGGTTTGTGCTCTCCCCGCCGGGTTATTTTTTAAGTACTTCCAAAAGAGCGATTCCGGCCAAAATTTATTCAGACACCTTAGTTTTTTTCCCTTAATGAATTTTCCAATAAATTCTCATTGATCCATGCCTGCCTTCAAAACACAAATCAGGAATGGGATTTGCTCAAACAGTATTGAACAATCTGATTTTTTCTCAAAAATCACCGGAAATCCGGTGATAGAGAAAGATTTATAAAGATGCAGCGAAGATTCAGGAGAATACTAAAACGCAATGAATTGCATCAATAATGAAGGTCTATGCTTTGGCTTTTAACAGTGATAAGAGTGAATTATGAAGAATCTGACCATTATAATAGCGGGGATTCTGTTATTGCTGGCGTCCATCGCTACGTCCCAGGAAGTAATAATAACCAATTTTCCGATCGGGGTAGGCAGCGATGTAAGTCCAGAATTATTCGCTCCCTATTTTGGCGAATTGCAGGCGATAAAAGATACGCTTCATAAATATCCGCTGGCCCGGGCAATAGTAACCGGGGGCGCTGACGGCGAAAGATATAGGCAGGACAATGACGCCAAAAATCCGGGACTGGCGCTCGGACGGGCGCATGTCCTCCGCAATCTCTTAATCAATGAGTTTAAGATTGATTCCTCGCAAATTATTATTCAATCGGGGGATACAAAGGAAATGGGCGGGAGGTACCGATTTGCCGCGGTTCGTGTTATAAACGAGTTCTCCGAGTTGAATAAACGCGTAAAAGCGCTGGAAGATAAGCCGCCCGTGGAGAAGCATTTTACCGAAGTCAAGGAAATCACCAGTGAATATAAGGAAAGTCTGGGACTTCAATTCGGTGTAGGACTATCGACATCGCCGTTTGGGGGGATACCAATCGCGACCGGGGCCATTTCGTGGAAAAATACTCTATATGCCGAAGGCTTTGCCGGCCATTCATTCTGGAAAAGCTCTTTTGAATTTGAAGGAATTGACCTGGATACAAGGCGACGGTTAATAGGCGGTCAAATTATTTATTATCCAAGTGAACGCATACTTGTTGGCATCGTCGGGGGGTGGATTCGCATTGAGGAAATTTCTCAAAAGTATTACAAATATGCCAAATTGTCTGAAGGTCCATTGCTTGGATTGAGGGTGTCACCTTATGATTTTATTTCAATTACCGGCGCTTATAATCCGTCGAAGCAACTTATTGCCGGAGAATCAAAATCCGAGACGAAAAAGGACCGGTTTTTGTTATCCATAACGGCTCACATAACATTCGGAGGCGAAAAGTGAAAAAGCTTATTATCTGTGCCGTTTGGGCTTTATTATTAGTTGGCAGCGTAATTTTCGTAAATTGCTCCAATCCTCTTGAAAGTGATGATGTGACCGGGGCCGATCCGGTTCCCAATATAGATACCTTGTTCAGCGTTGATACCCTGGTTGTGATCGATACTTTAACCCAAATCGATACCATTACATTAATCGATACGATAACAATCATTGAATCCGGGGCGGGCCAATCTCAAATAATATGCGGACGGATATCATCGGTCCGAAAGGATATTGTCTGGATGTTTCGCAATCCTGAGGGAATCTATGATCTGGAATTCGCGGTATTAATTGATAAGGATAAACCGGCGCGGGAATTAACACTTAATCTCGACGGCCGGGAATTTATATGGGATCCTGAAAACAATCCTGAATTAATTATGGAAGTATTTTTATCTCAAAATGCGATGTTCTTTATTAAGGCCAATAAGCCGCCATCTTGCGGGCATGCGATTGACATTTGCCTCACCATAACCGCATCCCAATAGCCATCGCGCCAAAAAATTATTGGCACAGACTAATCCGTCCACTAAGGCGTGTAAGTACAACGATTTTTACAAAAATTAATTCACATTTTCCTTGACTTCGAAACGGTAATTGTTATATTCCAAGCGTAGGCCCATCTATACTGTACACAAAGAGCGCAACATGAGCACATATATTTTTAGAATTCTGTACCGATGTTAACGGGAGGATTGATAACCGATGAATTAGTCGAGGCAGTGAAAGAATTAAGCGCTTTATTCACCTCGGCTTTTTTAATATAGTTTAATAGCTGTAATTAAAGTGGTCAAGTAACAGGCTTTGATCAAGGTTTAATTATGCGTTTTAACCTCTTAGATGCGAAGGGGGGTGATAGCGGGCCGAAGTTATAAGCTATACACTCTTGTAGGTGTACTTACCACGGGATGATGTTAGGAAATGTGAATATTTTGTGGGGGTCTCTCACCTAACCTGGGACGGTTCTATACGAATCCGCATATCTTTGCTATCCTGCATTTCTCAATGGTAAACAGTTTCTCGGGGCTTCAATTTTGAGGCGCCGAAGGATACAGGGATTTCCTCCCTAACCGGAAATCCCTGTATGTGGCGCATTGCGCCGCAAAATCCCGTTTTACTGCAGTTACAAATCTATTTTCGTAACGCAGAAGTTAAAAAAACTTAATTGGGAAGGTTTAATGATGACAATGACAAAGAAACTATTTCTTTTGGGTTTTCTGATATGCCTTTTCACCGCCGGTCAGGTCTTTGCGACAGCG
Organism: Candidatus Zixiibacteriota bacterium; assembly: GCA_043819555.1. Taxonomy (GTDB): domain Bacteria; phylum Zixibacteria; class MSB-5A5; order GN15; family JAAZOE01; genus JAZGGI01. The sequence goes on along the minus strand of JBDREQ010000058.1, from coordinate 3,606 downwards.
CGTCACGTTGTCGGACCGGGCGCCGGATTTGGCGAATACGTCACAATCCAGGCTGCTCTCAATGATTGTATCGACGGTGATACCGTTCATATTGATGACGGTGTATATGCGGAAACCTGTGTTGCATCTGATAATGATCTCTTAATCCTTGGACAAAGCTCTGCAGGCGTTCAATTAATTACCGGAACGTATCAGACAGGTACTGGCTTTGATCTAAGCGGTACCGATGGGATCATCATATCAGGAATGACAATAATGGCATATGCTACTGGTTTTGGTGGCACCGGTGTTACAAATCTGACAGCGGATGATATTGTCTTTGATGACAATCTCATGGCCATGTCGATGAACGTAAATGATGGTGTTTTCACCAATCTCACCGCGTCTGCTGGAATTAGTATCTTTACTAACGGCACATTTACTACGGCTAACAATAATATGTTTACCGATTGTGTGGCCGGTGGCAGTGTTGTATTTGACAACACGCTTGGTACAGCCATGGATATGAATTCCTTTGACGGCGGCGAAGCTATGGGATTTGGCTTTATCGGTGTCAGCACTAATTCGGTAGTCAATGGTGTCACCGTTGGCACCGGTGGCATATCGGTTGCCAGTGGCACTGGTTTTGCAATCACCGGTAATACCGTTGGTGAAGGCATCTCGGTTACTGGCAGTGGTGATATCTCCGGTAATGCCGTTTCTGGAAGCACGGCTAATGGTATTGACGTCACTGGTACTTGTACTGTAGACCTCAACGAGGTTTCCGGTAGCGCCGGTGATGGTATCATGGTCGTAGGCGCCCTTTCGGTCACCAATAATACAGTCGATGGAAGTACCGGTGATGGTATTGATGTTGATGGTGGCGGAATGGTAACTGGCAATATCGTTTCGAACAGTGGCGGTAATGGTATCAATTTGGGTACCGGAACCGGCTACGATGTCTCCGGAAACGATATTGATGTTTCCGTTGGTGCAGGTATCCTGTTACGTGCCGGTGTTTCCGGCGCTCAGGGTATCTTCCATGATAACGATGTCCAGTTTAATGCCGTTGGTATTGATGTCGCTCATCTTTATGGCGCTGGTTCGACAGTTGTTTCGATTTACAGCAACTGCTTGAACAATAATGGCGTCTCGGCTATGGACGTTAATGCGTATTTGCCTCCATATCAGGTCCTCTGGTATACGGGTAGCGGACTGGGTAACTTTTATTCAGATAATGCTACAAGCGCCAATCCATTCCCGATCGGCGCCAATATGGGGTACTACGCTGTCATGGCGACCAATACACCGACTCCGGATAATGATGATCTGGCGCTGGGTGAGACAATGGTTGTGGATTTCGTTTACGATGCCACTACTTGCGATCCGTTCCCGGCGCTTAAAGCTGCCGATTTTGTCATTAGCTATGATGACGCTCTTCTGGATGTTGTCTCGATAGTAAAAGGCGACTACTTACCGGAACCGGTTGCGTTTGTATATGACAATTCCACAGCGGGCTCAATTTCTATAGATATTGGTAGTGGTGATTCCGAAGCCCAGACGTCCTCGGGAACTTTGGTTACCGTTACGTTTGAAGCTAAAGCTGACGCTGTTGGTTCGGGAAGCATAACTGTTGCTTCATCCTATAAGGATTTGAACAACAATCCGATTCCAACCATGTCTCCGGCGATGGCGTTTTCGGTTTCCGATCAGCTGCCGCCAGAGTTTGTCAGCACCGGTCTCAGCGGTTCACCTACGTTCGATGATGTTTATTCAGACGCTTTTGATATGACTCTCGATTTTGAACTAGCTGACGATTATTGTCTGCTGGGGCTCTACTATAAAATAGATGGTGCTGGCTCATGGGTTAACATCGCCTCTCCGGGTGGAGCTGGCGTTTTATCCTTTACCGGTTCACACGTCTTTGATATCAGCGCTCTCGGCCTTGGCACAGGCGATCATACATTGAATCTGCTTCTTTATGATTGCAATGGCTATGGCGGCCATACTACTCTTGACCTGGCTTTCTCGGTTGACAATACCGGTCCGGCGACTCCGGCGTTTGATCTTGCTTCGCAGGAATGCGCCGAAGACGGCTGGACGCATGTCGTCGGCGTAACTATCGATGTTACGACCGATTACAGCGCCGATCCGAACGACATGGGTCAAGTTCAATGGGCTTATGCCAGCGATTTTCGGCTGATTCAGGCATATGTGGCTTCATTCGACGTCGATCTTGATAATGTCACCTACCCGGGTGATATTGTGCATACACTGTATGTTCAGGTTACTGACGTTTATGGCAACAAGAGCGGCTGGGGCAGCAATAGTATTGAATACAATACCAGCGCTCCGGATAATTCCCTGTACTCCTTTGATGTTCCAACTCTGACCAGTAATACAACCGTAAATGGTAAGGTCGAAAACTGGGGTAACTATGGAGCTACAATGTACGCCTATTCGATTAACGACGGCGGTGCGGCCTTAACATGCGACGGCGCGGATTGGCAAGCCTGCTATTGGCCGATTGGTAATTCCTATCCGTTCCCGGTTGATTTGGGCGCTTCTGCACCGGATGGCCCCTATGAGGTCTTCTTTGCCGTTCGCGATGATGCTGGAAATGTGTCCGCAATTGAATCGGATATCGTAACTCTTGATAAAACGCAGCCTGTGATTGAATCCTTTGTGATTATGGATGCTGACAATGATCCGGCGGCAGATTGCGCATTCTCTGTCACCTGGAATGTGGATTACCTGCTGGGTGTTACTGGCGATCCTAATCGCTTTAAAATGGGTGATGCTACCGGAGCTGGTAGCTATGTTCTATTAGGTGCACCTGATTACGTAGATGCAGGTATCTCCTATTATGAAGGAACTCACCTCTGGACAAGTGGTGGTTCCCCCGGTGATCTATACACAGTATTTACCACCGTCAAAGATAACGTTGGTAATGTCAGCGATGAAGCTGATGCTAGTATCACCGGTATGTGGGGTGCGACCAGCGTTGGCGCATTAACAATTAATGGCGGCGATGGCTGGACTAACGACTTAACAGCTAACCTCGCTCTGGCCGGCGCTACCAGCAACATTACTCATGTTCGCATGGGTGTGTCCAATAGCTCGGCTGCAATGGATCTCAGCGCTGTGGCCTGGATTGATTTCGATCCGGGTACTCATACAGCTGATATGACCGGAACTACCGAGTGCGGCTGGACATATGTCCATATCGAAGGCAAGAACTGCTCCGATGTGGTTTCCGCTCAGGTTTGGGACAGGATAAAAGTCGATACCGAAGCTCCTGTTATTGATCTCGTCGAGATTCGTAACGGCGATGCCAAGACTAGATTCCTTACCAATCCGGTTGATTTGACTCTTACCGAAACCTGTGGTGTCTGGAAGATTATGATTTCCGAAGATGATACTTTTGGCGATCCCGCCAAGGGTAACACTGTCTATCAGACATACACTGGTACCGAAACGCATACCTTCGCCGTTGGCGATGGTACGCGAACAGTACATGTCAGGGTAATGGATCGGGCTGGAAATGAAGCCAATGGTTCCGCCAGTATAATTCTCGACCGTGAGAAACCAACTGGTGTTCTGGAAATTGTAGGTGATCCCGCTTGC
>JBDREQ010000057.1:0-13414 GCA_043819555.1 Candidatus Zixiibacteriota bacterium | reverse complement strand
TCGACCGATATTGGCGATGCTGTTTTTATCATCAACTATGTTTTTAAAGGTGGCCCGAATCCATGCGAAGGTGTGAATTGTCCTTAGAAATCGAGCTGATATGAAATAGAACAGGGGCCGGAATTATTCCGGCCCTTTGTTTAGTTAGATGCTTTTGAAATCGATAGATAATTGGATATCACGACTGGTAGCCCACTGTCACTCCCCGCATTGCGCGGAGGATGGTTGGTTCCCGCCAATACTGTGAAAATTCCCGCAGTGAACATTTGCAATAACCCATCAAATACACCGCAATTACTTAGAACAATCGCATTATTGAATGGAATTGTCTATGTGAATTGGTTTTGTTCGATGGGAAAGACGTCTATTGACAAGTACTAAAAAGGACAAAACGAACCCAATTCGCTGTAACCAATAAGGAGATATGATATTACAAGAATTTTACAGATAAATAATGTGGATAACTCTTAAGAAAAAACGCTCATGACAGTGTGGCCCCATTTGCCTGTGGGGATATTATCTACTCCATATCTGATTCCAGATATTCCTGAATCATAGAGGAGCCGGAGGCGATCTTTTCGCTGAGGCGCTTGGAGAAATCCTGGGCCGAATGTTCGCCGTAAACCTTGAGCATGTGATTCATGGCAATGACTTCTGAAATTACGGTAATATTTTTGCCCGGCGAAACCGGTATCGTAACCATCGGAATTTCCACGCCCAGTATTGAAGTGTATTTGTCCTCAATGCCAAGGCGCTCATAATGAGCAGTATCTTCCCAGTATTGCAGACGCACCTCGACCTCGATGCGCTTCTGGAGTCTTATGGCCCGGATACCGAATAAAGCCTGAATATCAATGATGCCGATCCCGCGTACCTCCATGTGCTGACCGAGTAGCTGGGAGGATGTCCCGACGATATAGTTGGCCGATTTGCGGGTGATTTTGATAACGTCGTCGGCGACAAGACGGTGTCCGCGCTCGATTAAATCAAGGGCGCATTCCGATTTGCCGACGCCGGATTTGCCGGTGTAGAGCAAGCCAACGCCGTAAACGTCCACGAGCGTACCGTGGACGGTAATGGTCGGGGCAAATTTATTGTCGAGATATGCCGAGAGGCGGCTGATAAGTTCGGTCGTGGACAGTCTCGATGAAAAAACGGCGGTTTTCTTGCGGTCGGCCAGGGCCAGCATTTCTTTGGGGGGAATTATGCCTTTGGAAATGATGATCATCGGAGTATGGGGAGTAATAATCTTCTCGAGGTTCTCAACCAACGATTCCCGAGAGATACTGGTAACATAGGCCATCTCGGTCTGACCCAATATCTGAGTTCTAATAGCAGTAAAGCGATCGAGAAACCCGGCCAGAGCAAGACCCGGGCGGAGAATTTCAGCCGTTTCAACGCGTTTTTTTAGCCCCTCTTCAGAATTAAGGAGAGTCAATAACAAAAAATCTTTTCGTTCGTTAAATACGGTTTGAACCGTGATATCCGGCAAAAGCAGCCTCCTTAAAAATCTACCGCTTCATCATCTGTTTTCGGTTTTGCAGCATTAATTTGGGCTGATGAGATTTCTTTTGGATTTTTCTTTTTCAGCTTGCCCTTGTATTTTATAATTTGAGTTCGCGCCTTATCAAAGGCGGATTCTATTGAAACATACATATCGTCAGAATCCCCGGTTGAACGCAAAGTCTGTCCAAAAACCTGAACATGCAGTTCGGCCATTTTCCGGTGCCGCTCCACATCAAGCGTTAGATCACAGGAGATTATATTGTTAAAGAATTTTTTAAGATCATCAAAGTTTTGCTGTGCCAGGCTTTTTAATTCAGGCGTTAATTCAAAATGGCGGGCGGTAACTTTTGTATTCATATAACGGCCTCCTGTTTAATATTTGCCAAAAACGTGCGAACCAGTCGCCAAATTTTTTATATTCCACAAATGGATATACTTTGCCGGGGGAGCATCTGCCGGGAAGATATTTACCCGACAAATACGACTATACGCGATTGTCCGGAAGGTTGCTATCTTGAAGATTACCTTTCTTGATAAAACCATGCCTATATATTCTACGTCAAAGTATAGCAATCGCTGAAAATTATATCAATTAATTTTTAATTGGTATCCCCCAAAAAATACACCGCCAATACCCAAAAGATATTAAACTGAGCGGCGTCGGAAGCGAGCCGGAAGGATTTTTAGCTCTTCTCGATATTTGGTAACTGTGCGGCGTGCCAGTCTGATGCCTTCTTCCTGCAGCATGCGGAAAATTTCCTGGTCTGAAAGAGGTTTTTCCAGATTTTCCGACTTGATAATATCCTCAATCCGTTGTTTAACGGTGCGTTTTGATAATTCACCGCCACTACTGCGGGAAATCCCGGTGTTGAAGAAATATTTTATCTCAAAAACGCCATGAGGCGTTTGAACGTATTTTCCGCTGGAGACCCGCGAAATCGTCGCGACATTCATTTCGACTTTCTGAGCGATATCTTCCATAATCAGAGGTTTTAAAAACTCGATTCCCTTGTCAAAGAAGTCAATTTGTTCCTCGACAATAGCTTCCATAACCCGGATCATGGTATTGCGGCGCTGGTTTATCGCGTTTAAGAGCCACCGGGCTTGTTCCAGCTTTTGATTGATATATTTCTTAGTGTCTATGGGAGAAGTACTGCCGCGCTTGACCAGAGATTTATAAGATGGGTTAATGCGTAATCTCGGCGCATTTCTGTCATTATGAAATACCGCAAAACCATCTCCTACTCTCTCTATAATTAAATCCGGCACAATTGAAGCCGCCGCCATATGGAATCTCCCATAAGCTGGGGTTGGCGACAGGGATTTTATTAAATCAAGGGCCGCTTGGGCTTTTTCGAAGGGAACGCCCATAATTTTGGATACTTGGAGTATGGATTTTTTTTCAAGGTCATATAGATGCTCATTGACAATGCGGAAGGCCAAAGATTTTTCAAGCCCTTTCTCCTTGAGCTGGGTCAGAAGGGATTCTTTTAGATTTTTGGAACCAACCCCGATTGGGTCAAATTTTTTAATCTGTTCAAGTATGCCCTCAATTATATCCTGAGAGACTTCAAGTTCTTCAGCCATTTCGGCTGGCGTGACAACAATGTATCCTGAAGAATCAATATTTCCCAGAATATATTGGCCAATTTCAGACTCTTCCTTAGATAATTTTAGGTAGGATAATTGTTCAAGGAGATGATCGTATAGGGATTTTTCCCCGGAAGTCGTGGCAAGAAAAGTGTCCTCGTTTGATTCTTTTTTATCTTTGAGCCTATAATCATATTCATCATTGTGGCGCAGATAGTCATCCCAGTCGATTTTTTCTTCCTCGGAATCATCACTCTCGCTGTTTTCAGATGCGGCGACATCAAACTCAGCCTCTTGCTCGAGTTCAGATTCCAGTTCAACAGCCTCTTCGAGCAGTGGGTTAGTTGCAAGTTCATGGCGCAGAGTTTGTTCCAGCTTCAAAATAGGCATTTGAAGCATTTTCAAAGATTGAATTAATTGTGGCGCCAGAGTCTGCTTTAATCTTAGCTGAAGTCCTAATTTCATACTTTTTCCCGTTGCAAATTAACAGTTTTTAAGAAAATATCGTATCTAATCCAATTATCGACCTTTTCGATACAAACCTAATCATTTGGTGTAATTCTGCTCATTATTTGCCTAATTCAGCTTGAATTTCTCTCCCAGATATACTTTCCGGGCATCCGGGTCGGACACTAAATACTCTGAAGTCCCAGACGTCAGGATTTTTCCATCGCACATAATATACGCACGAGAACAGATTGATAATGTTTCGCGCACATTATGGTCGGTAATCAAAATGCCGAGGCCTTTGCCTATCAGTCTTTTTATTATATTTTGGATATCCTCTACGGCAATCGGGTCAATCCCTGCAAAAGGCTCATCCAGGAGCATATATAAAGGTTCAATGGCCATTGCCCTGGTAATTTCAACCCGCCTTCTTTCCCCACCCGACAAATTATAGGCTTTGGATTTTCGTAAATGAGAAATATCCAGTTCGTCAAGAAGATTTTCCAATTTGGCCCGCCGGTCTTTACGGGATAAATTCTGCAATTCCAGGATTGCCATAACATTATCTTCGACCGATAATTTGCGAAAAACTGAACTTTCCTGGGGTAAGTATCCGATCCCTTTACGAGCCCGGCGATACATCGGCATTTTGGTCATTCTCTCCTCGCCCAGGAACACTTCACCCGATTCAGGTTTGATAAATCCCATGATCATATAAAACGTTGTCGTTTTCCCGGCTCCGTTGGGACCAAGCAGGCCAACGACTTCTCCGGGTTTTACATCTATTGAAACACCGCTTACGACCTGACGGCGGCCATAGATTTTTACCAGATTCTCAGCTTTTAATTCTGCCATATTTAAAATATATACTAGTATTCGATTCTGACAATAAAAAAGTTATTATTTTCGCATATAATTTGCTTGGGCAGGAAAAATAAATTAAATTTCCGATATTGTTGATTTGAAGGGTGTAAAAGGAATTAATGATTTATTGTGCCAATGGGAGAAAAAATTGATGAAATTACTCGCAAATGCAGGGGCATGTCTTTTTATAGTTTTGCTGGTCTTATCAGGATGCGATAAAGCGCCTGAAAATAATCTCGAACGAATTGAATGGGAATTGGAGAGGGGAAATTATTCGGCGGCTGAGAATATTGCGAATGATTATCGAATGGCCGACAGTCTCAGTCCCGAAGCGTTATATTGCCGGGCCTTGTTGAATGAATATCAGGGGTTGGAATGGGACGCATTAATAGGCAATCTTGATGCCTCGCCTCGGGACGCGGGATTTTTACCGGCTATGGAAAAATTTACTCAACTTGCTATTAAGCTGGGCTATTTTCAAAATGGCCACTTGATGAATCGTATCCTTTTAAAAAAGTATCCGGAAAATTATAAATACGATCTTTATGCCGCAGGTTTATTTATGCGCCAGAATATTTTTGACAGCGCTCAATTCTATATTGATCGAGCCGAGGCAAAAACAACCGACGGCAAAATTATTTATCTGGCAAAGGCCGAACTCACGTTTCGTTCCGCGGATGATTCAACAATTGTAAATAGCCTGGTGAACCTGTCCGGTTTGGATTTTGAGACGGAAGAGCAATTTAATTATTTAATAGAGCTTTACAGATATTTAAATATGAGCGATTCGGCGCTTTATTACGCCCGTCAACAATCGCAGAACAACTCTGACAATATTCAATTGAAACTGGGCCTAATTAAATCATTAATTGATGCCCGCCAACCGAAGGAGGCATTGTCACTATCCCAAGAAATAACAGATAAGCATGACAATTGCGGCCCCGCTTATGCTTTCGCCGCTTATGCCCATAGAATGCTGGGTCAATACGGGGAAGCTGAAATTGCGTACAATAAATTCATGGCATCTTATATCAACACCCCGGTGGCATATGAAGCGAAAGCGAATTATTATCTTTATTTTGGCGATTCGATGGCTGTCACGTCACATTTCAAGGTGGCATTTGATTTGGCGAATAATTTGCGTTATCCCGATGATTACCTGAGGCATCTTTTCGTGCCATTGATAAATGGTTTGCTGGATAATCAGCAAATGGATGACGCTCATACCCGGTATCTCGAATTTGTCGATGTCTTCACCACTCTGCCTGATATGGAATTTTTCAAAGCGCACATGATGTATGCCACCGGTGATGTGGGTGATTCAGCGAAAATGATTGTCGATGACAGCGTTTCGATTAAATGGGATGATCGGGATTGGTTGGAATTGGCGGCTCATTATTATTATAGGTTGCGCAACTACAAAGAAGCCGAACGTTTATACCAGCGACTGGCCGATTTTTCTTATTATAAACCTGATTACTATCACAAACTGGGCAGAATATATTTGAAGCAAAAAAAATATGATGCCGCCATTGAATTATCCGAAAACGCGCCTTATCGAGTGCGCCATGACATGGCGTTTCTTGAGATGCAGCTGGAAGCATATCAAAAAACGGGCAATTGGAAAAAGGCCAAAGCTACGGCCGAAATTTTGTACAATCGGAGCCGGGAGTACATCCCATATCTAACCGCCTTGTCTGAGACATATGTAGAATTGGAATTGCCGGATGAGGCATACGATTTATTCACAGATTTTGTCGAGCGCTATCCTGATGAATCGCAGAGCTATTTCCTTAGAGCTCAATTTGAACACGGTCATGGTATGATTCACCCAGCCTATGATGATTTGCAAAAGGCATTGGCGTTTGACACAGCAAACGGCCAGGCTCTTGATTTATTGGGCGCCTGGTATCTCGAACAAGGACAGGCGGATTCGGCGATGATTTATTTTAATAAAGTGGTTGATATGAAATACCGCAGCGGGTACGCGTATTATTATGTGACCAAGCATTATTTGGAAACGGGCGAAAACCTGAAGAAGGCCGAAGGTTTGGCCACTTATGCGCTGTACTATTATCATGATAAACGGGCGGCATATTTGCTCACTGGAAAAGTTTACACCGCGCTTGAAAAATACAAACTGGCCCGCCTGCAATTTTACAATGGCACGATTTTGTTTCCCAAGGACGCTGAATTGAATTTCCATCTTGGGAAAACATTTGTCAAATTGGAAAACAGTATCGAAGCCCGCAAGTATCTACAAACGGCTTTACAGCTTGATTTGCAATCACCGCTTAAAGAAGAAGCGGAACAACTGATGAGTGAATTATAAAATATTTGATAAAGATAAAATTATGGCCGGATCGCATCCGGCCTTTTTTATCTTTTTTACATCGGTGTTTTAGGCAAGATTTTGATATGGGATGGCATTAGTTGTCATATCCGAAATTTCTCCGCGCATACGTTGAAAAAATGCCGCCCCCGCGATCATAGCCGCGTTATCAGTGCATAGATTAAAAGGCGGATATATTAACCGCACTCCCATGGTCTGACACATTTCGAACAATTTTTTGCGCAGCCTTGAATTCGCGGCTACCCCGCCTGAGATAGCGAGGATTTCACGGGAGGTTTTATTAAGCGCGATTTTTGATTTCATAACCAAAACATCAATCGCCGCCTCCTGGAATGAAGCCGCAATATCAGCTTTTTGTTCTTCGAGCATATCCTTTGACAATTCCCGCACATATATTGCCACCGCAGTTTTTAAGCCCGAATATGAAAAATCAATTGAATCATTTTTTATAACTGGTCTGGGGAATTTTATGAATTCAGGGTTCCCTCCTCGGGCCAATTTATCTATGGCGGCTCCGCCCGGATATCCGAGTCCGAGAATTTTTGCTACTTTGTCAAAAGCTTCACCGGCGGCGTCGTCGAGAGTTTTGCCCAGTACAGTGTACTTCCCCATTTCTATTACATCAATCAACATCGTGTGTCCGCCGGAAACAAGGAGAGTCAGAAATTTGCCGTAAACATCATGATGAACCAGTAAATTGGCAGCTATATGGCCCTCCAGGTGATTTACGGCGCAGAAAATTCTGCCGGAGGCATAAGCCATCGATTTGGCTGCTGTTAATCCGACCAGTAACGCGCCGACTAATCCGGGTCCATAGGTTGCGGCAAAAACGTCAATATTATCCAGAGGCATATTGGCGTCATTCAAGGCTTCGTTTATGATGGGAATAATTTTTTTTATATGCTCACGGCTGGCAAGTTCGGGGACGATGCCGCCGTATTTTTTGTGAATCTCCTGAGTATAAATGCAATTGGATAAAATTTCCCGGCCATCCCGGACAATGGCCGCGGACGATTCATCGCATGAAGTTTCTATCCCGAGGACAATCATGGTGTAATAACAACTCTGATTGAATCGGGAATAGTTTTCTCAATTGAAAAATTCGGGGGCAGGTCCGCTCGGGGGATAGCATATCCTGCAGGCACGCCGACCGGTAAATTGATCCGTGCCGTCAATGAAGAGGCCAACAATGAATCAAAATAAGATTCGGGTCCGCTGACAATTAAACTTATTTTAGCCGGATCCAATATGATTGTTTTATTGTTGACTGTCTTTTCATAGCGTACCTGAACGGAATCGAAACGTCGAGAAATAATTCGATTGATATTGACGCTCACAACGACGGAATCCTGCCTAAAAGTTATTTGGGCATCGGATGAAAATTCCAGTTTGGTCTTGTATGATATCGGTTCATCGGCGTGATCGAGTATTTTTGCCTCGGTATAAATGGTATCGATTTGCCGCAACACTGAAGCCGGGCCGGTTACCATCACCTGGGATGGGTCAATTGAAAGGGAGCCACTAATTAACATATAATCTTCATCAGGCATGACAGCCAGATGGGATGCAATCGGTTTATACGCCGAATCGACGCGATCCAGTTGAACATGTGCTTCCGGAGAAGCAACGATTTCCAGAAGATTAATACCCTCGGAGCGTACCAGGGCAATCGTTTCGAGGTCGTAAATAAAATTATTAAAACCTCGCTTTAGCCGACCTCCACGGAGTCTCAATCCATCCTCCTTCCAATCGTTGCGAAGAAGAATATTACCCTCGGCCTGGACTTTAACCATGAGCGATTCGGGCCACGCCGTGACGGCAGCCAGATCATCGGGAAGATCAATAACCTTCAAAGGCAGCGCAATATCGTATTCGTATGGCTTCTGGCTTACGACATTGAACCACAAGAGTATTGCCAGCAAAAGAGCCGCCAGTTTAATCACAATATTTAGCATGGAGCCCGACATTTAAATACTCTTACGATTCCTTATTTTATGTTAAAGAAGGATTTTTCATCCAAAGCTATTAGTTATTAGCAGCGTAACGCGATTAATTCCTCCGTTGGGATAATGTATGATTATCAAATCATCCCGGTTATCATTGTTGAGGCGAACCGGTTTTAAGATATCCGGGTCCGTAATTTCAATTACCAGAAACGCGCGGCCTTCAAGATATTCTTCGGTAGAGCCGGAATAAAACAATAGCTGGCTGCCTCCGTCGGCTGTGACCAGATCCAAAAGACCATCACCGGTAAAATCCGCTGACCAATCCATACGATAACCGCCTACCGGATTGGTCCGGTCAAAATCGAGGCGGCAGGTGATTTTGCGACGTATTTTGGGATCCTCGGGAAGCCGCCCCAGATTATCAATCGGATAAATTAAAAGGTGCAGGTCAGATTTGTTGGAAATCATCTTTTTGACGGTCGACATAATTCCCAGCTCAATCGCGGGAATCACAAGTTCCGGTCCGGCGCTATTATTTAAATTGTCGATAATAAGATTTCCGCAAATATCAGTTAGCGAGATAGTCTGAGTTGGGCTGATATTGCCACTTCGCAGTAAACTGGCGTCAAAAAGCGAAACCTCGGTCTCCGCTTCCGATAGCCCCCCCTTAGCTTGACAGCTAAGCAAGTCAAGATAGCCGTCGTTATTAACATCAGCCATTTCCGCTTGACAAACATTGTCATCAGTCATCTCACGAAATCGGTATTGAGTACTCGACTGATTATCGAATCTTCCATCGCTGCCCTGCGGAAATATCTGCAATTGATCCGGCCATAAGAGGTAGATATCATGCCGATTGTCGCCATTGCTGTCACCGGAATAAACTTTGGGGAAAGTAAAAGAAAATACGACCGGAGAAGAGACAAATAATTTTATAGATGTTTCTTCCGCCTGAATATCATGCGAAAAATCAAGACGTGAGGATCGAGAAAACTTGTTTCCCGAATATGTCCAAATTTCAAAACCATGCGCGACAGGCATAAGCGCAATATTTTTATCGGGCAAAGAATAAATAAACTCATGAGATAAAATTCTGTTCTTTATTCCTCCGATAAATATCGTCGCAACCTGTGTGGCCGCCCGTGGTTGGTCCTCGAAGCTGTCGCTGTTGTATTCATAAACCCACAGGCCCTCGCTGTCGATTATATAAATCTCCGTTTTCCCGTTGGAGTTTAAATCGGCGCATTGCGCCATATTGGCCGACGCGGATAACAAGATTCGCTGGCTGGGGCCGGGGGGAAATCGTCCCGACTCTCGTTGAATAAATATCAAAATCACTCGCTGGCCAAATTCCTCATTAACGAAAAAAGCCAGATCGATTCGCTTATCGCCGTCAAAGTCGCCTTCTCGGCTCCCCAAAATCGTGCCGCTAATGTCTATTTCCTGCTTGTTAAAAAAATCATCATCAGCCGCAAACAATTGACCGGATATTCCAACAATTATCACTGTGCATATCGCCACCAGCAATTTAGTATACATCAATGTGCCGCCACCTTTTTCAACTTCTTTCTAAGAATATCAGTATATAACATACGAAAATGTTGAATGCGATTCAATTATTTTTGAGATAAGAGTAACTCCTCCTTCTGGGCGCCTTGTATTACCTTATATTAAAAAGACCGATTTGAGGTCCATTTGTGGCAAAGTTCTTTCCTGAAAAATAGAACAGAAAAACTCGCAAGCTTTCAAAGAGTAGTTTTTATATTTAAAAAACGGAAACTCTTGCTCAAATACTCGTAGTATATCATATTGGAAAAGCATAGTGCATTTTGTAATCGCAGGGACAAATATGATCAAAGTTGAAAATCTGAAGAAATCTTTTGGGGAAATCATTGCAGTTGACGGAATTTCATTCACAATTTCTGTCGGCGAGGTTTTCGGGCTGTTGGGTCCCAACGGTGCCGGCAAAACCACGACGATCAACATGATTGTCGGGGTTTTGAAACCCGATTCCGGGACGGTCAATATTAACGGAGAAGCCGACCCGACTAAGGGTGAAATCCGCCGTCAAATCGGGAACTCGCCTCAGGCGATTGCTTTATACGAAGGGCTCACCGCACAGGAAAATCTGGAGTTTTTGGGGCGGCTGTACCGATTATCTGGAAAAAGGCTCAAAGAACGGGTCGAATGGGCGCTCGAATTTGGTCGTCTCACGGAACGGCGCAAAAGCAAAGTTGCCACTTTTTCCGGAGGTATGAAAAGAAGATTGAATATGGCTGGAGCTCTGGTTCACGACCCTCCTGTTTTACTTTTTGATGAGCCAACCGTCGGCGTCGATCCGCAATCGCGAAATATGATTTTTGACAGTATCGAGGAGCTTAAAAAGCAAGGGCGTACTATTGTATATACAACTCATTATATGGAGGAAGCTCAGCGATTATGCGACCGGGTTGCGATAATGGATAATGGCAAGATTCTGGCAATGGGTGATGTTGACGATTTGACTGCTCAATATGGCGGTAAGGCGATAATCGAAGCCGAAATTGAAAATGAGGCGGAGATTCCAATTAATTTCCGGGGCGAATATGACGGCCATCGTTTGAAGATTGATACTTCTGACCCCATGAAAGACCTGGCCCGGCTGGCGCAGGCGGAACTGAATTTCAAACATCTGCGCGTTGACCGGCCTAATCTTGAAAAAGTATTTTTAAACCTGACGGGAAGGAGCCTGAGAGACTAATGGGGATATTATTTACACTTGCAGTCAAAGATCTCCGGGTTCTTTTCCGCGAAAAATCTTCGATATTCTGGGTTCTTGGTTTTCCTCTTTTGATCGCCCTGTTTTTTGGGACGATTTTTTCCGGGGGCGGCGGTGAGGTTAGCGGCATGAAAATCGCCGTCATTGACGAAGACCAGAGCGATTATTCCAAAGCCTTTATTGAAGAAATCAGCGGTCTTTCTGCAATGCAGGTCAGCCAGACGAGCCGCGACAGCGCTGAAACCAATGTTCGCCAGGGCAAGCTCTCGGCGGTAGTGACTTTCAAAAAAGGCTTTGGCGAAACACTGGGGATGTTTTCCGATGAGCCGCTCATCGAAGTCGGCATCGATCCTGCCCGCAATATGACAGCCGGTTATCTTCAAGGGCTCCTGACCCGTTCGCATTTTACTCTTCTCCAAAAGCGTTATGCGAATTTTGATACCTGGCGAGGCGATCTCGATAGTCTGATTGTTGGGATAGATTCATGGGGAGTAAACGAAGAAATCAAGAGTTCTGCCCAAAAAGTTATCGGTTCCTTCAAAGATTTTACATATAAAGTTGAAGGGAATAAATCGAGTCCGTCTGATTCAGCCAACCCCGTTGATACTGCCGCCGCCAAAGATGATGAGCAATTTAATCTATTCCCGATGAAAATGACGGCTATTACCAATGATGATATCGGCCCGCGCTCGCCGTTTGAAATTACATTTCCATCGTCGCTTTTGTGGGCCTTGATTGGCATATCGGCGGCTTTTGCCGTTTCGATCGTGAAAGAAAGAACCGCCGGTACGTTTTTGCGCCTGCGCATCGCGCCGATTTCGCGCGGGCAGATTCTGGCTGGCAAAGGACTCGGCGCCTTTCTGGCCAGCATTACTGTATGTATCGTTCTTCTTGGGATAGGCAATCTCGCTTTTGGGGTCAGGGTAAGCGATCCAATCATACTGGCGATAGGTATTATTTCGGCGGCGTTTTGTTTTGTTGGTCTGTCTATGCTCATAAGCGTTTTGGGGAAAACCGAAGAATCTGTCGGCGGCGCGGCGTGGGGAATTTTGATGGTCGCGGCCATGACCGGCGGCGGGATGATTCCTGTCATGTTCATGCCTTCGTGGTTGTTGACGGTCAGCCATTTCAGCCCGGTCAAATGGGGGATATTAGCCATTGAAGGCGGCGTCTGGCGCAATTTTTCTTATGCCGAGATGATGCTTCCGGCGGGAATGCTTATTGGTATTGGCGCAGTATCGTTTATTATCGGAACTACGATTCTAAACAGACGAGATGGCTGATCACGACGGTTGAAAATGATTTTTAAAAATGGGTTTGTTTCTTCAGATTAACGTTTTTGGCCATATCAACTCGGTGTTGATAACGAAAGACATATTCCTGTTTATAATAGATTTTCCCCTCTTGGGAGGAGTGCCCGCAGGGCGGGGTGTGTTTGCTTTTTTACCAGGTCCATCATACAAATGCGGATGATTTCGGATAATACACCGGATTGATTGGGAAAATGTGGCTGTCGTTTTTTTTACACATTTTTTGACTTACTCATGATGACAGTCCATGACGAACAAAATCCGTTACGATTATCGTACAATTACTCTACCATTAAATACGAATGTGGAATCTGGGCAATGTGCCATTGGAGATTGATGGAGTTGATGTATGAGCCTGAAAGCGGGAACCCACCCGACGGGACTTCGTCCCTTTCGGATGGGCCACAAGAAAATTGGGCAATAAGCCGAATGAATTTAGATGATTCAAACTTGGCGAGTGAAGGAACTACCCCCAAGTTTAAAGACTTGGGGCACCCGGCGATAAAATTAAACTGGCACTTCTTGATGATTATCATTGCAGCATTATCAGACCACCGAATACAAAAAAGAGAACAAAAAAAGACTATGATTGATTTATTTAACAAAAAGTGTTACCTATCTGCCCGGATCAATCTGTTAC
>JBDREQ010000056.1:0-11348 GCA_043819555.1 Candidatus Zixiibacteriota bacterium | reverse complement strand
ATCGAGGGTAATAGCGGAAGTGCTATTTATGCCTATGTCCAAACGGGAATTGACCATGCAGGAGTTCACCTTCAGGGATATGGGGCGGCTCCGGGTATATATACAAAGGGCGGAGAAACTGGTGCGGGCGTACAAATTATCGGTGGTAATACATCTGGTGACGCTATATCGACCTCGGTAACGTCTGGTAATGAATTGGATGCCAGCCTCAGGGCCGAAATAGTTGATGATGTTTGGGATGAAGATACGACCGGACACAAAACTGATCCCAATATGGGTTATTGGATTACGCAGGGAGGCGAAGTCAGTATTTCCGACGCCGATATGGCGGCCATTTCCGATTCAACCTGGAATAAGGCATTCAATACGGCATATACATCCGGCACTATGGGTGATTCTCTAAATAATAAGACTTATATGCAGGGAGCCGCATCGGGACTCGATTCCGCGACAGTACAGGGTGCTGTAATAGCCGCGATGAATGCCGATACAACAATGCAATTGAGGACAATTACAGTAACCGGACATGATGATGAAAATGCGGTGACATTTACAGGCTCAGGAGCCGGAAATGGATTACGTGTATTCGGTGGCACAACCGCTGACGGGGCTTATTTCCGCGGCGGTTTAACTTCCGGAAATGGTATTACAACCTGGACGTATGACGGTCATGGTTTGGCCACCTATGGTTCCAAAGAAAAATCCGGGTTTTATGCCGAAGCTCAGGATTCCGGGTCAGGAATGTACCTGCTCGGCGGTGATGAAGCCAATGCGGGAGAGTTGGCGAGTGGATTGCGTATAAAGGCTAAGCGTGACGATGCTGTCTGGTTAAGCGCCGGGGATCAGGCCAATGTTCATGGAATTCAGATTGACGGAGGAACAGGAAACGGCGGAGATGCGATCAGGATTCTTGGTCATGGGGACAATGGCTACGGATTTTCGATTACATCAGAGTTTGGATATAATTTTGATCCCGAAACCCAGGCCGAAATGGCTCGGACTTTCTGGGGATATGAAATTGATACCGCCTGGGCCGCCGGTTCTTTCGGAGATTCGGCAAAAACATGGTCGGACAAGTCGCCAGTTGGCGCCGGCAGCTATCCGGTAACTCTAATTGCTTATGATACTGCCAATGGCATGATTATTTCTAGCGTCAGAATGTCGGTGTTTAATGTCGATTTATCTGCCCTGGTCGCGGTGGGTTTTACCGGTCAGCAAGGCAGTTTACAGGCTAATCTGAATTCGGGAGATTATGTCATTTCCTGTATCGCACCAGGATATCTGTTCGACGCCTATGATACGATATCTGTCTCCGGTTCCCAGATTGACAGCTTAATGGGATATCAATTTGATCCGGGCGCTCCCGCGTCGCCTGACTTATGCCGTGTGTATGGTTATTTTTATTCAGTGGATGGCCAGCCTATTGAAGATGTTGAAGTAACCGCTGCCCTGGTCGGTACTGAAATTCGGAAAGATAAATTGATCATTAGTCCCTATAAAAAGTCCATGACAACTGATTCGGACGGATATTTTTATTTTGATTTGATTCCGTCGGCAATTTTGAATCCGGCGGGTTCGCAGTATATGATTTCAGCCAGTTATCCGGCCGGAACCATACTGAAAAAGACAATAGTAGTGCCAGACTCTGACAACTGGCAGATTAACTGGTAAAAAAAAGAGAGGATCTATGTCAATATTTTCAAGTATAACCGGATTTATAGGCGATAATTTACTGGCTTTGGCCGGTGGCATATGGGCTCTGGCAGGAATAATTATATCCTACGTGTCAAAAAAATATTTGATTCCCATGTTGAATGTGGATAAAAAGAGAAAATATGCCGCCTGGATTGCGGCAATCGCCGATGAATTGACCGATGATCTGGTTGCGAGATATCCGGATAAAAAATGGATCGAAGAATTGGATAAGGCTGTGGATAAAATAATTGAAATATGCGGCATCAATAAAGATGTCGCCGAACGCGCAATTAGAGCCGCGGCTACTCGGAAGGCTTAACTCCATAAAAATAAACCCGGTCAATTTATTGACCGGGTTTATTGTATTTAATCTTCAAATTTTTTTATTTCGGCAATGGTCCGCCCAAAAAGAGGTAATTATAAAGATAAATTACATCCGCCAGATCAATTGTTGTATCGCCATTAATATTGGCGGCGTCATTTCCGGCAGGTGGTGGCGATGAATTCATATAGATATAATTTATCAGATAGATTAGATCTCCGGGATTAACTAAATCATCATCGTTTACATCACCCGGGATATAACTTTGACCTCCATCGTTTCTGACCAGAATTGACTTAATTCCGGAATTGTTATCAGTATCTGTGGCCTGGACAGTCAGAAAATGCAATTTATTAGCTTCCAGGGTGGATGTATTCCAGATTATTCCCCAACCATCGGAAGCGTTGCCATCATAACCATAAAATGTTGTAATGATATTCCATTCATTGGGGACTAAGCCAACAATTAAATCAATCTCAAACCAGGTGGAATTGTAATTTATGGCAAGTATCCCATTCAGCTCGTGAACAGTAAAATCAGAGATAGTCGCGGTTATGGGATCTATCAAAGTCAGGGTATGGTCTTCATTATGGCGGGCGACACCCTTGTTACCGGCCAGAAGCAGCCACAGTCCAGGATTGCCTGATAATCCGAGCATGGTCGCGTATTCATTATTAAAGCCCCAATCATAAATATCGGATATGCCGGGATTACGATTTACCTCAACCGAAAAACCACCGCCGTGAGACAAGACATAATCGCTTAATCCGGCGATAAATTCTTCATCCTGGCATCCCATGTATTCTTCAACACGCATGGCTGAAAATAATCTGTCTATTAATTGAGCATCTGTCAAATCAGTCAAGCCTTCCCGGATAATGTTTGAAAATCCGCGAGTCGACCAATATTTAACAGCCATCGCGGCTACTGCAGGACCGGAACAAAAGTCTCCGAATTCGCCAGATGCTGAAGAATTATCATCATAAGGATTGCCGTTGGTATCACCTCCAAGATTTTGATTAATAATCGGAATGGGCAGGGCATTATCAACCGGAATGCTTTTTCCTAAAAAAGTCATGTAACTTAGATTTTCGTCGGCGCAGGTAAGTTCAACATCAATGTTTCCCGATATATATTGACCCATTTCAGGATTAACAAAATTGGGGACGGGCGGGGTCGGATCAATATGGATAGAAATCTGAGCAGTGTCGGATTGTTCAAGGGTATCAGTGATGATTGCTCTAACCTTATAATCTTCCTCTGATAGGCCGGTTGTGTTCCAATTAAATGAAAGTCCGTCACCAAGGCCGGACGAGATAATTCCATTTCTCAAAGGCGGATTGTCATCATTATCGGTTCCCAAATAAATCCAGGCGCCGGTTAGTTGATAATAAAAGTCAGCACGTACAATTATTGGCGATCCTGAGATATCATTGGTCCATAAGTCAATGTTGGAACCAACATTTTCATTCGGTCGTGGAGATATAAATTCGGCAACCGGAGGCGGATCGGTGCCGTTTCCCGGATCTCCTCCGGGAACACCGCTGGAATAAAGGATCATTCGTCCCGGAAAAGTTTTTATTAAGCCTGTCCCATCGGGATCAGTATAAACTGTATCAAGGTCAACATAACCATATCCCCAATCGTTATATGAAGCGCATCCGACGGGCGTATCGTCGGTAACAATGGCGGCTATCTGGGGATTGCCGGTAGCGGCAAAATACAGACCGACAAAATACGGACCATCGACAATTATCGGGCTATCGAGAGGAACAGTGATAAAATATAAATCCTCTCCAGGTATCACATATTCAAAGAGAGGAGTTATATCAAGCATCTCTCCCGGATGAGGGCATCCGGGGATGGAATTATCAACCGCTTCGATATCAGCCGAGAGATGAAGACTCCCGGCATTAACACAATACAGTATTAGATGAACTCGGTCGATTGAAAAAGGATAAGGCTGGGTACAAGTGGCCGATGGATTTTGGTAGGCTTTAAATAATTCATCTCCCTCAATCCAGGGGTATATAAGCCAGGCTGGATCTCCGCCTTCATATACGGCGCAGGTGTCCATTGCGCTTATATAAGTTGATAGGCCCTTTGGCAAAATTGATTTTGGTTTGGCATTATCGAGGGATTGAACTCGTGAAGCCCCTTTTCCCCAACTAGAGATTGCTGTTATCAGAAAAAATAATATGAAAAATCCTATGACTTTTGAACCATGGCTGAATTTCATAATATCTCCAGAAATCAACAGATTGCTATGCTGGTTGTTATTATAAATATCGAAAATAAAGCGCATAACTTTATGAAAGTAATTGGTTTAAATTCAGAATTAGATGCGTATATTAGTATTGGGAAATTTAAAGATTAGGCTAACATGGCAGAGAATAATTTAAGACGTCCACCGTGGCTCAAAGTAACCGCTTTTGGCGGAGATAAGTATCATGCAGTCAGAAAACGATTGAGGGGTATGACTCTGCATACCGTTTGTGAAGAAGCAAATTGTCCTAATCGGGGTGAATGTTTCAATGCCGGTACGGCGACGTTTCTTCTTATGGGGCCAAAATGTACCCGCAATTGTCGATTCTGTGATATTGCCAGTGGCAAGCCCAACCCTATTGATTCAAACGAACCCGGCAAGATTGCTGAAATGGCTGAATATTTGGGTCTATCTCACGTTGTCTTAACTTCGGTTAACCGGGATGATTTGCCCGACCAGGGTTCAGGGCAATTCGCCCGAACAGTTGCCGAGATAAAAAAAAGATTACCCTCGGCAACAACGGAAATTTTGACGCCTGATTTTGACGCCCGTCCCGAATTGATTGACCTGGCATTAAGCAAACGGCCGACGGTTTTTAATCATAATGTAGAAACCATTCCTCGGCTCTACCCTGAAGTTAGGCCGCAATCTGACTATAAAAGGTCATTAAGGGTATTGGAATATGTAGTAAATAATTATCCGGGCATATTGGTAAAATCCGGCATTATGGTAGGACTTGGAGAAACAGTTTCTGAACTCAAAGAACTTTTCGCCGACTTGGCCGCTATCAAAATCAAAGTCCTGACCATTGGCCAATACCTTTCTCCATCAAAACAGCATGCCCCCGTATGCAAATATTATACACCTGATGAATTCTCGCAATTAGCGTTTAATGCTGAAAATTCAGGAATTAAAAAAGTGGTCTCCGGCCCACTGGTTAGATCTTCCTATCGTGCCCATGAGGTTCTAAGATAGATAATTCCCGGTTTTGTACCTAATTTCATCATTTCTTTCAGAAAGCATTAATTAATCTTTTGACTTTCCGATTTTTTGATTGGAAGGCAACTATGATGACTAACCGTGATGAAAAATACAGTATAATTGTTGTAGATGATGAAACTTACATCTGCAATATTGTCAAGGAAGCCTTATCATCCAACGAAGCATATCATGTAGAATCATTTTCTAATCCCGGAAAGGCGATAACGTGCCTTAAGAATAATCATGTTGATCTGGTACTGACTGATTTGGTTATGGGTGAATTTTCCGGCGTGGATATTCTGGAGACGGCGTTTCGAGAACATCCCGATTGTATTGTGATTCTCATGACGGCTCATCCAACTGTCAATAACGCTATTTCAGTTCTCAAAAAAGGCGCTTACGATTATCTGGTCAAACCGTTTAAGCTGGAAACCCTCAAAAGTACTGTCGAGCGAGGGTTGAAGCATCAGGCTCTTGCCCGTGAGAACGTTCTCCTAAAAGAGCAATTGGCATTGCATAAATTATCCGAGGCAATTGGATCATCGACCAATCTTCAAGCAATACTGGATATGGCGGCCGATACCGCCAAAATCGTAATCGGTATTGGCGCTGTCTCAGTCCTGGTTCGCGATAGTGAGGAACAAGTTCCCGTCCCTTATATTATAAGAGGAACTTCGATTGATGAACAGATGGATGCTTTTTTAAATGGAAATCATAAACTATGTGCGGCCGCACTAAATCAAAATGATGTTCAATCGAGTCGTGAGGAAATCATAAGAAAGGAAAAATCTATTCGAACTCTGGCGGCGTATCCGCTGATGTCGCGGGGCAAGGCTATTGGATTATTAAATGTTGCTCATGAAGAAAAATTCATGCCGCTTAAACCGGGACAATTACATCTATTGTCAATTATTGCGGCCAAAGTCGCTTCAGCAATTGAGAATAATCGTTTATATGAATATCTTCAATCATCGTATCTGAAAGCCATCAAGGCTTTGGCCAATGCTATTGAAGCCCGCGATCCATATACCCGGGGACATACTGATCGAGTCATGGTTCTGGCTGATTTAATCGCTTCAAGACTGAATTGGTCGATTAAAAAGCGAGCTGAAATCAAAATGGGATGTACACTTCATGATATCGGAAAGATCGGAATTCCCGATGCTATCTTAAACAAGCCCGGTCGATTGACTGCCGATGAGCGATCGAAAATTCAAATGCACCCTGAACTGGGAGCAAAAATGATTGAAGGGATTGATTATCTCGAACCAGCCATTCCGTACATCTTATATCATCATGAGCAATATGATGGTTCGGGATATCCTCTGGGACTTGCGGGCAAGGAAATCCCCATCGAAGGCCGCCTGCTGGCGGTGGTCGATACTTATGACGCGATTGTGTCTCAACGTCCATATCGTCAAGGCGCGGATCCGGAAAAAGCTATCGATGAGCTTGAAAAATTCAAGGGCAAACAATTCGATCCAACCATTGTCGATGTTCTTGTCTGCGCCTGGAATGAAGGGCTAATCGAGCAGCTTGGTATTTATCCAGCCAAATCGAATGTTCAACCACAAACCGCCTAATAAATCGGGCGTGGAACAAAAGTCAATATAAACAAAATAATCGCAAGCCATGCTATAATTTTGTGTTTTCTATCGGGGGGGAGAGCATCCTCGATGACCGGCGGATGAAAAGGTCTCATTATAAAGGCCAAAAGCAGCCATAACCACCAGCCATTCCACCAGTATCCAATAACGAGAAGAAACGCCATAAAGACCACTGCAATGGTCCTCTGTTTTTTCCCAAATATTCCATAGAATATATGCCCGCCGTCAAGCTGTCCGAGAGGAAGGAGGTTGATCATTGTAATCAATAGTCCGACTTGCCCGGCGAGGGCAATGGGTGACAGAAAAACGCCCATATTAGGTGAAAGATCGCCATAGAATAATTGACTGATTAAATAAGTAAAAATGGAGTTGCCAAATGATAAATATGCAAGATCGTCAGAGGGCAAGGGCACAGCCTGGGAACTCATTTGGCCCCAGATAACGGCAATAATCGACGGGATTGCTCCCGCCAAAGGTCCGGCGGCCCCGATGAATATCAGATCACTTTTAGTCCTAATCGGAGAACGCCCTTTGATAATGGCTCCGAAAGTTCCAATGAATGTTGGAGCCGGGATAAAAAAAGGATAACTCATCAGAACGCCCCTGCGATATCCGGCCCAAAAGTGACCCATTTCGTGAACAAGCAGGATGATCATCAGGGTAATCGTAAAGGGCAGTCCGACAAGCAATAATTCCGGATTGGAGAAAACCTCGGGGCCGACTTCGCGATAAGCGGAAATTATCAGGACAGTGAGCAAAGTCAGAATAAAAAGAAGCACATTGACCAGTGGAGGATTGCCAATTTTGAAAGGAGTTGAATAAACAGTGATATTATAGGCATCATTATCCCGAATAATTTTTATGCGAGCATTGATTAATCTGAGGCGTTTGTTTAATTCCCGCCTCCATTCTTTATTCCTCAGGACAGGGTTAGCTCGAAATATTACGCGGCCGCCATCGGTGCGATAGAGAATTATATCAAAATAATCTCTGATGATTTTGAACACGGAAAGCGCGAATAAATCTATATCATTTTCAGCGGACATAGCTCGTCATTTTTTCTTTTCATTTTTTATAATGATACGGGCAAAAAAAAAGGAAGCAAGGAAAAACCTTGCTTCCTAAGGAAATATATATCAGCTAATTTACGGTTCCGGGCAAATATCGGGTAAAACCCATTCGCCGACCGGAGCGTTTCCAACGCAGAAGCAGAAGTCGGCCAGGTAACGAACGTCACCAAGATCAACTTCGCCAGAAGCGTCGACATCAGCCAGATGGCGGAATTTCGGGCCATCGGCAGTGCCATTCATGTAGTTATACATGTGGACAACATCAGCGAGATTAATGACGCCATCGCCATTCATATCGCCACGGTTGAAACCTGCAAATTGCTGAGCCGCAATTGCGGTATTTCTGACTAATGCGGTATCGTGAGTGTAATATCCGGTTTCCGCAGTATAATCTCTGCTATAACCAAAGCGATAGAATCCGATATCAACCATATCGCCAGGGCTACCGGCGCCAGCGAGGGTAAAGCCGTCGTACAGATAGGTGGCCTGCACATCACCATCAGCATCAGCAGTACAATCCAAAACACCATCGCCATCAGGATCAGGATTGAGAGTTTCCGGGACATAATGCGTACCACTGACATTAGCACACCAATAAATGACTGAATCATACAGACTTGAGTAAGTATCATCAAAAACCTGTACAACAGATGTAGAAGTAGTAACGACGCCCTTCATTGGAATACCAATGGTTCCGGAACCGAAGACGTTGGTGTTGTGTTCAAGATCATAAGTACCACAAGCACCACCCCAGGCAACATCATAATCGGCAAGGAAGTAGTACCGCTCCCAATCATATCCGGCCGCATCAGTGTAATCCCAGCCCAAATCATGGTCAACATGTTGAGCCCAATAAACCGGATCAACAATCGGAGTGGCATTACGATTGGATATTTCGAGCCTGGTAATAAGGAAGTTGTTGAGCTCCGGAACTCCATACGCGCCGTACTCGGTGCATTTGAAGCTCATGCCCATGGTCAGATCATTGCTATAATCACAAGTTTGATCAGTCCAATCCCAGTCACCATTACATGCATAATCAATGACAGAGTCAATATAGCTATATGTAACGGCTTCACCATGAATGTCATCATAGTTTTGACCGCCGTCCGTGCTGTATGAGCCAAGAACAATATCGCGCTGAACATAACTGATGCACAGACCGGCACAGTTTGGATCACCCAGGAGAGTTTCGTAATCGTTGGCAGCCCATGCTTCGTTGGTTACCGCGAATCTCTGGGCGTCCTGACCGAACATCAAAAAGCCGAGGAAGTAACACCAGTAAGCCTCACTGCCACCGACCCAGAACTGAATACCAGTTTCACGAGCATCACCAGCGATCATACCATTGTTGTAAATAATCGAAAAATGCTGAATCTCAGTACCCCAATAGATGGTATCGAAAGAAGCAGCACATCCGCCGACAACACCAAGGTTAACGGCCGGCATAAATTCCGGATCATTCAACAGGTATTGAGCGTTGGAATTGATCGTAAAGTAACAGTTATGTGCTCCACGAGTAACCAGGTCACCGTCGACAGTAATGTGCATGTCGAAGGTTTCACCCTCGGCAAGATCAAATGTCTCGGTCCAAGTGGTTAACCAGGCCGGTTGAGCATAAGCGGCGCTATTGCTATAACTATCCTTGGCATATGCGGATACGTCAAAATCATCGTCATTTTCATCTTTGATATTGACGACGCCTTTCATCATTGCCGAATAGTCATTGCCAGTTATATCATTGGCAAGATTGCCCATGCGATTTATACGGGACGGATTGACCGCTGTGATCAATGCCGCCGGAGCATCTTCATCGGGAGAAAGTGTACCGGTTAAATTGGCACAACCATTATTGATGAAGATATCTTCAAAATCCACAGGATAATCCTGGCCGACAAGGAACGGAACAGGTTGGAATTCTTCGTTCTTTAAGATGCGTAAACGAGCCAACTCTTCAGTACCATTCGCCATAACAAAAACTTCACCGGCACGAGTCTGAAGGACGACATGACCATCATCAATCAGAACGGCAGTTGAATTATTTGAAGTTCCGCCGAGCAAGTATTCAAATTCCAAAGTACCATCGTCACCGTCATAGACGCCAAAGCCGGGCCATCTGTTCGGCATATATACAAGGTCGGGAGCAAGCACTTGACAATCAATCGCGCCCCACCCGGTACGTGAACGCCAGAAAGCATAACCGATATTAAGAATACCGGCATCATTTCCGTTGACGGCAGAGGCCTCCCATATCAGATTTCCGCTGATCTTATTATGAGCCCTGACACCAAAAGCCGAGTTTGTCCAGGCGCCATTTGGTCCTGCATAAACCAGGTTCACATCCAGCATAAGAGCTCCAGCAAATGGCCATGAGGATGCAGCGCCCCATTGAATGGATCCGGCCGAATTCAATTTATACAGAGCCGCCGCGGGGGCGCCTGCTATTTCTAAATTGAAGGCGGATTGAACATAGATATCACCATTAATATCAACAACAGCCGAACCTTTGTGCCATTGCTCAGTTGTGGTTGTTTGGTCGTCATCGCCGTCGATATCATAACGGTAGGTGCCCCAATCGTCGCCCTGCATCTGGAAGATAATATCACCATTGGCGGCATCGATAGCGTAGAAAGAACCAATATTTTCGAGGTCACCTTCATTACCAGCACCATCGGTACCAACATAAAGAACATCGGCGCCATTGGAACTTAACGAAGTATATGTGTTACCATCCAGAAGGACCGGTTGAACACTCCATCCGGTGAAATCAGTGCCGTCTAACATATTCCAGGCACGAAGTTCAGAGATACCAGTCGTGGCATCAGCCTGTGAGCTGGCATATACAACGTCGCCAAGAATTACGGGCTGCATCCAGGCAACGCTGTATCCGGTGGTAAATCCAGCCGGGAACAAACCGCGCACCCATTTAACTTCTCCGGTATAGAGATCGACACAAGTCATCCCTTTACCATTACCATTCGGGAATACGACTAATCCATCGGCTTGTGCGACAGAACCATCGTTGGCAGTACCCATATTCGGCAGGCCTGTAGTAGTCCATATCGGCACGTTAGTGCCGGCGCTAAGATCCCAGGCTCTGACAGACGCAGCAAACGGAACGACCAGAATGCCATCGGCAATAAGGCCGCGGCCGTAGCTTAAACTCAATGCGTCTTTGTAAGACCATTCCAAATCCTGGAGACAGCGAGCATCGCCGGTCGATGTGAACGAACGCGCGGTACGACGGAAGTCGTGCGACGCGGCCGGCCAGTCATCACCGGTTTCGCTACAAGTAGCTTCCGGAGGAGGCTCACAGCACACGTCAACCTCAATCATCTGATGTTTCGGATTGCTCCAGAAATTCTGTTCATAGGTCCAGCCTTCTGCATTAACATCCCAAGGACCAT
>JBDREQ010000055.1:0-33797 GCA_043819555.1 Candidatus Zixiibacteriota bacterium | reverse complement strand
CGCTAAGTCAATCTTTCTAATTCTGCTGACTGTAGTTTCGATGACTTCGGTAAATCTAGCTGTGGCTGATGAGGTGACACAATCATCAAGCTTCAGCATTACTATCTTCCAGGTGAACTGGAATGTGAGATTGAGAAGTTTGTAGAGTATTACAATAATGAACGGTATCATGAGTCACTAAACAACATAACTCCAGCAGATATGTATAATGGTAAAGATAAACAAATCCAATCAAAACGTGACCGTATTAAACGGGAAACGATGAAATTGAGAAAATATCACAATTTAAAACAATATGTGACAGCATAAGAAAGTGTTTGTAATGAGAAAAAGTGTCTCTTATATTTGAACTATAAAATACGAAAGGTTTAGACGACGCACACACGTTTTTCTGCACCCGAAGGAGTCAACCCAACACTGTAAAAACATGGTCACAATTTGGTCACAATTTAAAGGAGGAAGAAGATGAGAAAATCACTGTTGCAAGCTTCCATTATTCTCATGATTCTCACGCTGTTCGTTACTGGCTGTGGGAAACAGAAAGAAGTAGGAGACGTCGACGCCGATATCTCTGCAATTAACAACAATCTCATCCAGTACGCTTCCAGTATGAATGCGGGAGATTTGAATCGTTGGATTTCTTTGTGGGCTGATGACGCGATACAGATGGCACCAGACGCCCCTGCGGTCGTTGGAAAAGAGCAGATACGGGCAAAATATGAAAGCATATTCCCTTTATTCATCTTCAAGATGACTATCGCTAACGACGATGTTAAGATAGGTGGCGACTTGGCAGTTTCCCATGGTAATTACACAGTCTCTATGACTCCCAAGGCGGGAGGCGAGACAATTGTGATTGATGGTAAATATTTGTCAATTGAGGAAAGACAAGCCGATGGTTCTTGGAAGATAATTCGCTCTTGTTTCAACAACAACGCACCACCAAAATAAGCAGAACTGGAAGGGACTGCTGGGTAACCCATGCTCTTAGGACCGATGGCCCACTGCAACTTGTTGCGGTGGATTCCCGCCAAATTTGCTGCGGGCTTTATTTAACGATTCTATTACAACTTCTCTTTCAAATCTGTCTCGTTATAGCCGTAAACGGCGATAGCAGGAAAAAATTATCGCACGAACCACGTTGAAACCGTCATAGTGTCTGAGGCGCACCATACTAAGAAGTATAAGAATATTTATGCGCCCTTGTCAATCGCTCTATGCGGGAACCCACCTCAAAAATCGCTTCGCTTATTTTTGAGATGGACCACCGGTCCACAAATACGACAAGTGCTGCCAACAGTTTAGGAAATAGACGCACCAGACCTTGCCACTCCTCGATCAGACTCTCAAGCAAAATGTCCATTGATCCTCTCCTATGAAATTTGCATATTAAATTCAAGATTCTTTACCATGTGTCGTGACGAATCTTAAAGCGGACACATAGAAATAAATTAAGTTGCCAATGGCATAGTGGCAATGTAAAATTGTACATAGAAGAAATTTATATCGGCTGCCATAAATTACTCAAAGGATGAAAGAGGAGTTGCAGCATGATCACTCTAATATGGATAAGTATTTTTATATGTATTCTTCATTCGGCTATTTTTTCCGGACTTAATCTCGCATTGTTTGGCCTTACTCGGTTAAGGCTTGAAATAGAAGCAGAATCCGGTAACTATCATGCCATTAGAATTCTGAATCTGCGCATGGATACACATTTTCTACTCACGACCATTTTGTGGGGAAATGTAGCCTTTAATACTCTCCTGGCACTTTTATCCAACTCAGTACTCACCGGCGTTCTGGCGTTCGTTTTTTCGACCTTTTTTATTACCCTTTTTGGAGAAATTATGCCGCAAGCCTATTTTTCGAAACATGCCCTTAGAATGGGGTCTCTTCTGGTACCTGTTATCAATTTCTACCAAATGATCTTATATCCATTGGCAAAACCAACAGGACTTTTATTAGATAAATGGCTCGGAGAGGATGGAATCAAGTACTGGAGAGAGCACCAACTCAGAGAAGTCATACAGAAACACATAGAGGCGGATGAAGCTGATGTTGACCGGATTGAAGGACTTGGCGCGCTCAATTTCCTGGCATTGGATGATTTACCTGTTTCACGCGAGGGAGAAATTCTGTCCGATGATAGTCTTGTCACCCTGCCGATAGCGAACGGTAATCCGGTTTTCCCCAGAGTAGAGCGCACCGCTTTAGACCCATTCCTGCAGAAGGTTCAAAAGTCTGGCGAGAAGTGGGTTATTATCACAGATGTACACGATCAGCCGCATTTGGTGATAGATGCTGACGGGCTTCTTCGCGATGCCCTATTTGGTAGCGGCGACTTTGAACCGAAAACGTTCTGTCACAGGCCGATCATTATCACCGATGATAAAGTGCCTATAGGAGATGTCCTGTGCAAGCTGATGGTTGACCCTGTTAGTGCGGAAGATGATGTTGTGGACAATGATATTATCCTCCTATGGACCAGGAATAGGCGTATTATCACTGGCGCGGATATATTGGGTCGCCTACTGCGTGGTATTGTGATACATGGAAATGAAATGGCAATTCGCAGGTAGGCGACAAGATAAAGAGAATGCGATACACTCCGGCTTTTTTGTTGGAGAGATTGGAAGTAAGTCGTTATGGCAAAACGAGTCAGCCAGGCTTCAAAAAAGCTCGGTCTCAAACCGGGAAGTGTAGTTTATGTCGGCAAGGAACGTACGGAAGATGTACATATCGACATCATAGACTATACCGATTCTGAATATAGTGAGAAACGCGTCGCTACTGTTGAAGAATGCTTTTTGTATAAGGAAAGTTCCACATTAACCTGGATCAATGTGGATGGAATTCATGATGCGGAACTAGTTGAAAAGCTCGGTCAACACTATGGCATGCATCCGTTGGTTTTGGAGGACGTTGTCAATACAGGACAACGCCCGAAAATAGAAGACGCGGAAGATCATATATTCATAGTAATGAAGATGTTGTATCACGATGTGAAGAACAGTGAAATAAAAGCGGAGCAGGTCAGCATTCTCTTCGGAAAGCACTGGGTTATTACGTTTCAGGAAACTGGCGAAGACGTTTTTGACACAGTGCGACAACATATAAAGAAGACTATCCCTCGCGTTCGCTTAATGACAGCGGACTATTTAGCGTATGCATTGGTAGATGCAGTAGTTGATTATTACTTCATAGCGTTGGAGCGATTGAGTGAAGAAATTGAAGTTTTGGATGATGCCGTTTCCGATAATCCTAAACCCGGGCATCTTAACAATATTCGCGATTTCAAAAAGCAGCTTATCTTCATGCGAAAGTCTGTCTGGCCCCTCCGTGAAGTCGTTGGTGGCGTTGAGAGGTCGGACTCAAAGTTGATACAAGAATCCACCGGCCCATATTTAAGAGATCTGTATGAGCATACTATACAAGTGATAGATACTGTCGAGACATTTCGGGATATGGTATCGGGACTCCTGGATCTATACCACACGGGTATAGCCAATCGCATGAATGACATAATGAAAGTGCTGACAATAATCGCGACGGTTTTCATCCCTTTGGGTTTCCTGGCTGGAGTGTATGGCATGAATTTTGATACTGGTGCCAGCGCGTTAAATTTGCCCGAGTTGGGCTTTCGATATGGTTACCCGTTGTTTTGGGCTGTGGTTGTTGTGATTGCGGGAAGTCTGCTTTTGTTCTTCCGTCGTAAGAATTGGCTGTAAATCATGTGGGATTATTCTATAAAAGAATATGATAGGCTTAGATAAGTGATGAAGAAGTTACTTAAAATAGTGTCAATTAGCTGTGTTTCATTGCTGATTTTTGTTGTCCTGTCTGTGTTATACCTCACGAGTTTGACCGGTGAGAATCGTACTAAAAAGTGGCTGGAGAACCAAATAGCATCGGAGATTGGGCTTCCGGTTAGTATTGGCAGGTTTGAAACTAATCTCTGGACACATATAACCATTGACACGCTAACGATTGCGTCGGGCGGTAACGAAGAGGTTCAACCTCTCGCCTATGTTGGACAGATTCGGCTCAGGTATTCAATTCCCGACTTACTGAGCAGAACGGTCAGACTTAAGGAGTTAGCGGTAGACAGTGTGGCGATTTCGATCAAGCTTGATAGTCTTGGCCATTTCGGTATCCCCTTAATCGATGCTCCAGATTCGGCAAGTATGGCGTCAACTGGAAAGACCACTACTGTGAGCATTGGCACTGTTTCAATAAATCGAGTAAGTTTTGATTATCAGGATTTTCTGATGCCATTTTCTGTTAAGGCATCTGGAACAACTCTAATCGCTCAAGGCAGTAAAAGTGATGTCTATTCAGGGCATTTGAATGTGTCAAGTATATTGGCGTCTTACAATAACATAGTTATGGATGTCAATGATTTGGAAGTAGTTGCCTCACTAGACAAGGAAGCACTTAACATTAGTTATGCCAGAGCTAATTGTGAAGGTCTTTATTTGGAAGCAAGTGGCGAAGTCGGTTTTTCCGATCCCAAAGAAATGGCTCTCTCAGCAACCGCCAAGGGGTCCTTGGATTCACTCGCCGCCAATTTTGCATTAGCTTTTGATCTGCCACCATTTGGAGCTGGTGAAGCGAATATTATAGCGCGCGTTGACGGATTCCTAGACGACCCTAATATTGCGCTGGATGGTGCATTTAGTGACCTGACTCTATCAAGCGTAACGATAGATTCTGCCCGACTCCAGGCTCAGTATTCGAACGAACAGTTAATTATAGATTCTCTATACATTTCAACGCTTGGCGGTAAGGTCAGCGGAAATGCAATCGCATCGATGGATTCGTCCGGGCCTACCTCCTTGGCCCTAAAACTCAATAGCATTAGTCTATCTGATCTATGGCAAGCTGTTTACGCTAAGGCTTCACCATATAAGGGTGAGCTTCACGGAACAGTTGGCGCATCAGGACCCATAGGCAACTGGTCATCATGGAAACTCGACGCGGTTATTGCTGGAAAGGACTTGCAATACGATAACAAAACGATACCTGATCTTTCATGCACTGCCAGACTGGAATCTGGCAATAGCGTTTGGTCTCTTGTTCATGGAGCTGATAAAGCCCACGCTGAATTGACATTTAGAGAAGACAGTCTTCAGGGTACATTTGATGTATCGATTCCCGAAGCAATAGCTCTGGCAAGTTTCTTTGATCAGCACGAGCTATCAGGAGGTCTCTGGGCTAACGGTACGATAGCCGGTACCTATACAAACCCGACCATACATGCGACTGTTAATGCTTCCCAAGTCATCTACCACAATTTTCCGATAGATACAGTTTTCGCGACACTGTCTTACTTTGATAGCAACTTCATCATTATTGGTCTTGTTTGCGACGGCAAACTGGATCCCATTGATTCTCATCGATCACCATTCGATTTGGATTCAATTGGCGGTTCCATGGCCTATAATTGTCAATTATCCGGTTCCATAAGTGATCTAAAAGGCGAATTCTCAGCGGAACTGACTGGGCCACGATATTCAAGCTATATGGCAGACTCTATCGAGATTAATGCAATCCTGAACGGTTCACAAGTCGAACTCAGGGAGATGACGATTAACCATGATCGACTCAGCGCTCGAATGAGTGCGATATACGACACAATATCCAATTCGGGATCGTTTGATCTTGGATTTTACCCACTGATCCGATCGAGCCAGAACACCGAGTCGACAGTCAACACGACTCAAACCAGAAGTGATTTCGGAACGATAACAGGCGAGTTTAGTCTGGGTCCTGACTATAACTTAAGTGTTACCGCTCAGGGAAAAGAACTCTGGCTGGGTCTCCTTCCTTTACTCGCCATAGATTCTACGGTATCGGACGGAGAGTTGGCGTTTGATCTGTCCATTGACGGACCATACAAGGCTCCAAACGCCGTCTTTGATGCAAGAATCCGGTCGCTGGCGCTACCTGACTACATGCTCGATTCTGTAATAACGCATCTCAAACTCGATAAACAAGCGGTTGTACTCGACAGCCTGGTATCGTACGCTCTGGGACAAAGCTTAAGAGCTTCAGGTGAAATAGAACTTGGGCTTTCTGAAAAAGGGGTTCTTGAATTGCCTGCGAGTGCGCCAGTCATTGCAACGTTGGACATACGACAATTTGACCTCTCCGTTATGAAAGAAATGATGCTGCCTGCAGGTGATATTGCGGGTGCTGTGTCAGCTTCATTGAAATTAAGCGGGACAACTTCACTACCCTGTTTCGATGGCTGGTTGAAAGCGACAGGTGGAAGATTCCTGCTTAATGATATCTCATCTCCCATAGATGACATCGCTATGTCGCTCTCATTCACTGATTCAGTTCTTACGATTGATAATGCTACAGGCATAGCATCTAGTATTCCGTTCGAAGTACGCGGGTCAATTACTTCTTCCGATTATGAATCAGCGATTATCGCTCTGGATGTACATGTCGGCGAGTTTGGAAAGCTCGATATTGACGGATCAGTTTCAGATTCAAGCGTTCGATTGGAGGTGTCCATAGACACACTCAACCTGGGAGTGTTTCAGCCATTTGCACCTGAGCTCGATTCACTCAGCGGAAGAGTGGGCGCACGTATGATAATATCTGGTTCGCTCGAAGAACCACTGATCGACGGAACATTATTGATCTCCACCCTCGCATTTCAATCAGTACGACAAAACGTCATCCTGGCCGACGGGCATGCAAGTGTCAACTTTGATAAAAACCGGGTCATACTTGATTCCGTCTCAGCCAGCATCAATGGAGGCAATCTCATCCTTTCCGGCGATGTTAATCATGATCAGGGGGAACTCACAGATATTGGCCTGTCACTTCGGGCTAATAACATAACTTGGGAAGAGCCAGAATCATTTGTGCTGTTAGTCGACAGTGCGGTACTCAGCTATGGCAAGCAACAGGAAACATATGTTCTACACGGGGATGTGGTTCTTGGCGAGACACGTCTGACCAAAGGAATTCGCCCAACCGCCGTTCTACCCTGGGTTCAAGAATTAGAAACGGTTGACTTGGAGTGGCCTGGATTGATAGCCAGATCGCGCTTGGATGTTCGTATCAGGGAAAGTGATCAACTTTGGATAGACAATAACTTAGCTCATATTCGGTTGCGGTCGGAAGTAGGCATCATTGGAACGCCAGTGAGGCCAAACTTAACCGGACTGATTCGCGTCGAGGAAGGGTATCTGCTCTATCTTGATCGTCGTTTCCGTGTCAATGAAGGGTCCGTGTATTTCAACGATCCAAATAGATTCAATCCTGATATCAAGCTGGATGCAAGTACCCAGGTAACTGTCTACAGACGCTCTGCTGCCGAGCCGTATACAATTTACATAAAAGCTGAGGGCCTCTTAGATCAATTACAGTACGAACTATTTTCCCAGCCGCCGCTTGAAAAACCTGACATTGTCGCTCTGCTGACGCTGGGCGCAACCCGCTCAGAATTGACTAAATCAGGTGAAAACCAAGAAAAAACAGGGCTTACACAGGTGCTTAAAGACCGTGCTGCTATGATGACAAGCCAGAAAGTATCGAATTACATATCGCGTCGAGCTGGGTCATTGTTCGGGTTTGATGAATTCACAATTCAGGGCAATCTATTTAAGTTTGATGAAACCTGGGGCCCTCAGTTGGTTGCTTCAAAGCGCGTGTCTCAGAGGATCAACCTGACTTACTCAACTACAGTTGGCCACTTGAATGATCAAACCATGCGACTTGGATATAGCTTAACACCGAGGTGGTCTCTGCAAGGTGAGACTGATCGCCAGGGATGTTCGGGACTTGATTTGAAGTATGGGATCACTTTCAAATGAAACTTATAGGCAAGGTAATCATATTCGCAGCAATGCTTGCTCTCGCCGTGGCTGGTCCGGGCTTCTCCAAGAGTCAGCCAAAACCCAAGGTTGCACAAGTGACTTTCATGGGGAATGACTCGTATGCAGAATCCCGACTTGAAAGTCTCATGCTGACAAGACCATCGCGATTTCTTGCGACAAGTCGCTTCCATCCCGATGTGTTCCAAGATGATCTTGCAACGCTTATCTCGTTTTACAGACAGAACGGTTTCTTGCAGGCACTGATAAGTGATACCTCCGTTGTTTTTGATAGCCTGAATAACCAAGTGGATATTGCTATTAGAATAGAAGAGGGTAATAGAACTTATGTGGAAGGAGTCACTATATTTGGCAATGATTTCATAGTGGATTCCGCCGTTATGCAAAAAATCAATATAAGGAAAAGTGATCCTCTCCGCCGTCCCCTTATCGAAGATGCCGTCATATCCATGTTGTCTCTTTATGCCGAACATGGATTCCTGGATGCCACTGTAACGCCGCAAGTGCAAATCAACGATACCATGCATCTTGCTCTGATAGATTTCGCCTGTCATGAAGGTCTTAGCAGCCAAGTAGGCCGGATTGAGTTATCGGGAGGCGAGAAGACTCGTTCAAATGTGATACTTCGCGAACTCAGTTTTCACGTTGGAGACACGGTCAAGTTTAGTGAGTTACTTCGCTCGCAACGACGTCTCTATCTAACCGGACTATTTGAAAGTGTGTTCGTGCGGCCACTACCTCTGGACTTGGGGGACTCCAATGAAAGAACAATCCTGATCGAGATTAAGGAGATACCGTCAACGGAGCTTTCGTTTTCGATTGGTTATGGGACAGTTGGAAGAGTAAGGGGTCGAATTGAGCTAAACAATTTGAATCTAGCTGGCTCTGCCCGCAAGGCTGGGATTAGGCTGGAAGCGAACTTCATTAAACAAGGCGTGTCGCTGTCCTTTTCGGAGCCGTGGACTCTGGGTACTCGATGGAAGACAGATTTTTCAGTATTTGGCATCTTGAAGCAAGAGCCCGCGTACCACTCAGAATCAATAGGCGGCAAATTGACCTTTGGTCATAAGCTCGGTCGTTACACTAACATTTCGACCTCTTATCGACACGAGAATACTAACATATCTCAAATTGACTTGAGTGTTCCTCTTGATGAGACAGATCCTCAAATTCGAAGCCTCACGCTGAACATCTCCTACGATAATCGAGACAATCTCTTTGATCCATCCACAGGCTGGTATGCAAACTGGTCGAATGAAATTGCCGGCAGCTTTCTTCAGGGTTCGGATACATTTGCCAAATCAGTCGTGAACGTGAAACGCTTTCACCCTCTGGGGCGAAATACGGTGGTAGGGTCTGCAATAGAATTGGGATGGATGGATGCATTCGGGAAAAGTGAGGAAATACCTATTAACGAGCGCTTCTATGCCGGTGGTCCAACCTCTCTTCGTGGGTTCGGATACCAAATGGTCGGCCCTTTAGATTCAAATGGACAGCCCATCGGTGGACAATTTAAGCTTATTTGGAATTTATTTGAATTGAGGAAATCTGTCTATCGCATGATGGGAATGGTTCTCTTTGTGGATGCCGGTAATGTATGGCAGCGACTGGAGGATGTGCGGATATCAGACGTGCGGGTAAACATCGGTACGGGATTGAGGGCTAATTCTCCGTTGGGTATACTGAGGTTGGATTGTGGGATAAACCTGGATCGCCAGAGTAGCGAACCCGGAGTAAAAATATTTTTCAGTGTGGGTCAGGCTTTCTAGTGAAATTTGCACATTATAGAATAAGTTGATATAGAGAATGTCCACTATATCAGAAATGGCCAGATAGATATGGTTACCAACATGACCAAAGATTATTTACGTTATATGTTCAAAATCGGTGTTGCTTATAGAGAAGATGTCGATGAGGTTACTGAAGTTATAAAGCTGGTGAATGAAGATCTGCACAATGATGAAGTCTATGGTCCTCTTAATCTCGAGCCCATCGAAATTATGGGATTAGGCCGGTTTGCCGATTCTGCCCTCATTATCAAAGCTACCACTAAGACTAAACCGATTAAACAATGGAAAGTAGCCCGAGAATTTAATCGCCGCCTGAAAAAGGCCTTTGATGAACGGAATATTGAAATGCCATTCCCGCATCTAACACTCTATGCCGGGCAGGATAAAAACGGTCAGGCTGCACCAATTCACGTTGTAACAAACTCAACCGCGACTGCATAGAATGGAGGGATTAGAGTCAATGTATTCAATTAGAAAAAATCTAACAACCGGTCTATTGTCAGCCATTCCGCTATGGGTGACATGGCTTGTCATAGCGTTTGTCCTTGGTCTTGCTGTCGATGTTACTCGACCGTTAATCAGCTGGCTGATGGATGAATTCCGGCCTTTATTCCCGGGTGCGGCCGAAATATTGGGGCTAAGCGCGGTTCAGCATGCAATATCAGTATTATTTCTTCTTATTATCCTCTACTGCCTTGGGTGGTTAACGACTCACTTTGCCGGTCGATATCTAATTAAGATCATCGATAAAATCTTGCAGAAGATTCCGTTTGTGGGGAAAATATACCATGGAACGAAGCAGGTCATTGATGCCTTTCAGGTAAAGCCTGGTCAGACTAAGCAAGTTGTGCTTATAGAGTACCCACATCCCGGTATGAAGACTGTCGGTCTTGTTACAAAGGCACTAACAGATCGAGTGTCGCAAAAATCACTTTTGGCGGTATACGTACCAACCACTCCAAACCCAACTTCCGGATTCCTTGAAATCATACCAAAGGAGTCGGTAATCCACACAGATTGGACGGTTAACGATGCTATTGCCTTTATTGTATCGGGAGGATCTATTGGTCCGGATATTGTAGATTACAGTCAAAACTCGATACAATCGGAAAATGAAATGGAAAAATAGGCTATGACCTTTTCCACTTTACATCTGCGGCCCATCGAGAAGCTCACAAGACCTTTGATACGCTTCTTGCATGTAGAGGCAGCCAGCGGTATTGTCCTCATACTCGCTACCGCTATTGCCATTATAGCAGCAAACTCGCCTCTGCGCGAGCTATATCAAAGTTTCTGGAATTCGACGTTAACGCTTGGAATTGGACAATGGTCACTCTCTTACCCGCTCTGGTATTGGGTAAATGATGGCTTGATGACAGTTTTTTTCTTCTTGGTCGGTTTAGAGGTTAAAAGGGAGCTTGTCTCTGGGGAACTCCGAGATGTCCGCCGGATAATTTCGCCCGCCGTTGCCGCGGTTGGCGGTGCACTGATTCCAGCCGCAATCTATGTGATTTTGCTGGGCGATCAGCCCGGACAAAACGGCTGGGCCATACCAATGGCCACTGATATAGCATTTGTTGTCGGAATTTTGGCCATATTAGGAAAGCGAGTTCCTCAAGGTCTCAAGGTATTCTTATTAACTCTTGCGATCGTTGATGATATCATTGCTGTCCTGGTAATTGCGGTGTTCTATTCAAGCCAACTCATTTTGATGTGGCTGGCTTCAGCATTTCTTGGAATAGTCGTCATTTTAATTATGAACCGACTCGGTGTAAGGACAGTCGTCGGTTATCTGCTTATTGGCTCTGTAATTTGGCTGTGTACACTTAAGTCTGGAATTCACCCTACAATTTCAGGAGTCATTTTAGGACTCATCACTCCCGCTACACCTCTGATTTCAATGGATAAACTACGCGAGGGTTTGAATCGAGCCGTCAATGTCCTCAGCAAATTTGGGATTAGCAACGAGAGTGCGAAATTGAGAGATGTCACAGAAGATGTGACCTTCACTTCGCGTGAGTCAGTTGCACCGTTGGAACGATTTGAGGCTGATGTACACCCGTGGTCAGCATTTGTAATAATGCCTGTATTCGCCTTAGCTAATGCCGGCGTTCCCTTTTCCTTCAATGCCATGACATCACATATTGCCACAGTTGTGGCTTTAGCCTTACTTATAGGCAAACCTCTGGGCATTATTCTTAGTCTTTTCCTGGTGGTGAAAACAGGACTGGGCATTATTCCAGGCGGCAGTAATTGGAGAGCCGTAATTGGAGCCGGCTTCTTAGCAGGCATTGGGTTCACCATGTCACTCTTCGTTGCTTCTCTGAGCCTGGATGCTAAGCTTCTGGTAGAGGCCAAAAGCGGCATATTAATAGGGTCTGCTGTTAGTGGCGTCGTGGGATTCCTGATTCTGAAAGTATCACTGAAAGGAAAGTCATAGTACCCCAAAATGTTCACAATCGATTACCTATGAAAAGGCCGCTCAACGAATGGGAATTTGGATCATTTTCTTAGAGATTTCATTTTTCA
Source organism: Candidatus Zixiibacteriota bacterium (assembly GCA_043819555.1). GTDB lineage: Bacteria > Zixibacteria > MSB-5A5 > GN15 > JAAZOE01 > JAZGGI01. The sequence continues at coordinate 21,622 of JBDREQ010000055.1, read as the reverse complement.
GTTAAATTTCAAAACAGAATAAGAATTTCGGCCGTATGACAAAAAGACCCTCAAGATTTGTACATCTTAAGGTCCACAAATTAAAATTGCAAATTTATTAATTCTTATCGGATTGATTCTTATTGAAGCAGAAATTGGAATCTATTGGTGACCATCTATTAAATAATGTCGTCAGGCTTATTGCCTTCTTTTACGAATATGATTTATTAAACCGCCGGCAAGCAATATTTCCACCTGGCGGTCAGACATATTATGATTGGCTGTATAATCGTGATCTTTGGTTTTATTCTGAATTATAACTTCCTTCTTATTCTTAATTGTGTCACGAACATTTTTCACAACCAGAATATCCCCCTGAGTGATTCTATCAAAATCGGCCGGTGCGGCGAATATTAATGGCAAGATGCCGAAATTTACCAAATTCTGGAAATGAATGCGAGCAAAGCTTTTAACCAGAACTGCCCGGACGCCAAGATAACGCGGAGCCAGGGCAGCATGTTCACGACTTGATCCCTGGCCATAGTTGTTGCCACCGATAATAATAGAACCCGCATCTTGATACGCTAATGCACGCTGAGGAAAAGTCTCGTCAATCTGAGTAAAGACAAAATTACTGATGGCCTCAATATTACTGCGGAAAGGGAGGACTTTGCTTCCGGCAGGCATGATTTCATCAGTTGAAATATTATCTCCAACTTTTAATAGTACAGGGCCCTCAATTGTATTCTGCAACTCATCAAAATTCGGGAGACTTTTAATATTCGGACCCTTTTCCAATTCATATACACTATGATCATCAAGTGAGGGAGGCGGTGTCAGTATGTCAATATTAATAAGAACTCTTTTTGGCTCATTGAAAATGGGATAGTCCATATCGAGAGTCCGAGGATCAGTTATCTCTCCGGTAATAGCTGATGCTGCCGCGGTTTCAGGACTACATAGATAAACCGCGTCTTCCTTTGTTCCTGACCGACCGGGGAAATTACGAGGAACGGTTCGCAGGCTGATGCGTCCGGTTGCCGGTGCCTGGCCCATTCCAATACATCCATTACATCCCGCTTGGTGTATTCTACCCCCGGCATGAAGTAGTGTCCCGAGCAGTTTCATTTCCATTAAATTCTCCTGAACCTGACGAGTCGATGGATTGATATCCAATGAGATACGGTCGTGGACACGTTTGCCATCCAATATTAACGCGGCGATGGCAAAATCGCGCAATCCGGGATTGGCCGATGAGCCTATCATGGACTGATAGATTTCCTTACCCGCCACCTCATGAACGGGAACTACATTGCCGGGGCTACTGGGGAGAGCGATGAGTGGCTCCAATGCTGATAAATCTATTTCATCATGTTCATCGTATTCAGCATCATCGTCCGCTGCCATTTCGTTAAACGCATTCCCTCTGTCCTGCTGTTCCAAAAAAGCCTTAACCGCCCAATCAGATGGAAAAACAGTTGTAGTAGCGCCTAATTCCGCTCCCATATTTGCAATCACATGGCGATCCATGGCGGTGAGAGACTCCAATCCCGGGCCATAATATTCGATTATTTTCCCTACCCCGCCGCTGACGCCATGCCGGCGCAGCATTTCCAGAATAATGTCTTTGGCGCTTACCCAATCCGGCAATTTACCAATAAGATGCACACCCATTATTTTGGGCATTTTGAAATAAAAGGCCTCGCCTGCCATGGCACGCGCTACTTCAAGCCCGCCGGCACCAATAGCCAGCATCGCCAGTGCACCGGCACCACATGTATGGCTATCAGAACCCAGCAAGGTTTTTCCTGGTTCGCCAAACCGTTCCATATGCAATGGATGGCTGACACCGTTTCCCGGACGGCTATACCAGATTCCAAATCTCTTGCAGGCACTGCGCAGGAATAAGTGATCATCCGCGTTTTTAAAATCGGCTTGAACTAGATTATGATCGACATATTGAGCTGATAATTCCGTTTTGACACGATTCAGATTCATAGCCTCCAGCTCCAACATCACCATTGTACCGGTAGCATCCTGAGTTAGAGTTTGATCAATTTTGATGGATATCTCCGTACCGGGCTTCAATTGTCCTGATACCATGTGGATTTCAATTAATTTCTGAGCGACATTATATTTCATAATCAGATTACTTCCTGTATAGCCTTTTGTCCATAAATGTCTATCGAACAATATGCATATTATCAAGTGTGAATATCAAAAAGAATTTCTGTCATTAACATTCCAGCTGAAAACAACAATTATTGTCCAGCATATTGCTATGAATCACAAATTAGATAAACGTATGAGCCATCCCCAAAATAACTTTTTATCCGATACTAATTTCCCGCTTTGTTATCCGATAATATTGGCACAGGTAAAGGTGATCTAACATGCAGATCTCGCTGGGGAAATGGAATTTCAATCCCGCATTTTCTGAACTTTCGTACTATTGCGCAATTGATTTCCGAACGGATTAAATAATATCTTTCGGAATTTCGCAGCCAGATTCTTAAAAGCATATTCCAGGATGAATCTCCGAAACCGGCAAGTAGAACTGAAGGTTTAGGAACCTTTAGGACGTCCTGATGTTCAACGGCCACTTCATATAACGCCTTTATGACAGCATCCAGGTCTGAACCATAAGATACGCCGACTTCAATATTTAAACGAATCTTGGGATCACCATAAGACCAGTTGGTTACTTTTGAGGATACAAATTCGGAGTTGGGGACGATAATGGCTATATTATTCAGGGTATTAACAGTTGTCGCTCGTATATCTATCGAAATCACATCACCTTCAATATCACCTACCGTTACTCTATCGCCTACCTTTATAGGTCTTTCAAACAGCAGGATCAAGCCAGATATGAAATTCGAGGTTACATTTTGGAGGCCAAAGCCAATTCCTACCGATAACAAACCAAATATGACGGCTAATCCGGCCAGATCGATACCTACAAACTGGAAAGCTAACACGGTGCCGGTAATCATAATTAGGTAATGAATCATTCGGCGAAGCGTGAATTGTATGCTCTTATCAATATTAAATTTGCTCAGAATACGTTTGAGAATTAATCTATTCAATAAGCGTGAAATGATATAAAATGACATAATCACAATTACAAAGAAGACGATCGATGAGGTAGTTACAGGAATTTGATTGATCTCGAATAGCTTGAAATCGAGAATTTCGTTGATCAGGTTTAGCAGTCCAGCATAATGGTCATTTAATTCCATATTATTTCTCCTGGGCTTTAAACAATGAATTAAGACAATGTTATCCTAATTGAAACGCTTTAAGCAACGAATTTATTTGACAATGGGTAATCATTTATAACTTATATATTTAGCCAAACAGTTTTTTGAAAATAGACTTAATGGGACCTTCGTATTTTTTTACAACCATTACCGCAGCAGGTGTGTACCTGGCTACCTTTTCAGGGATTTCTCCGAATAGCATTTTTCTAAAAAACGGTTCTTCCGCCGCGCTTATGACTACCAGGTCATAATCGCGTCCGGTTTTGGCTATTCCTCCAGCAATTGTTCGTGATTCAATAACGATTTTCTTCGGATTAATCGAATCATCCAAAAGATTCATTATTTCATTCAGCCGTTCGTCCATTTCCAAGCGTTGATTCGGCGTTATATTTTTGGTCAATACGTAGCCTGCAGTAACAGCCATATCAAAATCCATGGCAATACCATTTAGAATTGTGGTCGCCAAAATGGCATTAGGACCTCCAGAGGTAGGAAGCAGACAACTTTTAAATTCTCGCTTTTTGCCCAGCTTGATAAGAACCAAATCACATGGCGCCATCCTAACAATTTTATCAGCTATCTCGCCAAATAATCGGTCGCGCGTGTTTGTGTATCCTTTCCAACCCATTATCAGCGCCTGCGCCTCTTGATTATTTATAGCGTTTAATACTCCGTCTGCGGTATGATGGGCAATTATAATATCTGTTTCAAGGTCAATTTTTTTCTCATCCGCATACTTTTTGGCCAGGTTAATAAGTGATTCTTTGTGATGAGCAATCCTGATACCTTCATGAATTGGCATCTGCCGCGGTACTTCAACTACGCTGATCGCAACCAATCGGATTCCGCGCCGTACAGCTACCGAATTAGCCAAGTCAATCAGCATCTCGATATTTGCCGGATTGTGAAGAGCCACTACAACCGAGGGCTTTACTTCGACATCGAAATCAGGCTTCCGGATTTGTAAAACCTGAGGTTCCAATACCGCTGCCTTCTTTTCGAATATCGCATAGTATAATAAAACGCCAATGGTTACCCAGCCAGCCGTCACATACCAGGCAATTGGCTGAAATTTGAACTGATATAAAGCTAGGAATATATTCAATGTAAATCCCGCCAATGGTACAAAAGGATAGAAGGGAACTTTATATCTTCTCGGTATTTCGGGATGCTTACGGCGAAGCACAATTACAGATAAATTAACCATTGCGAATGTTAAAAGAAAAATCAGGCTGGCAGCCGATCCTACCGCCTCGATAGGTAGAGTTAAGGCCATCGCTATCAGGATAATACCGGTAATAAGAATCGCTATATGAGGTGTTCTGCGCTTTGAATGGATTCTGGATACCCGACGCGGAAGCCATAAATCACGGGCCATAGAATATGCCACACGCGACGCAGCCATAACGGTGGCGTTTAGCGCTGACATTGTTGAAAGAAGGCCGCCAACAACAATAATGGCCACGCCAATGGCAGGCATAAATCCTTCCGCAGCACGCACAATGGCTGTTTCTTTAAATTTCCCCAAGAATTCCCATGGCCTCATTTCACCCGAATCGATGGCCGTCAAAGATACAAATAGAATCAAAAGGTAAATAGTGATTGTTACCGCCAGAGAAATGAATGTCGCTTTTGGGATATTTTTCTCCGGATCTTTTATTTCTTCGGCAACTGTGGCTATCAGATCGTACCCTTCAAAGGCAATAAAAGTAAGTCCCATCGCTACCAGAATACCACCAAAACCAGCGGGAAAGAAGGGGAAAAAACTTTCGGTGATTCGAGAAGGTTCGTCGAAAACTCTAAGTAATCCAAAATAAATGAATACCCCGAGTATAATTATCTTTGAGACAGTTAAAATATTTTCGGCCTTGCCGGTTACCTCTGCGCCACGTACATTTAGCCAGACAAAAAACATCCCAATGAAAAGAGTTATTATTAATACGGCCTTATGATGGCCTATTGCGTTAAATACCGGCTCAGTAAGCCAGGGAGTATATTTTACGAAGAATTCCCAAAAATAGCCGGCAAATCCCAATGCATATAGACTGCAGGCTACAGTATATGCGAACCAGAGCATCCAGCCGGCGGTGAACCCCGTTACTCCGGGAAATGCTATCCGAACGAATGAATAACCTCCACCGGCACGAGGAATTGCTGATGCCAGCTCGGCATAAGCAAAGGCAGTTAAAAGCGTCACCAATCCATTCAATGCGAACGACAAAATTGACGCCGGACCTGCTACACCGGCGGCAATTCCTGTTAAGACAAAAATACCGGCTCCGATCATCGCTCCGATACCCAACATACTGGCATCAAATAGACTCAGGTCTCGGGCAAACGTCACATGGCCGGATTCTGTATCTGTTGGATTTTTTGTTTTTTCAATCATAAGCTCAATGCTTTCAGTAAAATTAAAAAAACTCTTCTGCCTGTGACAAATACAATCGATATCGGCTTAATGATAGATCATTTGTGAGCCGATAAACTTCACTAACTAAGAATATGAAGCACACTATAGAAACGAGAATCTTATTTATTTTATTTGGATCAAAAACCACCAATTCCGTTGATACCTTTGGATTCATTTTCAACTTCTCAATTCTAAATCCAATTTGCCAAAAGAATCTCCCGATTTTTAACTATAATTTAATTCGGAATACTTTTATGCGAAACAAAAAGAAATTAATTTAGCATAACGCTCAACCATTCAATAGCCCGCAAATCGGGCAGAGGGATCAATCACTACTTCTAACTTCATGAAGCCTCCTCCAGCAATAAACCTTAATTCTTGCGATACCCTTTTTGCCACATTGAATAACTGTTATCCAACAGTAAGAACTGAAACGTCCTTCTCTGGACAGATCCACTCCTTTTGCATATAACTATAATCTCCTGATCGGAAACTTCTCTGCCAGCATTTTAGACTGATTCTTTCTTTCCATTCGTCGCTTAAATCTTTCCGGCGCGGTCTTATGAAGTTCCTTTTCGAAATTGGTTTCTGGGATTACCTGAGGTACTGTCTGAGTTATGCCATTTTCATCGATCGCCACAAAAGTCAGGAATGAGGAGGCGCACACCCGGCGTGCTCCAGTCTTGAGGTTTTCACTGATAACGTTTACGTAAACTTCCATCGAAGTCTTATGTGTCCAGGTAACAAAAGACTCCATGCAAATCATATGTCCGACATTTATGGCGTGAAGAAAATCTACTGAATCAGTTGATGCCGTCACGATCTGCTGGCGGCAATGCCTGAAGGCAGAGATAGAAGCTATATCATCTATATAGCTCATCACCTTTCCGCCAAACATAGTACCCAAGGCATTTGAATCTGGAGGGAGAACCAGCATTGCTTTTGTCGTTCTTGATTGTGACACTTTTATAGCATCCATAAAACCCCTTTCGATTAGCTGTTATTACTTAAACCCAAAAGTCAGTAATATGTTGGTCTCCGACAAATGCTTATTGATAAATGACCAATTGTTTTACGGCAAGTTCTGGTTCAATGACTACATGCATGATTTTTTCTCTCCGAAACTGAATCGTTGGACCGTCTCACCAACTCGAGAATTTTATCAATCCGATGAATATCAAATGACGCTTTTGGGCAGTTGCTAAAATGTCCATTTATTGATCTGAAATTCAGTGTCGTGCCGTTATCACGAGGCAAGGTATTGGCTCAGACATTTACGTCCCAGGTTTTTCCCGTATCATACCCCTGATCTTCATCGGCGGGAAAGAGTAGTCGAAGTAGCTGGTCTTGACACTTGATAAGCACTACAGCCCAGTAACATTCAGACTGCATGATTGAATCAGTCTAAGGAGGTTTACTTTGATCACCGGCTGGATTTGGTAAATGGGTATTTCCATTTGACGCCATGGATTTCTCGGTAAAGTCAATTATTTTTTTCATCATACCAATTGTTTCAACGGGATGTTTTCCAATGGCCGTTTCACCTGACAGCATCACATAATCCGTGCCGTCCAGGATGGCATTAGCCACGTCGCTTACCTCCGCTCGTGTAGGTCTCAGGTTTTCCGTCATGCTTTCCAGCATCTGAGTAGCTGTAATGGCTATTTTTTTTGTTTGTTGCACTTCTTAATAATCATTTTCTGTAGGATAGGAACCTCGTAAATGGGGAGAGAAACCCCCAGATCGCCTCGAGCGACCATAATGCCGTCGGCGACACCCAGGATTTCATCAAGATTTTCTATGCCATCCTTGTTTTCGATTTTAGCAATAAGCCGGCAGCTGAAATTGTTCTCGGTAATGAAATCCCTGAGATCAACGATATACTGTCTGTTTCTCACAAATGACTGGGCAATGAAATCAACTTTATTCCTGATGCCAAACTTAAGATTTAAGCGATCTTTTTCAGTAAGTTCTTTAAAAGGGAATTTTGCATTAGGGATATTGACCCCCTTATGCTCTTTTAGATTTCCGGGAATGACTACCTTACATTGAACGAGTGTTTCCCCTACGTTCATCGCCTCCAAAGCGATATTCCCATCATCAATATAGATGGAATCACCTGTTTTAATAACCCGCAGAGATTCCCTGTAATCCAAAGGTACTGTTTCAAAATCGTGCCTTATAATCTGATTACTCAAGAAGACAATTTGGTTTTCTTTTAGCCCGATTATACCACTATCCTTGTTTTCGAAAGAACCAATTCTTATTCGAAAACCCTCCAAATCCTGCAATATCTTGACGTTGCAGGAGTATTCCCGATTTAACCTTCTAATAGTGTCAATTCGTTTTTGATGATCCATGTAGCTGCCATGAGAGAAGTTCAGCCTTGCCACACTCATGCCAGCTTCTATCATTTTCATTAGCGTAACGTTTGTTTCGTTAGGTGGACCAATAGTGCAGATTATTCCTGTTTTGGCCATTTAACTCATTTCCGCAAATGTTATATCGAATTATCTCTGCAATTTATACGATTCAATCAAATACCCCAAGTCTTTTTACAATCGCGTCCCTTATTCCTTGTTCCATTATTTTAGAAAATGTAAGACATAGTGAAAAAGAAAATAGTACCCATCTTGAATTTGTCATGCCCGGCCTGTAAATGAAATTAAAAATTATGTCAAAAAAATAGCATACTTCTCTATGGAAAAGTAATCTAATCTTGTATCCAGATTTAATGTGGTGTACTAGGAATTCTTGAAGGTGGCATGATCCGAACTATTGCATACAGGAAGTGCTCAAGGCAGCATTTACTTTGCCTTATAGTAAATGCCTCTTACAGAAATTCGATTTCATGGTATGAAAGACCGAAAAATTGGTTGAGTAGGACAGTCGATGATTTTCTAACCATTTTCTAACCGCGAACTACACGCAACTTCAAGTAACTACACGCAACTTCAAGTAACTTTACGTTTGGTATGGCATTAAAATACGCGTATTTGCATGTGGTTTATAAAGTTGGCAAGAATACATGTCGCTGAATCCTACCTCCTCCGCCTTATTGCGCAACACGTTGTATAACAATTCGTTACACCATGGGTTTGAGGTTTTTCATCAAGATTTCTAAATTATAGACTGGTACAATTACTGGGGGCAGATCACCCCCCGCCTACTCTCACTACTTTATGTTTTCCAGCTGTTTCATTCACAGTAATCAAGGACTATTATACATCATCTTCTTCTGTATTTGACCTGATAATTGACAATCGATTTAATATTTCTGATGAATTAACATTATTTCTTTTTAACACCTGGGATGAAACTTGCACTGCCGCTTCCTGTTCAGAAGAAATCACCTCATTGGCACCAGCGTCTATCAGAGAATCTACATCGAGCAAATATGGGATTCTCACCGAAATGTGTAAATCGGGGGCAATATTTCGAGCAACTCTAACCGCATGTTCTGATGCTGTTGTATCATTAATCAATATTACCAGTTCAAGGGCTTTATCAATGCCAAGCCTTTCGAGCACTTGTTCACTGGTTATATCTCCAAAAAGAGCGCTCCCTGTTTCTTCCGATGCATTTTTTATATTTTGACTATTCAAATCAACTACCACAAAGGGAATCTGGTGATATTTTAGAGCTAAAGATAATTCCCTTCCAGCAAATCCATATCCGGCTATAATAATATGATCGCATAAATTACAAATCTCTGCATGAGCATTGGAGACAGTATTTATTTTCATCATTTTTGTATACACTTTAAATTTTCCAATTCCTGCTGCAAGTTTAGGGCCAAATGACATAACAAATGGGGTTAAAAACATCGATAAAATCGCTGAAGATATTAATGTGTTTTCAAGTGATGATGATATCAAATTTGTACCTTTGACAGAATTGAGTAAAATGAACGAAAACTCACCCACCTGCGCTAAAGCTAAGCCTGCAATCACACACGCTCTGAGCGGCATCCTCATAAAAAAAGCTGTTAAAAATACAATTAAGGTCTTACCCAAAATTATGAAGAACAAAACAAGTAAAACTATTGCCCAATTATTAAATATTAGATTAGGAGACAAAAGCATACCTATTGAAACAAAAAATAAACCGGCGAAAATTTCTCTGAATGGAATCATATCGGATATCGCTTGATGCCTATATTCGCTTCCGGAAACAACCAGACCGGCTAAAAAAGCCCCAATGGCAAGTGAGGCCCCCGATTTTGTAACTAACCAAGCTGTACCTAAACAAATGACAAATACTGACAAAATAAATAGTTGGCGCTGTCGGGTTCGTGCTATGACTTTTAATAGTTTGGGGACAATTAATAATGCCAGGAATAGAATAATAGCAATGATCGCGATTGAATTTAGGAAGGTTAATGCAAAAGAACTTACATCTAACTCGCGATCCACTAACAAGGGTAAAATCATCATGGCCGGAACTACGGCAAAATCCTGAAAGATCAAAATTCCCAAAATTAATCGGCCGTGTGGAGCATCGACCTCACCTCTTTGTTGCAAACCTCGTAGAACAATTGCAGTACTCGAAAGAGCCAAAACAATACCAATGAAAACCGCTTGATTGTCTGATAAGCCAAAAAATCGGCATATTAAGAATGTAATAATCGAAGTGATTCCAACCTGAAGTAGCCCCCCTAATACAATCAGTTTCCAAAGTCTCTTTAGTTTACTTAAGGAAAGCTCAGAACCAATACCAAAAAGGAGCAAAGCTACACCAATTTCGGCCAGAAGTTCAACATGCTTGGCGTCATTAATGACTTTAAATGCGTGAGGGCCTAAAAGAATGCCGGTAAGGATAAATCCGGCAATTGCAGGTAGTTTTAGCCTGTTAAAAATGAATAATACAACAATGGCAAATCCGAGAATGATTAGTAGCTCTTGCAGATAAATAAAGTCATGCATACATATTCATCTTTATTGCTATGCTCCAAATGCTTTCTTTGGCGCTAAATTAAATAATTTCTTCATCATTATAATAAAAATATCTGCTGAAAGGATATTTAAGTCAATGAAAGAGCGGCAACCTTTGAAAAATTTATGTTAAGATAATTTAATCTGACAAATCTATAAACCAATTTTTCTAACCATTTTCTAACCGCAAACTACACGGAACTTCAAGTAACATCATCTGATTTCAAGCAACTTCACCCATCCTAACGTTTGATATGGTACCAGATTACGCGTATTTCACAGCATTTCAAAGTGTTAGCAAAAACACCCTCATTGAATCCCACTCCTCAGCCATTGGTTCTTTGAAAATGTAACCTATTCCCCGACATTTAATCATTTATCCCGCCCAGAGATCCTCCTTTTTCCTTGACAGATTTTAAGTTATGGCTATTTTATTTTAGTAGCGGCAATTATTTACTCCATACAAAGCTACAAATATAGTCAGTAAAAAAGAGGCAGCAGCGGGTGTCTAAAAAACTATTTATTTACCTTTTTATAATTTTGGCGATATTTACCGCCCCGACTTTTGCGCAGGATTCGGATGGCGATGGCATAACCGATATTCTGGAATTGGGTTCTTTCGGGACGGATCCTTTTGATGCGGATACCGATAATGACGGTCTAATGGATGGCCTTGAAGTTTGTATTATGGGAATAAGTCCGACTGATGCAGATTCCGATGATGACGGTCTAAGTGACGGGGCTGAAGATAGTAATGCAAATGGTATAATCGAAAATTGGGAAACCGATCCAACCGTTACCGATACTGATGGTGATGCTTTGGGTGATGGACTAGAATTGGGAATAACGATTGGCGTTCCAGGAGGAGTGAGCACGGGAAATTCTACGCCATATGTCGGAACCGCTGGCGGATGGATGCCTGATACAGATCCGAGCACAACCACGGATCCTCTAACCCCCGATACCGATAATGACGGACTGATGGATTCTCTTGAAGATATAAATGGCAATGGTATATTTGATATAATGGAGACTGATCCGCTTGATGCTGATACAGACGATGATGGTTTAATGGATGGTGCAGAAGATATTAATTCAGATGGTCAGGTCAATTCCGGGGAAACTAATCCCATCATAGTTGATACAGATTTTGACGGACTGACTGACGGTCTGGAATCGGGTGTAAGTATTGGAATTCCGCCTGGAACCAGTAGCGGGAATTCGACGCCATATAACGGTACCTGGATGGCGTGGATACCGGACTCTGATGGAGGCGCTACTGTCACAGACCCCCTAAATAGAGACTCTGATAATGATGGGTTGACCGATGGATATGAAGACAGCAATGCCAATGGGATTGTTAATGGAAGCGAAACAGATCCCAATTTATCCGATACTGATGCGGATGGTTTAAATGATTACAATGAAATTTACACCTATGGTACGAATCCTGTCAATAGCGATACCGATAGCGATGGCCTAATTGACGGACATGAAGTTAATACTTATGGGACCAATCCGTTACTTGCCGATTCTGACTCCGACGGTTTGACCGATGGACAGGAAATATATTTTTACGTCACAAATCCTATCATTGGCGATTCCGATGGTGATGGACTAAATGATGGGGAAGAGATAATACAGACCGGAACAAATCCCAATAATAGCGATACCGATAATGATTTGGTAGATGATTATACGGAAGTTACAATTATGGGGGGTAGTCCTGCATCACCGACCGATACGGATATGGATGCTTTGATCAATGCTCTTGATCCCGATGATGACAACGATTTGATTTATACTCGAGATGAAGATATAAATGGCAACAATGACCCCGGCGATGATAATTTCGATGTCGACGCTTACCCCAATTATATTGATCCCGATGATGATAATGATTGCCGTTTTACCTGGAATGAAGATGCCAATTTCAATGGAAATCCGGCCGATGATGATTCCGACAATGATGGAAATCCGGATTATCTCGATTTGGATTCTGATAATGATAACTTATTCGATTATGAGGAAGACTCAAACTGCAACGGGTCAGTTGATGCCAGTGAGACTGACTGGTCTGATTCGGATACCGATGGTGACGGCCTCGGAGATTTTGATGAAATCGTCACCTTTTTTACCGATCCGTTGAAGATGGATACGGATGAAGACGGTCTAACTGACGGAGAAGAGGTAATTCATACCGGTACCGACCCGTCTTCTATGGATTCCGATGGCGACACGGTCATGGATAGCATAGAGATTTACGCCGACGGCGGGACGATTGATTCCCCGGCCGACACTGATCAGGATGGTAATATTAATGCCCTCGACCCTGATGATGATGGAGATTCGGTTCTAACGTATGATGAGGATGCCAATAATAATGGTGATCCGACGGATGATGATACCGACGGCGATAGCACCACTAATTACCTGGATTCCGATGACGACGGCGATATGATCCCGACTATTGATGAAGATGTAGACGGCAATAATGATCCTTCAGATGATGATACCGATAGCGACGGCGATCCGAATTTCCTTGACCCAGATGATGACAATGATTGCCGTTTTACCTGGCGCGAAGATGCTAATCAGGACGGAAACCCCGCCAACGATAATGCTGATAATGATGCTTACCCGGATTATCTTGACCCGGATTCGGATAACGACGGATTATACGATTATGAAGAAGATATGAATTGCGATGGAAATGTTGATGGCAACGAAACTTCACCATATATTATTGATCATGACGGCGATGGCTTGAATGATGGTGACGAAGTCAATCTGTACGGAACCGATCCGATTAATCCCGATTCCGATGGCGATAGGCTTGATGATGGTCCCGAAGTACAGCAATATGGAACAGACCCATTGAACGATGATTCAGATGATGATGGATTGAGCGATGGCGAAGAAGTTATAAAGACGGGCACAAATCCAGTTGAGGCGGATTCGGACGGGGATACAATAGACGATTATGCGGAGGTGTTTATTTATGGAGGAAATATAACCAATCCGACCGATACTGACCAGGATGGAATCATCAATGCTCTGGATTCTGACGATGATGGCGATGGTGTTCTCTCGATTGATGAAGATACTAATGGCGACGGCGATTTGACCAATGATGATTCCGATAGAGATGGAATCCCAGATTATCTTGACCCTGATTTATTTAAATGCGGTGATGCCAATGGCGATGATGAGGTAAATGTCGGGGATGTGGTATTTATAATCAACCACGTTTTCAAAGACGGCCTGGCCCCGGATCCTATAGATGCCTGCGATTCAAACTGCGACGCTCAATGTAATGTCGGCGACGCTGTGTACATGATCAATCACGTTTTCAAATCTGGCCCCACACCATGTGCGGGATGTGAGTAATACATTTTGTGTAATTAAGGGTCCAATAAACTTGATTAATTCGTCCCATAGATTCAAAATAACAATTTGATTAAATAATTGGTTTGCACTGTTCATTAATTACGTATGATATACGGAAGGAACAAGCTCACCGGTTTATTAGGAACAAATTGGATAAATGGGGGTTAGAAAATCCCCATTGGTAGATTTATGGGTGAAACTGACCACAAGGCCGAAATCCAAAAGCTGAAACAGCGTATTCATGAACTTGAAAGTACGGTATCGAATTTAATTGATTCAAAAGAAGCTTTGGAGGCAATTACCAGCACGGCGGAGGATATAATATTTGTTAAAGGCCGTGATTTCAGATATACATATGTGAATCCTGCCATGGAACGAACGCTGGGAATTCCGGTTTCAGAAATAATCGGGAAAACCCCCGAGGAAATATTTGGCGAAGAAGAAGCCCGGATAATTGCGTCAGTAGATAGGCCAGTTCTGGAAGGTCAAACCGTCAATGAAAAGAAGATGCTCAACATCGATGGTGTAAAACGGACGTTTCATATAGTTCAAACGCCCATCTTCGATTTGACTGGAGGGATTAAAGCCATCTGCGGTATTATCCGCGATGTTACACTTCTGCAGAAAGCCGAAGAGAAATTAAGATTTTTGGGTATCATAACCGAACAAGTCACAGATTCAATTATTACTACTGACACTGATTTTAAGATTACATATGTTAATAAAGCATTCAGGGATCTTTTCGGTTATTCCACCGAAGAAGTTTTGGGCAGGTCTCCTGATTTTCTCAATGTTGATCCAAAATCTTCAGAAATTCAAGCGGAAATTTATAAGACGGTTTCTGCCGGGAAACCATACAGGGGTGAGGCGTTAAATCTTAAAAGTGATGGAAGCACTTTTCCATGCGAATTTATAATATTCCCACTCGTTGATGCAAAGGGGGATATATTCGCTTATGTCGGCAATCAGAGGGACATCACTAAGCGTAAGCAGGTGGAACGTGAATTAAAGGAGAGCAAATTAAAATTATTGAAAGCTCAGAATGTGGCGAGGATGGGTTTTTTGGACTGGAATTTGAAAACGAATGAAATTGAGTTATCGGATGAGATAATAGACATTTATGGAATTGATCTTGAAACGAGATGGATTGCGCCAGAAATAGTAACATCTTTTATTCATCTAGATGATATCGAATATGTGCAAAAAAATTTGGAAATGGCTATAAAGGGCCAGAAAAGACTAAATATCGATCACCGGATTGTTCGCCCGGATGGGGAAGTGCTATGGATTCAGGCACAAGCTGACCTAATTTATGATGAAGATGGTACCGCCGAGACATTACTGGGTACGGCGGTCGACATCACTGAACGCAAAATGGCCGCCGACGCATTGAAAGAAAGTGAAGAAAAACTTCGAGCCTATAACGAGGAATTGCGCGTTGAAAAGCAAGCCCTCTATCAGAAAAATATTGCCCTCAAAGAAGTGCTTGAACAAATTGAAGCAGGTAAAGAACAATTGGCTTCTCAAATTAAATCTAATGTTGAACGAGTTATAATGCCGATAATTAATGGCCTGTCCAATAAGCAACCTGGTGATATGAGTGGTTATATTAATTTATTAAGAAGTAATCTGTTGGATATTACGTCTCCATTTATTGGTCATCTCGAATCGGAATTCTCGAAATTACCTTCTCGACAAATCGAAATTTGTAATATGGTAAAAAGCGGGATGAGCTGCAAGGAGATTGCCTCCTCCTTGAATATTTCGGTCCAGACAGTATTAAAACAGCGTACGCTCATTCGCAAAAAATTGGGAATTTCCAATAAAAAAATAAATCTTGCGTCCTATTTGCAGTCTATTGGCAAAGCAAATACATGATCGAAGATTTTATGGTGCAATTTCTAAAGATTAAATTAAGATAACATTAAAACCGAGAAGAAAAAGATAAATTGCCATCATGAATAAAACGCACCGAATAGTGATTACAATAGCCTTAAATCCTTTTTCATGCCAATTTGCCGGACTTTTTAGTCTCATCCATTTTAGGATGCGGATTCGGAAATTTACGATATATGGGACCAGGGGTATTAAAATAGCCAGGACAATCGCAACTACGATGTATTCTAGATTGATTTCCATAATTCCCTCCTTAATATCACCATCAAAAAATATACAAAAATGGTCCTAGAATATTCATCAAAACTGGTCGATTTTTCCTATAAAAATCTCTTGGATAAAGTCATTTTGCGAATTATAATTATAGAGGTGGCTATAATAGTACATTCTCTTCCGGGCAATTGCCGGCTGAATATAAAAAATTGAGGTGTGTTATGAGAAAATTATTGTTATTCCCGATTTTATGCGTTTTAGTGGCGTTCCCCGGATGTGGCGACAAAAATGTTGAACCGGTTTCTCCCGTAATCGAAAATCCGGAAATTGTTCCTGAAGATGTCCTAAAGATTATGGAGCAATATACGCCTGATGAGGAAGATTGGACTGAAAATAGTCTTGATGCTTCCGGAATCGTCTCCCAGACACTATCTGGCGATTATGACATATATTCGGTGACATTCCTTTGGGGAAATTTCATGCCCGGAATTGACCTCGATAATACTCCCACCGATTGGTCGGGTACTTTGTCATTTAATGGCGTTGGGGAAATTAAAGTTTCATTCGTGATTGATTTTGAGCAGGGTCAGGATAAAATGCTGATCGATAATATTCCCACATCGGATTCATGGGTGTCGTTCACTGGTTTGGATTTGGATGGCATCAGTTTTTTGGTATTTTTGGATAAAAATGTCGATTATTTTGCCGCGCCATGGTTGACTTTCAAGACCAATCAGATAACCCTTGAATTTCCGTTTGAAAAACTGGCCAAACTTGATGCCTATTATCCCACCAGTAATAGCGGCGGCGTTGGTATTCACTCCCGCCTGGTATGGGAAAATGCCTGCCAGGGTGGATTAATGAAGGGCAAATGGATAAAAGAAGCGATGGGTTCGGGTAAAGGCAGAATTGAGGCTCTCTGGATTGAACGTTCCGGCGAACCATTCGGTTATTTCACGGGGATGTTCTGGACAGATGATAGTGGCCGAGGATGGTTTTCGGGGAGCGTTTCGGGTTATGTGACCGATCATGTAATTGCCGAAGTCAAAGGCTGCTGGCATTATGATGATTTAAGGATGTGTCCCATGTGCGGCGAATCGCATGGATTATTCATGGGCTATTATCACAATATTATTGACAATACGCACGGAAATATTGCCGGTGAATTCGGAGATATGACCATGGATCCCACGATTTTGGAACTCCCTTTGAGCGGAATTTGGAAACATAGATGTCGATGGTCTTCAAATTCTCTCAATGATTCTGAAGGAAATAACCGATAGGGAGTAATCGGCGTAATTTATTAAAAAGCCCGATGTGATCATCGGGCTTTTTTGCATATGGTTTTAGTTTACTTTGCTTTACTTTACAGGATAAGATAAGGGTGGTTTAGATTCATAAAAACATTCAAAAACTATGAATATACAGAATATGGAAAATGACTATGAAGAAAGATAATGAAAATACGAAAAAATCTAAACCTCAGGCTTCTTCGCCGATCGATTCCAGCATAATCGGTTCTCTAATTCTCGATTCGGTAGAATTTGCAGTATTGATTCTCGAAAGTGACTTTAATATCGCCTGGCATAATGGTTATTTCCCGGAGTGGTTGGCGGCAAACGACCTTAATAGTGATGATTTATTAATGAAAAATGCATCCGATATATTCCCCTTTTGGGACGATGTGCTGCTGCCCATATGCATAAAAAGTCTCCGGCTAAAACAATCGACTTCGTTTGATAGCAGGATTTTGATTAATAATATCGCTCACGTACTCAAAGGGCATATTCTGGCAGAATTCCAAAATGGTACTCAAAAGTTGACAATTATCTTCTATGATATCACTGAATGGATTAAATCATCCGAAACTCTTCATGAAAGCGAAGAGAAATACAAATTATTAATGGAAAACGTTACAGCCGCAATATCATTATTTAATTATGATGGCGAATTATTATTTGTTAATAATATCGGCGCGCTTGCCTTGGGACGACCACCGGACGAATTAATCGGTTTATCCCAGTGGGATATATTTCCTCCTGAAATTGCCAATCGACAGGTGGCTGATATCCGCCGAGTGATGAAAACCGGGAAAGGGGAAGTTATTGAAGCCGAAACAATGGTCAACAATCAAAGAAAAGACTTTAGTGCAAATCTGCAACCTTATCGCAATAACTTCGGCAATATAGCAGCCGTACTTGTGATTGCATCTGATATAACCGAGCGGAAAACTGCTGAAGAAGAATTGAGAAAGAGCGAAGAAAAATACCGGCTATTGGTCGACAATATTCAGGTTCTCATCGCAATTATCGATTATGACGGAAGATTCATATATATAAATGATTTTGGAGCTTCTTTACAAAACAGAACTCCCGAAGAAATTATCGGAAAAACGCTGAGTGAAATATTGCCTAAAAAAATTGTCGAAGAAAGACTGCCCAATATAAGGAAAGTAATCGATACCGGCCAGGAAAAGCGCACTGAGATCCATTTGAATATGAAGGGGACAGATTCGTGGTATGAGTCTATCTTACAGCCTTATCATGATGCTGGCGGAAATATCGCGGGTGCGATGGTAATATCAACAGATATCTCTGAACGCAAAAAAGCTGTAATGGATTTACAGCAGGCTCATGAAGAATTGGAGAGGCGGGTCGACGAGCGTACTAAAGAATTAGCAGAAACTAACGAACAGTTACACATTGAAAGGCAAGCCCTGAATCAAAAAAATATGGCCCTCAAAGAAGTCCTGGATCAAATCGAAGATGGAAAGGTGCATATGGCAAAACAAATTCAGGCTAATGTCAATAAAATTCTTATGCCAATCCTCGATAATCTCCAGGATAAACCGCCCGAATCAATTAAAGCTTACTTGAAAATCATTAAGGATACTCTCTCGGATATTGCGGCGCCATTCGCCAATCATCTTGAAAACGAGTATTCATGTCTTTCCCCACGTGAAGTGGAAATATGTACTCTCATCAAAAATGGGTTAAGTTGCAAGCAAATCGCACTTTCTCTTAGCATTTCACCACAAACCACCTAAAACAGCGGTCAATTATAAGAAAAAAATTCGGTATAAATAATAAGAAGATTAACCTTGTATCATATCTTCAATCAATGAAGTGAGCCAGGGCAAATGAAGATTATTTGCATCCCATTAGTTGGTAAAAGGTTTTGGAAACATCTAAAAACCGTGTTATTAATCGTATATATCGTATATATAATGAGGTATATATAATACCCTATAGATGACATATTTTACCCTCTTGCCAATTGAAAAAAATCTGTTTTTATTGTAAATCAGAAATGTGCTCGTTTTGAACGGATCCCCTCGGCGGCGCATCCCCCCCCAAGAGCGCACAAGAGCACTTGCGCCTCCAGTTCAGACGAGCACTTTTTTTATTTAGTAATACGAGTATATGGGCTGAACCAAATTATTCGATATACCGATATTTTGCTAATCGTTCGCAGTTCGAATTCCCGATAACATTTATCATAGGGAAATTATACTATCCTCATTCGCAGAATATCTTAACCGTCTCTGTTTCGTCGTCGACGTCGATACTGGTTTCTTTCAATCCCATTAGCAACTCGTCTATTGCATGCGAATCAAGATTACCAAGATCAATATTTATACCCTTATCCCTGAGATGATTGCTTACTTTTTCCTTATGTCCATTCGGCAGCATTGATCCCAGTTTCATGCCTGCCTTTATCAGCATGATAGGAACTTTAATATTTACTCTTTCGCCATGGCGACCTTCATCAATATGACCGTTTTTGGGCTCGACCAAAATTCTCAGGAATTTTGGTTTAGCTGCTTTCGTTTCGTTTGAAACAACCATCCCTCCGTTTTGGTCTCGACTTAACGCATCAAGCAATCTCTCCGCTTCCTCGGTCGTGATTTTGCCCTCGGCGACCATGTTGAGGATTCTAATTCTTTCATCAGACATCACTGTTCTCCTTTTTTCCATCATTTTCAAAGCTTCATCTACCGAAATTTCGCCCGTTTCTATGCGGTCCAATATATCAGATCGATCGAGTGTTGGCTTAATCTCCACAAAATCCAAAGATGCTGATATTTTATTCAATCGGTTTTTTACTGTCGGGTAGCTGATGCCAAAAAACTTCTCCATTTGAGTTATTGAACCATGACAGCGGACAAACACCGCCACAAATATCTGCTCATCGGCCGATAGTTTTGCTAGGGGCGGCAGCTCAAAATCTCCATTTATCTCAATCTCGGTACTGATCAATCCGACCTTTTTGACGACAATTTCCTCGTCCCCGGTAAGTTTGGTTAATTCCTGCCAGTCGTTTACCATTCCGTTTCCTCCGATGAATATTCTTAATATTTATACGGCATAATCTTGAAAATGTTCATAAATATATTGATTAATTTAAGTATATGCAACAAAATTATTGAATTATTTTAGAAAATTGTTGAAAATAGGAAGATTTTTAATAAATGGCCCGATTTTTTGGCATAATCTCACATATTAACAATAATTGAAAACTCCCGGTCCTGTCAGTCCCGCAATTCTCTTGTCAATTCCATAATCCTGTCATTGGGGATTGCCGGCCAGCTTTCGACCACATGAGCGCCTTGAGACCGGGTAATAAGTGAGACTTTTACAGCGGTTTCTTCGTCGGGAGCCTCATAAATATCCATAAAATCCCACGTACCCAGAAGCGCATAGTGCGCCAGGAATTTTACTTCAGGGCATTTTCGCTTGATTTCGGTCAGCCATGATCGTGCTTCGCCTTCGCGGTCTCTGAGTTTGGAGGCGACTTCAATCAAATTGGCATCGGCCCTTGCGATTTTTGTCATTAACACAAATGTTTTCATAAAACCTCCCCATATAGCTCTTAAGCGATGATTAATATGTTTTATCGAGTTGTCTGGAATCGATAAGGTCCGGAAAAACCCGAACCTCAATATATATACGATTTAAGAATTGATTTTGGAAGTCAAAAACCAAAAACGGTAATGATTGAGTTGTGAAATGTAAATTTTAATTTCATGCAAAAACAGGCATTTGCCTGTGCTGTGTAGGTGTCCACACCTGCGCGGAAAAATAGGTTTGTTTCCTCAGATTAACGTTTTTGGTCATATCAAATCAATGGTAATTACGAAACCAAACCGCCATTCAAATTGTCATACCCGTACAGTTTTTCTGTAGGTCGGCGTTCCGAGCGAACCCAAGATCCGAAAGGACCGCTGCAAGTATCCAGAAGGACCAGTCGAAACCCCTGCGTTCTCCAAGGTATAAAATAGTAATGTGTTGATATACAACAAGATACGATTAAAAGCAATGAATAGCAACAAATTCCAATTTTTATTTGTTTGTACTTGGTTTTGTTTGTTTTTGTATGTTTTGATGTAAAGTTGGCACATATAAGACAAAAAATGAAAAGGGCTTCAAATGAAGCCCTTTTCTATTCATCCAATGAAGTTACGTCGGGTTGTAAGGCCTACTAACATTTCTTAGTCTTCTTTGTTCCCCAAAAAGTAATATTTACTCACACCCCGC
>JBDREQ010000054.1:0-17767 GCA_043819555.1 Candidatus Zixiibacteriota bacterium | reverse complement strand
ACTGCCAGCCTCTCGATAGCGATCCAACCAGAGGTAACCGGTGGGACGACTTATACCAAATTCACGGCAAAGAGAACTCAAATTCACCGCCCCCTGGCTAGCTCTAATTACAAATTTAATCCTCTCTTCGTTCACACTCCTCATGGCCCACGGCATATTCTGTCTCCTTATTTTTGAATACAAAATACACCAAAAGTGTAAACCATGTCATGATACACATTGTAAAGTATCTCATGATACTATACAACGAGGACGTCTGCCGCCCACAGGACACCTGCACGACACAATGATTTTTGTTGGTCAACGGGAAACGTGAGTTTTGCATCTCATAAAATAATCGACAAAAAAAGCCCCGTGAAACGGGGCTTATAGGTTTTTCAATATGAACTTTGACGTTTTATTCGACGACGCTTACTCTTTTGCGGTCTTTGCCGAATCGTTCGAACTGGACGACGCCGGTTATTTTGGCAAAAAGTGTCCAGTCTTTGCCGACGCCGACATTATCGCCGGGTAAAATCCTCGAGCCGCATTGGCGGACGATTATCGACCCGGCCGGGATCGCCTGACCGGAATAAACTTTTATGCCGCGCCGCTGACCGTTTGAGTCCCGTCCATTTTTGGAAGAGCCTACGCCCTTTTTATGTGCCATAACTATAAACCTCTGTCTTATTCGTTTTGTTGACTCAGGTTAATCGAGATTTTGAATATATATATTCTTTTCAAAAAAGCAAGCCGAAATTTGTTCGTAATTCGATTTGAAACGGGGCGCCCATGACGGCGCCCCAAACGTATATTATAATTCCGGGCTATTTTGAATTGACTGAATCGGGTTGTTTGTCCTCTTCGCTCGGTTTTTCACCGGATTGAAATTCAAATTTCAACGATTCCTTGTCGTCGGCTACGACGATAACCAGTTCGGTATCTCCGGCGTATTGGCCGCGCAGGATTTCCTCGGCCAGCGGGTCTTCCAGGTACTTCTGGAGGGCTCGTTTGAGCGGCCGGGCGCCGTATTGCGGTTCAAATCCTTTTTCGGCGAGCCAGTGTTTGGCCTTTGCGGTTAGTTTGAAGGAGACGCCTTTTTCGGCCAGACGGTTGGCCAGGTCGATCAGGAGAATATCGATGATTTCCTCAATATGTTCAATTGTCAGGGAATGGAAAATTATCGACTCATCAATGCGGTTGAGCAGTTCCGGGTTGAACATTTTACGCAGTTCTTCCTTAATCTTCCCTTTCATATTTTCGTAATCGTCGGCCAATTCTTTTTTGGCAAATCCGACGGTTTTTTCTTCACCGATTGCCCTGGTGCCGACATTCGATGTCATAATAACAACGGTATTGCGGAAATCAATTTTTCGGCCAAAGCTGTCAGTTAGCTGCCCGTCATCCATCAATTGAAGCAGGATATTGAAGACTTCCGGATGAGCTTTCTCGATTTCATCGAGCAAAACCACAGAATACGGTTTGCGCCGGACTCGTTCGGTCAATTGCCCGCCCTCTTCGTAACCGACATATCCGGGAGGAGCCCCGATCAAGCGGGAGACGGCGAATTTCTCCATATATTCGGACATGTCGATCCGAATAAGCGATTCGATATCTTCAAATAAAAACTCAGCCAATTGCCGGGCTAGTTCGGTTTTGCCTACACCTGTTGGACCCAGGAAAAGGAATGAACCAATCGGTTTGTTGGGGTCGCCCAATCCGGCGCGAGCCCTGCGAATTGCTTTGGTAATTGACGATATGGCTTCGTCCTGACCGACAATTCTTTGTTTAAGTGTTTCTTCCATGCGCAGGAGGCGTCTGGATTCCTTTTCCTCGAGGCGGAAAAGTGGAATACCAGTCATGCTGGAAACGACCTGAGCAATGTCTTCTCCATTGAGAACTATCCGTTCTTCGTCGCGCTTGTTTTCCCATTCTTTCTGCATATCTTCCAGCCTGGCCTTCTTGAATTTGAGCTCGTCGCGAAATTGAGCGGCGGTTTCAAATTCCTGATTCTTGACCGCGTCTTCCTTTTTCACACCCAGTTCGGCAATTTCGTGTTCAATTTCGGCGAATTCCTTGGGCCGGGTATAGGATGCGAGATGAGCCCGCGATCCTGCTTCATCAAGAACGTCAATCGCTTTATCGGGCTGAAATTTCCCGGAGATATAGCGGCTGGAAAGCTTGACGGCGTCATCGAGAGCCTCATCTGAAATTTCGATTTTATGGTGTTCGGCATATTTATCGCGCAGGCCTTTTAATATTTTAATTGTGTCTTCCGGGGACGGTTGGTCGACCATCACCATCTGGAAACGGCGTTCGAGAGCGCCGTCTTTCTCGATATATTTACGGTATTCGTTGAGGGTCGTGGCTCCGACGCACTGCAGTTCTCCCCGGGATAATGCCGGTTTGAAAATATTGGAGGCATCGAGCGAGCCTTCGGCCCCACCGGCTCCGACGATAGTATGGAGTTCGTCAATAAAGATGATGACATCGCGGGAATTCATAATTTCGGTCATGACCGATTTGAGGCGCTCCTCGAACTGACCGCGATATTTGGTTCCCGCAACAAGCGAAGCCATATCAAGCGTTACAACGCGCTTATTTTCAAGGGTCTGAGGGACCTTGCCTTCGACAATGCGTTGAGCCAAGCCTTCAACTATTGCGGTTTTTCCAACCCCGGGCTCGCCAATCAGAACCGGATTGTTCTTTTTGCGGCGCGACAGAATCTGGGTAACTCGTTCGATTTCCATCTGGCGTCCGATAATTGGGTCGAGTCGTCCGCGGCGGGCCATTTCGGTCAGGTCTCGTCCAAAATGGTCAAGGGCGGGAGTTTTTGATTTGCGCCTTTTCTTTTTGAATGATGACGGTTTCCCGCCTTCAATATTTTTCAATTCGTCATAGGCTTCTTTGTAGTCAATTTCGAACATTGCCATGACCTGGGCGGCAACTCCTTCTTCGTCTTTGAGGAGGGCCAGCAGAATATGTTCGGTATCGATATCTTTTGATTTCAGGGCGCGGGCTTCCTGTCCCGAAACTTCCAATGTTTTTTTGGCTCGGGCCGTCAAAGGCAATTGACCCATGGTCATCGTTCCGCCCGCCGGTTGTACGACTTCTTCCACGGCGGCTTTGAGGTCGTTCAAATCAAGGCCCAGATTGGAAATGACCTCGATTGCTCGTCCTTCGGCAAGGCGGATGAGTCCCAGTAGCAGATGTTCTGTCCCGATGTAATCATGGCGCAATCGCGCCGCTTCATCCCGTGAATATTCAATCGCTTTGCGAGCCAGTTCAGTAAACATTTCATTCATGATTTATTGAAACCTCCCTTGAGTTCTCATTCCGTTTTATTTTAGTCTTTCCCTGACCATATTGGCCCGGGCAATATCGCGCTCTTCGCAATCCATGTCACGATCGCTGAATTTAATCAGATGGGCCGGCTGTGATAAAAGGAGTATTTCATTTATCGTAGCCAGATCCAGATCCTCAATGATGTTGATAGCCACCCCCAGCCGTACGGCAGAAAGTAGATTCATAACCTCTTCTGACGATAACACTCGCGCGTATTTCAGGATTCCATAAGCCCTCCAGATTTTATCGCAAATCTGATCATAGGCTTCCTCTCGAAGACGAATTCTCGCCGTTGCTTCGTCATTTATAATAATTCGCGTAACACGTTCAATATCTTCCAGAATATCGGTTTCCGATTTCCCCAGAGTGGACTGATTGGAAATCTGGAATAAGTTTCCAAGAACGTCGGTACCTTCTCCATAAAATCCTCGCACGGCCAATCCCATCTTGGTGATTTTTTGGATTACTTTATCGATATCCCGCGTCAATACCAGTCCGGGTAAATGGATTAACACCGAAGCGCGCAGTCCGGTTCCCACATTTGTCGGGCAGGCGGTCAGGAATCCAAAATCGCTATCATAATCATACTCAAGCAGGCGGCCGATTTCATTATCGTATTGGGAAGCCAGTTCCATGGTCCGGTCCATTTCCAGGCCTGCCGTCAGAGCCTGAATGCGAAGATGGTCTTCCTCATTGATCATTATCGAGACCTGTTCGTCGGGTCCAATAAATACGCCGGAACCTTCGAGCCGATCGAGCATCGTTGGTGAAATCAGGTGGCGTTCAACAAGGAAATTGCTGTCGATTTTCTCAATATTATCTGTGCTATAAAAACTTCCGCGTTGAAGAAACTCGGATTTGGAAACGGCGGAGTTGAAAAACTCGACAACCTTCTCACGGGTATTAATATCAGCCGAAGTCGGAAAGCGGATGTCATGAATATTGCGGGCCAGTCTGATTCTTGATGACAGGACTACAGTTGCTTCCTCACCATCACCCGTCAGCCATCCCGCCGGTTTTTTGGCCATGTCCTCAAACATTTTCTTTTTCCTTGCGTTCTTCTTCGGATTCCGATTGCTTGAGCGATTTTAATTTATCGCGTAAATCGGCGGCGCGTTCAAAATCCTCAATTTCAATTGCTCGCTGCAATTCCTGTTCCACTCTTTCCTGTTCCTTTATATTAGACGCTTCTTCAGAAAGCATCGGCGGGAGTTTTCCTTTATGAAGGGAAGAACCGTGAATTTTTCGTAATAGTCCCTGGAGCTTATCCCTGAAAGTTTTATAGCATTCGCCGCAACCGAACCTGCCCAGGCGGGAAAATTCCTCAAATGACAGGCCGCAGGAGGGACAGGATATATCCGGCTTTTTGATGGCCTTGGAACCGCTGATGACTTTTTCTTTACCCATCATTTCAGCCAGGAAATTAGCCAGCGGAAAGGGTATATTATCGAGCGGGGAATGAAAACCGCGCTTGGCGGCGCATTCCTTGCATAAATTCAAAACAACTTTTTCGTTGTTGATAATCTGAGTCAGGCTGACGGCCGCTTCGTTATTATCACAATCCTGACAATTCATTATTTACCCGCGCTTTCAAAATTTGTTTTCAATTGACAGGCGGTTTTTCCACCTGATTCATTCCGTTTTCCATTTTGACCATGCGATCAGTGATTGCTGCCAGATGCTGATTATGGGTGGCGATTATAAACGAAATCTTCCTGGTTCGGTTCAGGTTCAATAGTAATTCGTGTAATTTACGCCCCGTGTCAACATCAAGGTTTCCCGAAGGCTCGTCGGCCAGAACCAGATCCGGTTCCATAGTCAAAGCCCGGGCAACAGCTACCCGCTGTTGTTCGCCTCCCGAAAGCTCATTTGGCAAATGCGTCATTCTATCCTTTAAACCTACATCCCCAAGCAATAGTTCCGCGCGTTCTGTTGCTTGTGCGCGAGACGTTCCGGCAATTAGAGCCGGCATCATAACGTTTTCAAGTGCTGAAAATTCAGACATAAGATAGTGAAACTGAAACACAAAGCCAATATGCCGATTGCGAAACGAGGCCAGTTTGCTTTCCGAAAAGGTCGAGAATGATAAGTCCCCAAAATAAACATCACCGCTGTCGGGGCGATCAAGTCCGCCGAGTATTTGAAGCAATGTAGTTTTGCCAACGCCTGATGCACCCAGGACAGACACCATTTCACCTCGAGAAAGGTTTAGGCTGACACCCCGTAAAACCTCAATTCTCCCCTGCGGAGTATCAAATCCACGGTAAATTTGATCCGCTTGCAGAATAAGGTCGTCTCCCGGTTGCCTACTGTTCATATGCTATACACCGTGCTTATATATATATTCGCCATTTTTGCCAAAATGTTTACTCTATAAGTCCTTAAACGACAAATATTTTTAATCGTTTTCATAACTATCTTCGCAAGACCTTCACGACCGACAATCGAGCCGCCCGCCCGGCCGGGTAAAGAGTGGCCAAAAAGCAAAGCGCGATAGCGGCAAATCCAACTAACATAAAGTCCAATAATCTGATATCAACCGGAAGGCTGCTAATAAAGTATATATCGGGCGGCAGCTCAATAACGTTAAATCGGACCTGAATCCAGCATAATAAATATCCGAGCAACCAGCCCAATAGGCACCCAACAACGCCTATAACAATTCCGATTCTCATGAATATTCGCCTTATGGCTCCCGGAACAGAACCCATAGTTTTCAAAATGCCAATTTCGTGGCGTTTTTCCATCACAATCATGACCAGGGTCGAAATAATATTAAAAGCGGCGACAGCCATTATCAACGATAGCGCGATAAACATCCCGACTTTTTCCAGCCACATCCACGAAAACAGGTTTTCATTCATGCGACTCCAGTCAACAGCGCTGTATTTTCCACCAAATTGTTCATTGATTGATTCGGCAATTATCCCGGCGGTGAAAATATCGGTCGTTTTCAAATGAATGCCGGTAACGCCTTCGGTCTTGAACAGGTTCATGGCATCAGGTATGGAGATATATGCCATTGAGGCGTCGTACTCGTACATACCTATTTCGTAAATTCCCCTTACTTCAACCAATTTAATCTTTGGCTGAGAGCCGGGACGCAGGTCTTTTACGCGCAGTGAATAAAGCCTCAATATATCCCCCGGTAAAACATCAAGACTCTGGGCCAGGTTTTTGCCGACGATAATACCTCCCATGCCTTCTTCATTGGGGCTGACATCGAAGTTCCCGGAAAAAACAGTTTCGCCTAATCCTGTAACTTTGTTTTCCAGCTCGGGATCAATGCCGCGAACAACGATTCCATCACCGGCCGTTTCGGACGCGATGGCGGCCTTGTAATAGACAAAGGGCGCAGCGGCGATGATGCCTTCGACCTGTAAAAGTTCAGCCATGGCCGAATCGGGATTGGCAAAATGGTCCTCAAAACGAGGGAAAACCGAAATATGCGAGGTGACGCCCAGGATGCGAGTTCGGAGTTCGGTTTCGAAACCGTTCATCATCGACATAACGAAGATGAGAGCGGCGACTCCGACAACGACTCCGCCGATTGAAAATAAGCTGTTAAGCGAAATAAAGCCGCCTTTTTTTCGCGTCATCAAATATCGACGGGCGATGAACCATTCGTATCTCACAATTGCATATCCTTATGCAAAATTAAATTTCAATATCCCAACCAAATACAGTCATTGCGAGCGAACGAAGTGAGCGTGGCAATCTATTGTTTAATACCATCTAAAAAGATTGCCACGTCGTTCCACTGACGTGGAACTCCTCGCAATGACAAATCACTATATTTAGACAATCTTAACTAATTAGTCTTCCTCTTTTTTCACTCTATTGAGATTTTTTACCAATTGAACTGTCGGCCGCATCTGCGGGAAAAGTATCACATCCTGAATCGAATGTTGATTGGTCATAATCATGACGATACGGTCAACGCCTATTCCCAACCCGGCGGTCGGCGGCATGCCATACATCAGGGCTGTTATAAAATCATGGTCCAATTGGTGAGCTTCCTCATCTCCGGCTTCAGCGGCCTTGCCCTGTTGGATGAAACGTTCTTTCTGGTCAATAGGATCGTTCAGCTCGCTAAAAGCGTTGCCCAGTTCCATGCCGCATCCGAACAATTCATATCGTTCGGCTAGATTGGGGTTAGCGCGATGCTTTTTGGCCAGCGGAGAGATATCGCGGGGATGATCCATAATAAATGTCGGCGAGATCAAATTCGACTCAGCCAGTTCATCAAAGAAGGCTTCAACAATCTTGCCGTGATTTATCAATTTATCCATATTCATTCCGGCTTCTTTGGCCAGTATTTTTGCGCGGTCGAAATCAAAATCAGAGAGATCGGGGCCGCCGTATTCTTTGACGGCATCTATCATCGAAAGGCGCCTGAACGGCGGGCCAAAATCGATTTTATCGTCCCCGTATTCAAATTCAGTCTTATCAAAAACTTTCCTGGCCGTGAATCGCATCAAGTTTTCATGCAAATCCATCATGTCGTGATAGTCGGCGTAAGCCCAGTAGAGCTCGATCATTGAAAATTCCGGATTATGTTTTCGATCCATTCCTTCATTGCGGAAATCTTTGCAGAACTCCCACACCTTATGATATCCTCCAACGATTAATCTTTTCAGATAGAGCTCGTCGGCGATTCTCAGATACAGGTCAACATCAAGTTTGCGATGATGGGTAACGAACGGAACGGCTATTCCGCCTCCATAAAGAGGTTGCAGAACCGGCGTTTCGACTTCAAGGAATCCTTCTCCATTTAGAAACTCACGCAGAGCGGCGATGATCTGCGAGCGTTTCCTGAAAGTATCGCGCACTTCCGGGTTGGCGATTAAATCGACATAACGCTGGCGATAGCGGGTTTCTTTATCAGTCAAACCATGAAATTTTTCCGGAAGGGGATGAAGCGATTTTGTCAAAAGCTCAAACGACGAAACCTTTAAGGTTTTTTCGCCAGTTTTAGTGGTAAACAAGGTTCCGGTCATGCCCAGTATGTCGCCGATGTCGATTAGTTCAAACAGCTCCCATAATTCATCACCGATAACATTCATCTTGATATATGCCTGAAGCCGACCGAATTCGTCCTGGAAATGCATGAACAGCGCTTTACCCATTTTCCTGACAGACATGACGCGGCCGGCCATTTTGATTTCAGTTCCACTTTCCGATAATTCATTAAACGAATCAATGGCCTGTGCGGTCGTATGCGAAAAATCGAATTTATAGGGAAAAGGATTAATGCCTTTTTCACGAATTTTTCCAATCTTATCAATACGCCCGTCAATTATTTTATTGAGGGGAATTTGTGGCGTTTGCGGTTCGGTTTTGTCTGACATTTTTCATCCTTATTAAACAAAGCAAATTTCAGTTCGTCATTCTGGTACAGGGCATATATGCCCAATATAGCCATATAATATAAACAATTTTTTAGGGGTATGGCAATCAGGTAATAACGCTTTTTGTTTTCAAGAAGTTACTCATGCGGGTTGACCAAAAAAGAAATATGGCTATATTATGATAAATAGTATCGAAGAGAAAGAAAGGTCACTATGTATCGGTTATTATTTGCTGTAATGATTTTCATTTTAATAGGCTGCGGCGAGGAAGAACAGGCCAATCGCCGGGAAGAACCCGTTCCAGCAACCAAAATGGAAGCGCAAACGGATACCGAAGAGGTAACTGCCCCGCCTTTGGCCGGCGTTGATTTGATGCCGCTTAAGATTGGAAATAGCTGGGTCTACGAACTGTCCACAATGGATACCCTGACTGGAGAATTGAGCGTCAGTAAGATTGATACTTTTCGGGTAGAGCGCGATACTGTCCTCGACGGCGAGACTTTTTATTTTATATCAGGGATGGGACCGCGCGGAACCCTGGCGACCAACCGCGAGGACGGCTTCTGGATTATGGGTCCGATGGGCCAGCCGATTATGCTGGCCAAATTTCCCGGATTGGACGGCGACGATTTTTCAATGACCCTGGGTCCAACCGTGATTTCCAATAGATTGGACAAAGCCGGTCTTGAAATTGAAGTTCCGGCTGGTAAGTTTTATAGCTATAAATATTCTCAGGTTATGGGACCTATGCGGAGGACAACTTATAATTATTTCGCGCCAGGCCTGGGGCTTGTAAAAATGGAGACTCTGGGCAGTCCGATGGGTAAACCGATAATAGTCGGTCGCTTGATTGATTACGGGGCGCAATGATTTTTTAATTAGCAGGTGGGTAAATGCGAAAACTGTTTCCGATATGCTTGGTGATGCTGGCTGTTGCCTTATGGTACGGCTGCACTGAAGAAACCCCGGATTTAGGGTTAATTCCCGAAGAACCCGTTTATTTTATTGATTCGGTTGTCCCTCCTGACGGGGCTACATCAGTTGCCGTTACCTCCGATATAATTATTACATATCTTCGCCCGATGGATACTGCCACTCTGGATGGAAAATTTAATGTCAGTGGAAATCCGGGCAGGGCCGTGTCCAGCAATAAAATGCAGACAAAAATTCAGCCGTACAATAACCTTGAGTACAATACCGAATACACTATCACAATCCGAGCCGGAATCGCCGATACGATCGGCAATATCATGGACGCCGATTACAAGTGGTCGTTTACGACCGGACTGGGAAGTTCATTTCTGGAATCGACCTACCCCGTTAACGGACAATCTCAGATACCATTGAATGCTGTTATAACGGTAACTTTTGCCAACGAGATGAACCCCGCCACAATCAATAGCAATACCTTTTATCTGAATAATAATGTCGCAGGAACGGTAACCTATTCAAATCGGATTGCCCGATTTACGCCGAATAATAATTTACTGCCGGATACGAACTATACGGTTACGCTCTCATCCGATATCACAAACAACGCGGGCATGTCGATGGGGAGCGATTATACCTGGAGTTTTTCGACAATCTACTCAGATTCGCTGCCGCCGGTTTTAGTCAGAGTATCTCCGGCTGAAGATGAAACTAATGTCCCGGCTAACACACCGATCTCACTAATATTCAATGAAGATATTAATCCCGCATCTATAAACCTACTGGCATCTGTCAGTTTTGGAATCAATGGAGTTTTCAGGACGGAAGACAGCGCCGTCATCTTTACGCCCAATCAATATCTATTGAATAATCTGGAATACACTGTGACCATAAGCGGCCAGGTGGCTGATAAATCGGACAATATTTTGTACCTCAATTATAGCTGGTCGTTCACCACCGGCGGCGGGCCGGAGATTGTTTCGGTTTATCCCCAGCCGGGAGCAACAGGTGTAACGGTCGATGCGACGGTCTGGGTAATGTTTACCAACGACATGGATTTATCCTCGTTTACCAGCGAGACGTTCGCGGTGCTGAAAGAAGATGACAGTCTCGTTTCGGGAATCAGAACGTATAGTAACAAAACCGCGACGTTTGTCCCGTCACAGCCGTTTTTGCCGAATCATACCTACAAAGTTATTATGACGAAGGGCGTGCGCGACATCACCGATCAGCCGATCCCGGCCGATGCGGTCTGGACGTTTACGACGGGTGGGGCGGCATTTTAAGAGGATGTATCAGGTCTTGACTGATGGTGATTGGATAAATTTGACCTAGCCGAAAGAAACTCGCGTTTTATACATTTATACAAATATTTATTTACACAACAATATAATTATACTTAATTATGTTTATGCTCATGCGGGGAATATGATACTAATCCGATCAGAGCGGCAGTTTGTATAAGGTATATATCCATCCTTTTACGTGGGAGGTGATTTTATGAAAATATCGAGATGTTTTTTTATTGTAATGACAATCGCTCTGTCGGTTGTCATTTTGAATGCCGGGGCTAATGCGACACCGCCGGGAATTCCTCATCCGTTCAAAGTGGACATCACTATTTCGCCAGATTCGTTGGCAAGTGGTGAAGTTACTCTTATATCTACTGTCACACCCGATTTGTGTCGCTGTAAAGTGTGCGAACTTACCTTTATTATTGACACAATTGATAATTTGCGATATGACGGTCCGATGACAATGACAGCAACAGCCAGTAAGGAAAAACCTGCTATATTCGAATTGAAGCTCAACATTCCTGAAAACGATACCTCCGGCATTGAAATATATATCCAAACTGTGGATACTGTTCGCATGCTTGTTAATTATTTTTGGATAACGACGGAAGGCAGAGGTTTTTTTCACGGAAATCCTAAAAAAAATAGAGGCTCTGATCCGACTAAGCGTAAACCGAGAATCGTTTCTAAAGAAGAACAGCAATACAGAAAAATGAAGGAGATGGAAAAAACGCCCCTTACCGAGTATTCGGCTCAAACGCTGGTAGTCGGCGATAAAACATATATTCGCAGGAAAGGCGAATATAAGTTTCGCGTTGCTCCCACTTTTGCCGATCCGAAGGACGCCAAAGACGATGAAAGTATGATAGAATATTTTGAATGGATGCGGAAAGATGTATATATCCTTGACCTGTCCGAAACTAAAGATTATAATTTTGCCAAAGACAAGGTTGACTCTCTCATATCGACAGACAAAGAACATCACTTCAAAGTTTTCCTGACTCCCGAACAACTTGATATCCTTCATGAGAATGGAATTAGGATACTGCCATACACTAATCCTGATGAAGAACCGGATGAAAACCAGGAATCATCATCCGGAGACGAACTTTTATATGATAATTAAATGTTGCGCCAGGTACTATTTTACTTCGTGAAATCAAGACCCGATAAACCAGTCAAATTTAAATAAAGTGGAGCATTATTATGGACATTTGGGAAAGATGGTTCGAACATTATCGCGAATTAAATATCAGGATTGAGGATGTCTGCAAAGACGGAATATTTGATAATAATGAGTTTGAAAAAGCCAAAGTCAAAATTCTATATGTTATGAAAGAAGTAAATGATTGGCCCGGTGGAGATTTAAGAACACTTTTTGATAAGGGCTTAAAGATTCGTATGTGGTTTACTATCGCCCGCTGGACGTCAGGAATTCTGCGCGATTTCCCGGATTATGAAGAGATTGACAAAGCGGAAATTTATTCCAAAGATATTCATAAAATTGCCAGCATTAATTTAAAGAAGACCACCGGTGAGAGTATTTCCAATATGGCCGTTATAAACGCCCACGCCTATAGAGACAGACATCTTTTAAGAAAGCAAATTTCCGAAATTAATCCAGACATAATAATTGCCTGCGGAACTTTTGAAAGTCTTATCTGGATTCTCGACCTGGACATTGATTCGGATAAACCTCATGAAAAGGCGGCCAAAAGCGATAAATATATTGTTGTTCCTTTTCGACATCCTGCCAGAGTGAATAATCGAAAGACCTATGAAAAACTACGGGAATTTTTGCGAGAAACGTATTAACTTAAGTTAAATCGTTCCTGCCCGAAACCTGAATAAATAGATTACCTACTTAAATTTCTTATTCAACGCATCAAGGGCGGCATCCGGAACGAGGCCGGAAATATCGCCGCCGTTGGCGGCGACTTCTTTGACTATCGTTGACGACAGATAAACCCACGACAAAGCCGGCATGAGAAAAACAGTTTCGATATCGTGAATCATGCGGCGGTTCATCAACGCCATCTGAAATTCAAACTCAAAATCAGATACCGCCCTCAGACCCCTGATAACGGCGCAGGCGCCGACGTCGCGAGCATAATTGGCCAGGAGACCTTCGAATGATTCAACCCGGACACGGTCTTTACCGTCGACTGCTTTTTGAGCAATCTCCAGTCGCTCATCTATCGTAAATAAAGTTTTTTTGGTGCTGGCTTTGGCGACCGCGACGATTAATTCATCAAAGAGCCCGACAGCTCTGTCAATAAGAGATATATGACCGTTGGTGGTCGGGTCAAAAGTCCCGGGATAAATCGCAATTTTCTTTTTATTTTCACTCATAATGAAATACCGATATGGCCGAATCTCCGAAACGGCGCGTTTTTATTTTTCGTACATCATCGGGAATAATATTCCCGGCATGTTCCAAGATAAACAATCCTCCCGGTTTTATCAAAGAGTATTCCGATATTTCGGATGCGAGTTGGCTGGGTTCTATCAGGTCATACGGGGGATCGGCGAAGATTATATCAAAATTCAAAGATTCGCTTTTAAGGATTTGGAAGGCTTTTTTGTAATCAGCATTCAATATGCGGGATTTTAATTCAAGCGAATCCAGATTGGTTTTGATAATACCGGCGGTTTTGCGATTATTCTCAATCAACACAGCCGATGCCGCGCCCCGGGAAAGAGCTTCAATAGTCAGGGCTCCCGAACCGGCGAAAATGTCAAGAACGTTCGCGTTTTCGATATCATGCTGAATCATTGAGAAGATCGCCCCTCGGACGCGGGCAAGAGTGGGTCGGGTATCGCGGCCGGAGGGGGTCTTAATTATGCGGCCTTTCAGATATCCTCCGGTAATCTTCAGGCTCATTCGACCGCCAATCCGAGAGGAATTAAATATTTTTCGAGCGGAAATGATTTTTCATCATCGGGGAGTGATTGAAAATAACCTTCATGAAATTTCGGCAGAGTTAATTCCGTTGCCATTTGTTCGACGATGGCCGATATGATAATTTCTTTGCGAGCGCATCCTCCACACACAATTAAGCGGCTCAGGGGAATAGTAATGCCATCATTAAATAATTCGCTTTGCCGATAACTAATGGCCATCCTTAATTCACCGGCTATCTTCCTGGCCGATTCGACGCTCATATCGTCATGGATATTTGATTTAAGATAACCGACGGCCTGCAGTTTTTGTTTGTAAATAAAGGCAATAGTGATTAGATCCGATTCGATATTTAAAAGAGCCTGCAAATCTCCCGGTTCGATGCGGCAGAACGTCAGATACCCGGCGGATAGGGCGAGGGCGTCGAGTTTGAATCCCGAAGGACAGGGCAGGTATTTTTCACAATCTTCGATTAATCTATCAATCGCATGTCGGTGATAAGCAATCGTCAAAAACCGCTGAAAACCGTTATCCGATTCGAGCGGAAGATTATCAAAATAGAATTCGCTTTCGGGTTCGAGGAGACATTGCGCCATCTCAAATTGTGCGACAGCCGAAGCGTTAAAAAGGGAGCTTTGTTTGATTTTCAATTTCTTGATTTGAGCCATGCGGTCGTCAACACCGATAAAAATTCGACCGCCATCAATTTCGCAATTTTTTAGCCCGTCATATTGATTTATTGATTTAACCAAAGGCCTACCGCCGTCATAAGAAACCAGAGCGGTCAAACATTTTTGATCGATTATTGACAATCCATATGTATTCGTTGCGTTGTTCATGGCAATGTGACTTTGAGATAAGGTCTAATTTGATTAAATTTAATTTCTCCGATACCGGGTACGTTCATAACTGAATCAACCGCGGGATAATTGCCATTTTGGGTTCGATAGTCAATAATTCGTTGGGATAAAATCGGTCCCAAGCCGGGAACAAGCTCGAGCGAATCGGCGGGAGAATAATTGAGATCGACTTTCAGGTTTGCTTCAAGTGTTTCAAGTTTAGAAATTTTCCAGGCGCTGGCGGGACGCGACGGTTTGATATAATAATCGCGAATGAATTTGTAACTCCCGGCCAAAACGACTATGATTGCCAGCACTACCAGCGTTCGCATTTGCTCCCGGGAAAAATCAAAAAACCTATTCATGATAACATCAACCTGCCTCTTGAAAAAATATATATTCTGCCCATAAAAAAACAAGAGACCGGAAGAAAAAAGATAAGCTTATCCCAATAAATTTGTCTTTATCTGCCGGTTATTTGATAGACACCCCTGAATTTGTACAAATCACATAATCGGGAATCAAACAGGTCGAGGAAGGCGCGGGCCGATTTCTTGAATTTGGAATGAGGTGTAACTCCTATACAGAAGACCAGATAATCTTTAAGCTCGTCGTCGAATCGTTGCCGGATTATCAAGCCCTGAGCGTCCTTGATCGAAAACTCAAACATCAGCGCGGCGTCGGCCTCACCTGTGTTCAAAAATGAAAGAAGATGCTCGCTATTGCGCGCCGGAAT
Source organism: Candidatus Zixiibacteriota bacterium (assembly GCA_043819555.1). Taxonomy (GTDB): domain Bacteria; phylum Zixibacteria; class MSB-5A5; order GN15; family JAAZOE01; genus JAZGGI01. The sequence goes on along the minus strand of JBDREQ010000054.1, from coordinate 2,390 downwards.
GAGCTTGTCTTGTAAATCATTATATATTCGACGCTTTCTGAGTACGCGGCCGGCCAGATATCCTTCATATTCCCACTGGGGATTAACTATCGCCACGCGCCGTAGACTTTTGTCTCTCCAGTTTTTGACGTCGTCGCATTGGGGGCCATTTGTGCGATTGACCATGACGTAAGATAATCGAAAAGCGCAGGAATAGACATTCTTGTCAAGCAGACTATCTTTTATAAGTTTATCGCGCCGATTGGGATTGTTTATTATGAAAAGGTCAATAGCGGGGTCAGATTGTGCCAGCAGTAAAATACTGTCCGGGTGGACAAAACGAAATGTGACCGAAATATCGTTATCCCGTTTGAACTGTACCGCGACGGTATCAAGCAGACCTTCGAGATATTCCGGCGCCGCGACGGTCAGACGCGCCTGAATACTCTTCGGCACCTCCGCGCATGAGAGGATGAGGCCTGATCCAATGATAATTAAAGCTCGAATTAATCTTTGCATACAAATTGATGGTATTATTAGCCAAGTTTCTTTTCAACAAAAAAAGCGGGAGCATTTAAGCTCTCGCCTTTTATTTCAAATGTGGATTAAAAACGCCTAATTGGCGCTGGCAATTACAATTTCACCCAGATTGAGAGCGCGAATGCCGGATTCAATCTTTTCACGATCTCCAACTACCACGATTAAAAGCGCATCCGGATGTATTTTCTTTTGAGCCAGTTCATTGGCCTTCTTCATATCAACGCCGTTAATCTTGTCTATGTAAGTACTCCAGTAATCCATCGGCAGATCATAGCTTACTAATGTACCAAGTTGGCCGGCGATACCCCCGATAGTCTGGAACTCCCGCGGATATCCGTTGGCGTAATTATTCCGGCTGTCGGTCAGTTCTTTTTCGGTCAAAGGTATTTCACCGCAAATACCCCGGATTTCCTTCATGAATTCGGTGAGAGATTCGACTGTCTTATCGCCCTGTACCTGAGAATAGCACGCGAATGATCCCTGTCCCTTACGAGACGAGAAGAACGAATAGGCCCCGTAAGTATATCCTTTATCCTGGCGAAGGTTAAGGAATAACCTCCCGGTTGAACCACCGCCGAGAATATTAGTAATTACCGTTGAAGGAACATATTCAGGATCATTTCGATTTTCGATCAGGTTGCCGGCAAAGATCACACTCTGAGTCGCTCCCGGTTTATCAATGATGACGACTTTGGTTTTATCCAAAGATGCCGCCCGTTTTAGCATAGTCTCGGGAATTTCACTTTTCTTCCAATTCTTGAATGCTTTCTCCAGCCTGGATTTGGCTTCATCAAGAGTTATATCACCCACGACAACCGCGGTAGTGTTGTTGGGCCGATAGTAATTATTGAAATAATCCTGCAGATCGGAGCGGCTGATGGCTGAAATCGATTCTTCGGTACCCGAACCGGTGTATGGCTGCCCATAAGGATGGGCCGCACCATAAAGCTCGCGGCTGAAAGCCTTATAACAAATCGTAAACGGCTGCATCGCTTCCTGCTTAATCCGGCCCAGATAGATTTCTTTTTGCCGGTCGAGCTCTTCCTGCGGGAAAGTCGGATTTACTACCACATCGGCTGTCAAATCCAAAGCCGCATCAAGGTTTTTCTTCAAAACGTTTAGATTAACGAACGTATTATCCCAGCCGCTGCCGACTCCAAAATCCGCGCCCAAAGCGCGGAAAGCATCGGATATTTCCAGAGCATTCCTTGTTTTGGTGCCTTCATTGAGGAGTTCAGATGTCAAAGAAGCTGCTCCCGGTCGATCAGCCGGATCACAATCGTATCCGCTCTTAATTATTAAATCGCACTCAACTAACGGTAAATCGTGATCTTCGACCAAATACAATTCCATTCCGTTAGATAATGTCGCGGTCTGTATTGTCGGCGGAGTGAATGACGGCTTTTCTTCTCCGGCAGGATTTACAGCCATATCTACTGCCAGCTCAGATGCCGTCAGCTGGCTTTTCGGATAGACTGAGAGAATTGCTCTTTTGTCCGGCTGCATATACGTTCTCATATATGCCAACATATCATCAATCGTTGCCTTTTCATATCGAGCTTTATCCCAGTTGAACATATCCGGTCCGCCAAGGAATATATTATAGGCGTTCATCATATCGGCCATACCGCCAAACCCGCTTATATTGTCAAGCCGGCGAATAAATCCCGACTCCCAATTGGTGCGAGCCAATTCAAATTCCTCGGGTGTGATCCCGTTGGTCATAACATCATTTAAGATGTCGTCAATCTCCCGTTCAAGCTCTTCAAGCGATACGCCCGGTTTGGCGGTTGCCTGAATTTGAAAATGACTTCCAATTTCCCGCGATGCTTGAAAAGCAGCAACAGCCTGAGCTATTTGTTTGTCATACA
>JBDREQ010000053.1:0-57239 GCA_043819555.1 Candidatus Zixiibacteriota bacterium | reverse complement strand
TCATTGTGGCTGGATCAACTCCATTCATTTGCATTAATGAATTGAATGTATGTCTGAGGTCATGGACTTTGGTAAGGTCATTAAGTCCCGCTTCTTTGGCTATTTTTATTAATGCTCGTCGTATATCATCGGTGTCGAGTTGTTTACCAGTATTGGTTCTGAATATCAATCCTTCTGACTGACCAATCCGCTTTAGGATTTTTATTGAATGTTCATTTAGAAAGAACTCTCTGGAATATGTTTTTGGTGTCCACCCTTCTTTTGGCTGAATTTTTATCAAGCCGGTTTCAAGATTAACATCATCCCAGGTTAAATTGCATAATTCTCCTGATCGCAGACCTGTATTGAGTAAGAATTTGAAAATCAAATAAAATACTTTGAGTCGTTTATTATCTCTGGCCATTTGCCGCGCAGTTTTCAAAAAATGCTTGCATTCTCTTTGATCGAGAAGTCTGACTTTTCTTTTTAGTTTGGCTCGAAGCGGCTTTACTTTTTTGGTCGGTACTGAAGGAATTAGTTCTCGGCTATAAGCCCAAATAAATGCTGAGCCCAACACTATGACTTCGGTGTTTACCGTTTGAGGAAGGGGTAAGCGCTTTTTTCTATGAACTCCGGATTTATCTCCATCTGCTGAACTCTTCAATTCAATAGACTTCAAACGTTGTACTTGATACGACTCAATAATCTCAGGTGTAATCTGCACGAGAAACTTGATTTTGGGGTGAAACATCTTCAAAAATATGATAACAGTATTTAACACTGTAAGATATCGTTTCAAGGTACTGGGTGCAGTTCTTAAGCGCACATGGTCTGCATATTCCTGAAAGAAAGCGTCAATGCGTTTCTTCTCGTTCACAAGTCCCAACTTCTCAATCCTTTTGGATTTTTCCAATGATTCAATTTCTTTTTTCAAAATCTTGGCGTCTTTAAGAGATCCTCCCTTAATCCACTTATGGCTACCCGGCATGCAGACCACCACATAGTAGGTTTTCCCACCATCTTTTCGTTTCTTAAAATGAATACTAGCCATGCAAACTCCTTAGAAATATGTTAGAATATATAAATAACGGAGTATGAAATGTCAATAACTTATTGTATCACAAGGAAAATAATTGTTAGATAAATAATACGCGTTAATCTGAGGAAACAAACCCATTTTCAAAAATACTAAGCCAGACGCTTGACTTTTCCGAGAGTATTTATTATATAACTCGCCGAGGCAATGGGGGCCCGTCAGTAATTTATCTTATCAGCATTTGCCATTATAATCATCAGGCCGGACTCATTATTATCAAGTATTTTAAACCGGGAGGTAATTATGCTTCGCCTTGGTATTACCGCCGCCGTAATTTTATCATTGATTTTTATTTTTATCACTCCGATTGTGTCCGCCGAATCGCCCTACACTGAAGGCTCTGTTTGGCAAATATCATTAATTCAAACCGAAGCCAATATGCAGGATCAATATATCAAAGACCTGCAGGGGGCCTGGAAAAAAGTCATGGACGCCGCTTTGAAAGAGGGATTAATCTTATCTTATACGGTCTTTGTCGGTGGAGCCTCCAATCCTGACGACTGGGATGTAATGCTGATGGTCGAATATGAAAACTACGCCGCCCTTGACGGATTGGGCGACAAATTTGAGGCTATCATCGAAAACGCAATTGGTACAGAAGACGAACAAATCAAAAAGAGCTTAGGCCGTGAGAAAATCCGGGAGATTTTCGGCGGTAAATTGATGCAGGAGATTACCATAAAATAATACGGTTCACCGTTATACATGGAATGGGCAGGAGGATATTAATTATTCTCCTGCCTTTACCAAGCCTGTTTAATACATTCTCTCATCTTTCCGATGCAATTATTCCGTTTCTTCTCGCTCGAAAGATTTTACAGTCATTTCACCGTGGCGATTATAAATACTATACCCGGCGTTGCACCAGACGGAAAAACCGCCCTTCAAAATCGAAACGTCTTGATAACCCAGATCGATAAGTGTTTTTGCGGCCAACGCGCTCCGAGAATCTACCCGGCAATACAAGATATATTTTTTATCGAAATCTTTTAATGGCCCCTGCCCCGCCTTGAATTCAAGCATGCCTCGGGCAATCCAAACGGAGCCATTTATATGACCCTGAGTATATTCGTCTTCGGTCCTAATATCGATTATTGAAAACTCTTGATTATTGCTCATTATTTCCGCCAATTCATCAACCGTCACCAAGCCGACTGCATTTTTGGCCTCAGAAATCATGTCTTTTTTCTTTTCCTGAAATAAACTATCATCCTCCTTGCAGGCCGAAATAACAAAATTACAGATTATTAATAAAGCCGCCAGGATTGAATTAGTCCTCAAACTATTTATTCCAATCATAACACTCCTTCCTGAATACGCACCTTACTATATTTATCATTTTTCATACAAAATTCAATCAAAAATTAGCAATTGACGAAAAAATAATATTGACTATTTTACTCTTAACGGATCGTATTGTTACTGCTATGTCATAACAACTGAAAATAATCGGCCAAAAGCCGAAATATAATATATGAACAGAGGCACAAGATTGAATATTCTGCAAACCATTATTGTTCTGCTCGTTTTTGCGACGGCAATTTCCGCTGGCGTATCCGAGTATTATATAGAGATACAGGTTGATTCCCAAACCAATTTGAATGAGTTAACCAGATTGATTTCTATTGATAATATCAAAGGCAATACGGTCTTCGCTTATGGAACGCCACAACAGTTAGCCAATCTTGAGAATCGCGGATATTTTTATAAAAGTCTTCCTCACCCTGGCAGTTTGTTTTCACCAAAAATGGGGCTGGATAAAAACTCAATGGCTGATTGGGATGTTTACCCAACTTACCCTGCTTACGTGGCCATGATGTATCAATTCCAGGCGGATTTCCCAGAATATTGTCAGATTATTGATGCCGGCTCTTCGGTAATGGATCATCAAATCCTTGTCGCTCGGATTTCGGATAATATTGAGTTGGAGGAGGATGAACCGGAGGTATTCCTCACGAGTTCGATGCATGGCGATGAAACAACCGGCTATGTACTTATGCTTCGGCTTATCGATTATCTCCTGCAAAATTACGGGAATAATGAACTGATTTCTCGACTGGTTGACAGTTGTGAAATTTGGATAAATCCGCTGGCAAATCCCGACGGTACCTATTCAACCGGTGATAATGCCATTTATCTTCCGACTCGGTTTAATGCTATGGGTGTTGATTTGAATCGTAACTATCCCGACCCGGACGACGGCCCTCACCCGGATGGTAACGGTTGGCAAGCAGAAACTACGGTGATGATGAACCTTGCCGCGGCGCAATCGTTTTGCCTTGCCGTGAATTTCCATGGCGGCGCCGAAGTCATCAATTACCCCTGGGATACCTGGTCGCGCCTGCACACTGATGATAATTGGTTTATCGATATCTCACGCGACTATGCCGATTCCGCCCAATACTACTCCCCGGCTAATTATTTGACTGACCGCAACAATGGCATAACCAATGGATATGCCTGGTATCCTATCACCGGCGGCAGACAGGATTATATGAACTATTGGCACGGATGTCGGGAAGTATTGATAGAAATTTCGGACATTAAATTTCTGCCCGAATCACTGCTCCTGGAATTCTGGAACTACAACAGATCAAGCTTTCTACATTATATTGAAAACGCGCTATTTGGAATTCGAGGGGTTGTCACAGATGAGCAAACAGGTTTACCCTTATTGGCCTCGATTCGAATACCGAGCCATGATAGTGATTTGGATAGCTCGCGAGTGTTTACGGACCCCGATGTTGGCGACTATCACCGAATGATTGAACCGGGAACTTATGATATTGAATTTACTTCAGCTGGATATGATACATTAATAATATACGATATCGACGTTTCTGAGAATAATGGCATTAGACTGGATGTATCTTTATCAATACCTCCGCCATATGTTTGCGGTGATGCCAATAACGATTCTGATGTAAACATTGGCGATGCCGTATTTATCATAAATCTTATCTTCAAGGGCGGGCTTCCCCCTGAATATCCTGAAGCCGCTGATGCCAATTCCGATGGCCGAGTAAACGTCGGCGATGCCGTATTTTTAATAAATTTTACTTTTAAAGGCGGCTCTCCCCCTGAATGCGATTAGAATTTATTATTTCTCCCTTTTGATTGTTTGATAAAATAATCATAGTATTTCTTGCCCTTATCCGTCAAATCATAATAAGTATGATTGCGATGTTTTATCCACTTTCCCTTGACGATATTTTTACGATATTGAATCATGCGCGGCTCGACTCGCTCTAATAATTTCATCTCTCTCAATTTGGCATGACTCTCAAAAACAGCCTGCTTGTCGAGTTTGTACATTGAAGCTATCTTTCTCGAATAATCAAAACCATAATTCTTGTGGTGTTCCATCAGGAGAAAATCAATCTTAGTTAGAGTCGCAAAATCATCACTCGGGATAAAATCTTCTTCCTCGCAAATCTCATCCCACCTCAAGTCCAATAATCTGGATTTATCCGCCTTAATAAGATTGCCACAATCAGAGCGGTGGACTTTTATTTTGTCATCATAGCTAAAATAACCGGTAATACTATCGCTTAACTGAGGAGAACAGCAATTAGCCAGTATGTATTTTTCTTTTAATTTGATCATCTGGCATAAAACATCTCAATTAGGTATTATAATAAACTTCAAACTCATAAGGCGTCGGACGGATGCGAATTTGGTCAACTTCTTTACTCTTCAGTCCAATCCAGGTTTGCAGGAGATCTTCTGTAAATACGCCGCCCTCCAATAGATAATCATGATCATTTTCAAGAGCGTTGAGCGCTTTTGTCAGTGAAGTCGGTAACTGATGGATTTTGGCCAACTCTTCCAATGGCATTTCATCGAGATTTTTATCTAATGGCAAGCCGGGATCAATCTTATTTCGTATTCCGTCAATACCGGCCATTAACATGGCCGAATAAGAAAGGTAAGCGTTCATGGTTCCATCAGGGGGGCGAAACTCAAATCTCATCGTCTTCGGATCCTTTTGATAGCCGGGGATCCTTATGCATGCCGTCCGATTGCCGACGGAGTATGTTCCGGCAACCGGAGCCTCAAACCCCGGTACTAATCGCTTGAAGGAATTTGTGGAGGGATTTGAAAAAGCGAGAATTGAATCGACATGCTTTAAGACGCCGCCAATATAATGCAATCCGATTTTTGAAAATCTGGCGGGTCCCTTTTTATCATAAAATATCGAACCGTTTTTATCGGCCAGATACTGATGGACATGGAGCCCTGAACCCGGTTCATTAAACAGCGGTTTGGGCATAAAAGTCGCCGACTTACTTAGTCGAAAGCATTGATTCTTTACAACATATTTAACCATCATCGTTTGATCGGCCATTTTCAAAAGAGGTTGAAATTTCACCTCAATTTCATGCTGGCCGCCACCCCCGACTTCATGATGATGATACTTCAGATCAATGCCCAAACTTGCCAGTATTGATGATATGGTCGAACGGATATTAAATGTCCTGTCCATCGGAGGAGCAACATGATATCCCTTTTTATAGGGTATTTTATACCCAAGATTTTCTTCATCCTGGGCAGCATTCCATTCCGCCTCCTTGGAATCGATATAATAAAAAGCGCTGTCCGGGCCCTGAAAAAAATTCACTTTATCAAAAATATAAAACTCGAATTCCGGACCAATAATCAGGCTTGCCCCCTTGACGTATTTCTGAAGGAATTTTTCCGCATCCTTGGCTATTCTCCGCGGATTGCGAGAATACGGTTTCATCTTTTCGCTCACGTCATAAATATCGCATATAAACGAAATCGTCGGCAATTCAAAGAAAGGATCGACAAATACGGTATCGGTATCCGGCAGCGCAATCATATCGCCCCGTTCTATTCGAGAAAACCCTGGCAATGAACTACCATCCACGCCTACACCATCAATCAATAATTGGCTATTCAAAGACGAAATCGGAAGTGTTATATGATGCCAGCTTCCGGGAAGATCAGAAAACTTCATGTCAATATATTCGGCCCTATTGGCTTTTGCGTATTTTGATAACTTATCCAGAGTCAAGATTTTCTCCTTTCGCGGCAATTTCATTCGGAAATCCATATAATTAGCAAAAATATTGCCGCAAATTCAAGCTATTCATTTCCAATAATTGCACAATCTCTGATTTTTATCGTCTGTACCTTAATTAATGTAATATCGACATTCAGCTAACTTATTTAAATGAAACGGCCATATTCTTTATTCCCGGAATTTTTATTGCAAAATTTAATTATTTAAATAACTTGGCAAAAAAATATTGGAGGATATAATATGAGTGATATACGATGCATGACATATGAAGATATTGATTTTGCTAAATCCCTAACTGACTATGAGGAATGGGGTTATACACGCGAAGGTTTTGTCCGCCTGGTCAATCTGTCTCCTGATGGATGTTTTGTCGCCTGGAAGGGCGAAGAACCGGTTGGCATTGTCACTTCAATAAAGTACGCGGACAGCGCCTTTCTGGGTACCCTGATAGTCCCCCCCCAATTCCGGGGACGAAAAATTGGCGAGTCCCTGGTACTCCATGCTATTGATAGATTGAAAAAGGATAAAGTCGCAACAATTGAGCTCGATGGTGTCTTCCCGGCCGTCCCGCTTTATCGAAGGCTTAATTTTCGTGATAAGTATTTGTCGCTTAGATTATTCCGACCGGGTCTAAAAAAGGAATTCTCGCCGAACCGGAAAGAGCCGGACGCACCCTGCAAGGATATTTTGCATTTAGACAAAGAATTAACGGGGAAGGACCATAGCCGCCTCCTTACCCATTATATAAGGAATTTAAAGATAGACTTTATACCGCCGAAGAAAATACTATCAATGGATATTCATTTGTCCGACCAATATCTAACGGCGGCTATGTTATAGGACCATTTGTGGCAAAATCCGTAAATGCTGCTCAGTCAATTCTTGACCAAATTCTCAACGATTATAAAACTGTTTATTTATCAACTGGCTTGCCCGGCATAAACACCGAGGCAATTCATTTGTTTACTAAAGCCGGTTTTCTTTATTCTAATCCTTCATTGCGCATGCATTATGGACCGAGAATTGAATATGAAATGCATTCCTTTGCCATTATGTCTCCCGACAAAGGCTAATAGCCGTTCCAGGGATAATAAAAAACCCCCTGTGTTTTCCAGGGGGTTTTTAGCATTGAATTGGGGAATATATTACTTCATCAACACCATCTTTCGCGTGGCATTAAAGTCGCCGCTAACAGCTTTGTATAAGTAGATTCCGGAAGCCACTTTGCGGCCGCTTTCGTCCGAACCGTCCCAGGTTACTGATACAATGCCAGCCTCTGAATATCCGGAATACTCCCGGATTTTCTGACCGGCGATATTGTAAACAGCAATGCTCCAATTGCCCGGTACAGCCATTGATAGACTTATAGATGTTGAAGGATTAAATGGATTCGGATAATTCTGGCTTAACCGGAAATTATCCGGAATTGTTTTTAGGTTTGTTGTCATCATTCCGCCAAAATAATCGGCAATCTCGGCGTCAATCAAAGTTATCGAACCCTCGGCCGGGATTGATAATAGTGTGTTAACACCAGATGATATCGATTGTGAACCAATATTATAAATCAATACCCGCAACTGATTGCCTTCGACGCCGTATGTCATATCCATATTTTCGGCGCCTTCGCCAAGTATTGGTATACCCGCATTCCCCAATGTCTCAAATATGAGTAACGCCGCTCCTGCCTTAGTTTCAGAATCATACTTGATATCGATTCGATCTTCCCGCATATGCGAGGTTATATTGAATTCTGATCTTAAGATTGGCTTTAATATTGGGCTGGTATCACCGGTAATTATTCGGACGAGGTAAACCAGGTCAGCAACCGTTAGCGATACTCCATCGGCATTGACATCAGATGCGGCGATCGATGCTTCACTGTGATTACCAAAGGCTGTCAAACCGCCAATAAAGTAGTTGGTTAACATTACCGCATCGGCAACTTCGTTGGGCAATCCATTCATATTTACATCGCCGCGATCATCGATTGAATCTGAACATACAATATCGATCCCGCCATACACATAATCAACGCATCGGATAGGGGGATACTTTCCTTCGTTTCCACACAAATCAGGAGTCCCGGTGAACGGAATACGATCATTTTCGGGATAATTTATATCATCGAGTTCATCCCAGATAAGATTGCCTTCAAAATCATAAATCCTGCCGCCGATTATCAGGCTATCGCCGGTGATATTCGACAAGGCGTTATCTCCGCAATCGTCCCAGAAGAATTTAATCGGGGCATACATGCAGTTAAAGGTGCGGTCATTGGAAACAAAGAAAGTCAACACTGCCAATTGCCACGGATCACCGGTGGGCGCGCCAAAACAGTCGGGATGTAGAGAGCCATTATTCGTTTCCGCCAAACCGATTATTCTGAGTAGTCCGGAAGGACAAGAACCTCCACAATTGCCTCTGGAACCGAAACGATACGAGAAGTGCTCCCAACCGCAATATTGGAGCAAGTCACCCGCTTCGGCATTTATGAATGAAAGAGCAGACGCATCATAAGACAATAACAGATCAAAACCGGCCAAATCAAAATTGCCATTTTCTATAGTGACTTCAACATTGGTGTAATGACCTTGCAGAGTATTATGCGTTTTTTCAATTTTGACAATTGGACACTCATATAATTCTTCGACGGTAATCACTGTTTGACAAGTCGCTGATTGTCCACAGGCATCGGTGGCTGTTAATTCGATAATATTATCGCCCCAGACCGGGTCGAAACATACAGTACCATCAACCAAAGTTTCACTGGCACCATTAACCAAAATCTGGCAACTGGTTAGATTATCATCGGGATCACTGCATTCAAGACCATCGACACAAATCTCACCCAAACTGAATAGGTACTTGGTTTGATTGCCGGGACAGGAAGCAACGGGACCATCATTTATATTAAATTCTGCCGTGAAAGTGCCATCGCAATAAGCGCCGCACATATCTGTGAATCGAATAGTTACTTCAACAGTTTCACTACCTTCCGGCGTATAGCACCATTGGCCATTCTCAAAAACGCCCGGACCTAAGATAATTTCACCAATCGTTATATCACCATCAGGATCGGTTGCTACTTTAGGTTCGCAAACCTGACTTGGTACACATTGGAAATATTCATGATTAATTATATCGCATGTAGGCGTATGATTCAGATTAATAGTCACCGTGGTTTTGGCAGAATCAACCATACCGCATTCATCGACCGCAAACAGTGTTATAACATTTGCGCCTGCGACAGGAGTGAATCTTACCTCGCCATTACTATATGTACCAACATCTGTTTCACACCGTGCCAGATTACCATCAGGATCTGAACATGAGAATCCTCCAATGACTAACTCCGACAATGTACACACGTTCATAGTCATCGGATTAGGAACCGTCGCCACAGGATCATTATTATATGTAACGGTTATATCTACAGAGCCGCCGCAAGTCTCGCCGCATGCATCGCTACATTCAAACGAAGCAGAATAAGTTCCCGGACCAGTTGTCGTGAATGACCAAATGCCATCAATCAGAGTTCCGACACCAGAGGTCTTCTCGCATCCGACCAGGTTTCCGTCAGGATCGGTCGCGGAAACAGGGAAACTGAATGTCGTATCATCGCATACAAAATAAGAGGCGCTTTGCGGTAGATCACAGGGCGGCGGATTATTCATCTGAATTGTCATAGTTACCATTCCGCCGCATGTCAAACCGCATTCATCGGTGCATTCAAATGTCGCTGAATACTGTCCCGCCGTGGTCGCCGTGAAAGTCCAGGTTGTACCGTCAAAACTGCCATCTCCGGAAGTCATTTCACACCCAGCTAGATTATCATCAGGATCGGTGGCCGATATTTCAAAATTGAAAGTTGAATCGCCACAGATAAAGTATGTTGTATTGGCTGGGAGATCGCAAACCGGCGGTTGATTGCCAAGCTCAACAGTTACTTCTGTTTGACACTCAGATGTTGTGCCACAGGCATCAGTGACAGTGTAAGTTATGGTATAAACCCCTGCCGATGTCGGCGTAAAGCAAACCGTTCCGTCTGTCAAAGTACCCAGATCAACGACCTCGTCCACGGTGTTATTATCGGCATCTGTCGCGCTAAACGGTCCTACACAGATTTCGCCAGGTTCGCATGCGAATTGGAATGTTTCATTGCCGGGACATGATACAACCGGGGCCTGATTGTAATTAACAGTAATTTCGACAGTTCCACCGCAAGTCAATCCGCAATCATCGCTGCATTCAAATGTTGCCGAATAAACACCCGGACCGGTTGTCGTAAATGTCCAGATACCGCCATTCAGAATTCCGGAGCCTGATGTCATTTCACACCCAACCAGATTATCGTCAGGATCGGTCGCTGATACCGAGAAATTAAAAGTCGTATCTGCGCAGACAAAATAAGTTCCGTTCGAAGGCAAATCACATACCGGTGAATTATTATCAAATGAGACCGTCACTTGCGTCTGACATTCATCGGTCTTACCGCAGGCATCGGTAACTGTATAAATTATCGTATAAACTCCCGGAGCATCTGGGGTGAAGCAAACCGTTCCATCGGTGAGAGTTCCAAGACTAACCGATTCCTCTACTATATTGTTATCTGGGTCAGCGGATGAAAATCCGGAAACGCAAATCTCTGATGGCTCGCACAGGAATGAATGCGATTCATTACCGGGACACGAAGCAACTGGCGGCTGATTCTTAGCGACTGTTATAACAACCGTACCGCCGCAGATTTCACCGCATTCATCAACACATTCAAAAGTCGCCGTAAATGTGCCGGACGCTGTAACATCGAAGGTCCAGATACTGCCATCAAAACTACCGGGGCCGGAAGTCTTTGTACAACCAACTAAGTTATCATCAACATCAGTAGCTGATATTTCTATATTAAAAGTCGTATCCTGACAAATATAATAATCACATTTTTCGGGAGTCGGCAATTCGCATACGGGAGCGCTGTTGTATCCAACCGTGATATTGACCGTCCCTCCGCAAACCTCTCCGCATTCATCTGAACATTCAAACGTTGCCGTATATACACCCGGAGCAGTCGTGGTAAACGTCCAGGTACTGCCATCAAAACTGCCCGGACCGGAAGTCTTGGTACAGCCAACCAGATTGCCGTCAACGTCAGTCGCCGACACCGGGATATTAAAAGTTGTATCTCCACAAACGAAGTATGATGCGTCATCGGGGATATTACACACCGGAGCGCTGTTATATCCAACTGTTATATTAACCGTTCCGCCGCAAGTTAAACCGCAATCATCGCTGCATTCGAAAGTCGCCGTATATACGCCCGGAGCAGTCGTCGTAAACGTCCAGGTACTGCCGTCATAACTTCCCGGGCCGGAAATCTTGGTACAGCCAGTTAAGTTGCCATCGGGATCGGTCGCGGATACCGAGAAATTAAAAGTCGTATCTCCGCAGACGAAATACGAAGCGTCCCCTGGAATATTGCAGACCGGCGGATTATTATCAAACGTTACCGTTACCTGGGTCTGACATTCATCAGTTTCCCCGCAGGCATCAGTAACAGTATAAATTATCGTATAAACTCCCGGAGCATCAGGAGTAAAGCATACCGTTCCATCGGTGAGCGTTCCAAGACTAACCAATTCCTCTACTATATTGTTATCTGGGTCAGAGGATGAAAATCCGGAAACGCAAATCTCTGATGGCTCGCACAGGAATGAATGCGATTCATTACCGGGACAAGACGCCACCGGCGGGCCATTGAGAACAACCGTCACTGTTGTATAACAGGTTCCTACCGCGCCGCAATCATCAGTAGCTGTTATTGTAATAACATTTGGGCCTTCAATGGGTGTAAATGTCACCGCATCTCCAACTAACTCACCAACATCAACTTCACAAGTCGCCAAATTACCATTGGGATCTTCACATATAAATCCATTGATCGTAATCGGTGATAAGTCGCAAACAAATATGGTCTGATTATCCGGACACTGCGGCGTTGGAGCTTTATTATTCGTTACCGTCACTTTGGCCTCGCCCGTGCAGGAAGAGCCGCATTCATCGGTACATTCAAAGGTTGCGATATATGTGCCGTCGCCCGATGATGTAAATGTCCATGTGCTGCCATTGAAAGTTCCCGGGCCGGATAACTTCGTGCAACCGACCAGATTTCCATCTACATCAGTAGCTGATATGGGAATATTGAAAGTAGTATCGCCGCAAACGAAATAACTATTATGGGGCGGCATATTGCAAACTGGATTATGATTGTAATTGACATTGATATTGACTGAGCCGGTACAAACTTCGCCGCATTCATCGGTACATTCAAATGTCGCCGAATAAGCTCCGGGGCCTGTTGTCGTGAAAGTCCAGTTAGTTCCGTCGAAAGTTCCATTTCCGGATTTTTGAATACAGCTGACAAGATTTCCGTCAACATCGTTAGCAGAAACCGGGAAACTAAAGGTCGTATCACTGCAAACGAAATAAGTACCGCTTGACGGAATATTACAAACCGGGGCGCTGTTATATCCAACCGTTATATTAACAGTGCCACCACAAATTTCACCGCAATCATCACTACATTCGAATGTAGCGGTATAAACGCCCGGAGCCGTCGTAGTAAAGATCCAGGTGCTGCCATCATATGTTCCCGGGCCGGATGTTTTGGTGCATCCGGTTAGATTACCATCAGGATCCGTCGCGGAAACCGGAATATTAAAGGTTGTGTCGCCACATACAAGATAACTGGCATCGCCAGGAATATTACAGACCGGGGGTTGATTGACGTAAGAAACTGTCACTTCCGTTTGACATTCATCCGTTGCGCCATATGCATCCGTGACCGTATAAGTAATTATATAAACGCCGGCCGCATTAGGCGTGAAACATACATTCCCGCCGTTTAAAACTCCAAAATCGACCGTTTCACTCACAATATTATTGTCAGGATCCGAGGCGCTAAATGGTCCCACGCATATTTCTGAGGGAGTGCAAAGAAATGAATGCGATTCATTATCCGGACATGATGCTACCGGTGGCTGATTGCATACTGCGACAGGAATGGATTTCGAATCGGTCGCGCAGCAGGATTCTCCGGGACATCCGGAGGTGCCGTCGCATGATTCAACCATAATAGTGACAAAGTCTCCCGCCCCCAAACCCGGATTAACCGTGAAACTGACAGAACTCTGATCATCGGGACCAACGATTGTACCATTAGTAATGGTCCAGGTCCACATATTGGCGGTTGAAGCGGTATCTGTCGCAATATACATATTATTACCGACATCACAAACAGTTGAAAAATCCATCGTGATACCCGTATTAGGCGGCATACAAATAACACCATTTTGGATACTTCGATCTTGATTACATCCCCCGCCTCCGTCAAGAGATTTTGCGCGCATATGATAAGGAGCGCCGCCGACGGCCGAGGAGCCATATCCGGCACCCCAGGCATCCGCGCTACTTTCAGCCAAATGGCCTCCCCAGAAAAACCCAACGCTGCTCGTCGTCCGGACGGTGAAATAAACTACCATTTCCAATTTGCGGTCACTGGAAGTGCCCCCAAAAGCGTAATCGCCAATCGAATCTATTATTACATTATAGGCTTTTAGATTTCTCGGTCCGTCAAGAACAAAACCGGGATTAACAGTTGTAAAGAAGTCCGGTGGGATCGTACCGGAGTAATTGGCAGTATTAAGAAAATCCGGAAAGGTAAAAGATTCCGTTGGATCGTTGCATCCGGGAGGCGGACTGGTTGACATTGTCCCGCATGCTCCTCCGACATCAAATAAGGCATCTGTTTCGGTGGCGTCATAATCAGTTAAATAATCGAGAGCATGAATTCCACCCTTAGTCCATTCCATCTGAATTGTAAAGAAATGCTCGGTTCCAGCATCCAACTCTTTTATAAAATACCGATAGGCTACAGAACGGCCTTCCGAATAACAGGAGTTATTACTGTTAATATTCCCGTTAGCCCATGCGGCATTAGATGTGAATGTCCCATTATGGAGCTGATTTAAACTAGTTTTGGGACTCACAAAAGATGCCGTGGCAGTAGTTCCCGATTCATTTCCTTCTGCCGTAATCATCAATGTATCACCGGCATAGGCCCAGTCAACATTCCAGTAGGTTAAAAACCCGCCGGATTCTTTTACCGGAGCGGCATTTGATTCATCATAGGTAGCGTCAGCTTCCCATGGATCGCCTCCGGGACCGGTCAGCAGAGTACCATCAAGGTGAGTAACTTGAAGGGTTACTTTTTCATTGGCCCAATAGGTACCTTCAATTACGGCATCTTCACTGGGGGGGTATTCCGGCGCGTGAGTAAAGATTTCCCCAGCGAATACACTTCCAGAAAAAAACAATAAACATGTACAGATTAAAATTAAAAAACCTTTAGTCCTGCACTTGCATATGGGGGGACTAAATTTGCGCCCAATCGAATGGAATCCTAACATCGTTACGCCCCTAACCGTTGAGGATCTTATTGCACAAAAGAAATTTTCTAATGTAATATTCCTTCTGAAAATCTTATAGTTTGCGCTCCAGAAAGTAAATGGAGAATTTCAAATTGGTATATTCTTCCACTATACCAATTATGTTGAAATATAACAGGATAGAGTATTTTTGCAAGAAAAAAATACCGCTTTTTTGGAAAATTTTTTTAATCATGGGCCGAACTAATCCACTTACTATAACTGCACATAATATGCACACCCGTGCACAACATTCTAAATGATTATTAATCTGACGGATACGCAATACTATTAAACATTTACTCTACATATTTTATGCCATGAATTTTGAAAAATGGACCCCTTTATCCTCCCCATCTATTGCGGCTGTATTATTTAATGCAATCACAATCCACAATTGGAATTCTCCCCAGATTTTACTGATATGGAATTGAATTGTTTTCAGAAAATATTTGACATTGCGCCTGATTTCCTTAGATTTATATCCTGGATCAAAAAAAAGGATTTTAAAGTGACAATAAGTGATCATTTACTCGAAATATTATGTTGCCCCGAAACCAAACAGCCGGTCAAAATACTTGATGAGGCAAAACTCAAAAAACTTAATGAGTTAATTGGGCAAAAGGCGATCAAAAACCGCGACGGCCAAGTGATCAAAGATACGATAACTGAGGCAATAATTACGGTCGATGGAAAAACAATCTATCGTATCGATGAAGGCATCCCGGTTATGTTGATCGATGAAGCCATAGCGGCAGATCAACTGCGATAAGTTATTCACAATCTTCCATGTTTGTAATTGCTTGATTTGCAGGACCTTACAGGTACTATGACCAGCTATTTAATTGATGCCACCGAAGAATGAATTGATTCAATTATGCTCGCCAATTGAGTCTCCGGCAAAAAATAGCTCAATTCCAAGGCGACTTCGGAAGAATCAAGACATATTGCATAAAACCGGGCGGTAGTCCCATCACTAATCACGAAGTTAGCTATGAATATCGATCCAATCCATCCCGACGCTTCGGTTATATTCTCAGCTCCATATAATCCATGAATAGTTGCGCGATATTTGCCAAAAAACGCAGCCGTATCCCCCCTCAAACTCAAACCATCAATTTTACTAATTAAAAATCCCGCTTGATTGATTGTATCCAGAAAGCAGTTTATCAATGTTTTACCATCGCCATATCCCTGTTCATCAGTCATGCCTTGCCGGATTTCGTTTAGTATAGAATCATTCGGCTGTGAAAACCCAATTGGCGGCCTTATGATTTTATCAGTCTGTGAAATTGCGTATTCGTCGCCGATTAATGAATCGATTTGGGAGAATGGCAACAATTGCATTGTTTCAGATTTTGCCGATTGCTCGCAATCAATCACAACGTTCAGGCAAATGATAAGCGCACAAAAAAAGAAAAATAGCCTGGATCTCATAGAGCCAATTAATGTCATCATAGTATTTGGGTCAACAATAATATTCAATTATCCATTGATTAACGTGGGATTTTTTTTCGATTGTAAAGTCACTGAATTAAAACTTTATACCCGCTGTTATTGGAATGAAATTAAATGATTTCTCTTCAGTTGCTATGGTGACATACCTTGCCATTATAAAGAACGAGGCCGATCCGGAACCCAATTCTGCCCCGGCGCCGAATTCAAAATATAATTTGGATACCGATTCTCCACCTTCGGATGAGCTAAGCGACGCGATGCCAACCCCGGCAATGCCAAATGGTTTAAGCGGCGCATCTAAAATTTTAGGAGATAATATCCCACCGATACCTAATAGAAGATTATTTATTGTACCGTCAAAATATATTGCGCTGTCGGATTTGAATGAGTTCAGTTCGACCTTGGCGAACCACTTCATGGCTGGCATAGCCTTATAAGAAATCGCTCCCATACCATTAAAACCGTTCTTGTAGAGCTCGCTGGCGAAACCCTTAGGTATTGAAACACCTCCTCCGGCATATATACTAAAAGGTTTTCCGCTCTGCCCCATGGCAAGACCGGCAAAAAGAAATATCAGACTGAAAACAATAATTACTTTTCTCATTTTACCTCCTTATTAAAACCGCCACCCAAAATATATATGAGTGAATTGATACCAAAGTATTACGATGTGAATAGCTTATCAGTATTTATAAATTTGGGCAACAAAAAAACCCTCCGTCAAAAGGCAGAGGGTTTTGAATAACTATTTTAGGAATCATTTAAAATTTCAAGCCAACTGTAACCGGTATGTAGTTAAATGATTGTCCGTCTTCGCTGATGCTGACATAGCGGACCATGGCAAACAACGACAGGCTTGGACCGGCCGGCATTTCCGCTCCGGCGCCGAGCTCAAAATACATTTTGCTTTCGCTCGGAGGAGTGATCGTTACCTGCTCGCTGGTAATCAGATTAATCGAAACAATATCAGGGGCTTGAATCGAAGCCATACCGATTCCAGCCAATCCATAAACTTTCAACGGAAAGGCGGGAAGCGATGGCTGCAATTTGGCTGCGCCGCCGAACATTAGATTTCTTTGTGATCCATCAAGACCTATTCCGAGGACGGGCGTCAGGTCGGAACCAAAAGTATGATACTCAACCTTGCCCAAAAACTGAATCATTGGAGCGGCGTTAAAGCCTATAGCGGCCATGCCGTGATAACCATTTTTATAAAGAGTCCCGGCATCACCCTGGACCATTCCCACTCCAGCGCCAACATACACGTTGAACGGCTTGCTGATCTGCGCGGAAGCCAAACCGGCGCAGAGCATAATTAATGCAAAAGTCAAAACTAATTTCTTCATCGTTCCTCCTTGAAGAAAAAGTAGGTTAATAGAGCTATTGCTTTACGTATTCGTCGATTTCGTGTGCATTTTTCGCACATTCGTTTCCTTTTGAATTGTATCGGCAGTTTTTAATTAGAATAAAGCACTTACGAACGGTTTTTTCGCATTGCAACCATACATGTAAAATGGATTTGTTTCCTCAGCTTAATAATGGGGCAGACGAGGACTGTATAGTATCATGAGATACTTTACAATGTGTATCATGACATGGTTTACACTTTTGGTGTATTTTGTATTCAAAAATAAGGAGACAGAATATGCCGTGGGCCATGAGGAGTGTGAACGGACTGGTGGCCCACTGCAACTTGTTGCGGTGGGTTTCCGCCTACACAATTATCCCTCAATCCCACCATTAATCCCGGAATCCTCCGCTTGATTGAAGGAAATTAAAAATTCAATCATTGGAGGTATTATGAACTGGTGGCCCACTGCAACTTGTTGCGGTGGGTTCCCGCCTACACAATAATCCCTCAATCCCACCATTAATTCCGAAATCATCCACTTGATTGAAGGAAATTAAAAACTCAATCAATGGAGGTATCATGACTGGTGGCCCACTGCAACTTGTTGCAGTGGGTTCCCGCCTGCACAATTATCCCCCAATCCCACCATTAATTCCGAAATCCTCCGCTTGATTGAATGAGATTAAAAACTCAATAATTGACTGGTGGCCCACTGCAACTTGTTGCGGTGGGTTCCCGCCTACACAATTATCCCTCAATCCCACCATTAATTCCGAAATCATCCACTTGATTGAAGGAAATTAAAAACTCAATCAATGGAGGTATCATGGCTACCGGAAAACAAACCAAAGCCAATAAACAAAATGCTCAAAAATCAACCGGGCCAAAAACCGAACAAGGCAAAAGAACAGCGTCCAGCAATTCACTCAAACACGGCCTCTATGCCAAAGACATAATTATCAACACACCCCACTACAAAGAAAACAAGGAAGAATTCGAACAACTCCTTGGCTCACTTACAGGCGAACTCCAACCCAAAACCGCTCTTCAGGATTTTATGGTTCTACGCATCGCCGTCAGCATCTGGCGGTTCCGACGTTCGGTTCGGGCCGAAACCGCCGAAATCAACGACCAGCTCGAAGGTCTTGACCACAAAATAAAGCAAAGGGAACGCTACAATAGAATTATCGATGTGGAATCTACTCCAAAATCACGAATGCGACCGCAATAATTATATTGGTAAACTCATTCTTCCGGAAAATCAGGTCGCATTCAAAATCCTCCGCTACGAAATGCGTATCGACCGCCAGCTTAAATATTCTTTCAGAATTCTCAGGCAATTGCAGGGCATAGATAAAGGCGAAAACAATAAGCAACAAAACGAACCCAATTCCCCCCAATTCGATACCATACAACAAAATACGGGAGATTTACAAATATGAAATGTGGATAACTTTAATGATTTAGTGGCTGGAGCCCCTTAGGCTCTATCCCTACAATAGGCAGTAGCGCTGCATGATAGCCGAAACCAGGCTTATAATTGTGTCATTCCCGAGAGTGTAGCCTCGAATGGGGCGAAGCGAATCGGGAATCCAGACAACGATTGATTTTTCTGGATACCCGCCTGCGCGGGTATGACAAAATTACGCATCGTTGCCTATTACTCCCTCCCCCCTGGTTTAACTCCGGTGTCGGTGATGTAGGCGGTTATAAGTTCATTGGGAGTTATATCAAAAGCGGGTGAATAGACCTTGACGCCTTCGGGGGCAGTGCGTTTGCCAAATCCTTCGGTGACTTCTTTGGGAGAACGTTCCTCAACAATGATGTCTTTACCGGATTCAAGTATTTTATCAAAGGTTGAATCGGGTGCGGCGACATAAAACGGAATGCCATGTTCTCTGGCGAGGATGGCGACTGAGTAAGTACCGATTTTGTTGGCAACGTCGCCGTTTTTGGTAATTCGATCCGCGCCGGTAATGACAGCATCGATTTTACCTTGAGCCATCGCATACCCGGCCATGTTATCGGTCAGAAGCGTTACATCAATATCTTCCTGCATAAGCTCCCAGCAGGTGAGCCGGGCGCCCTGAAGAAGCGGCCGAGTTTCATCGGCGAGGACTTTTATATTTTTACCCGTCTCTTTGGCCTTATAAAACACGGCCAATGCGGTTCCGATTCCACCGGTGGCCAGCGCGCCTGCGTTGCAGTGGGTCAGGACGGTCATGCCGTCTTTTAGAAGTTCCGCGCCATAGCGCCCTATGGCATCGCACATTTTTTTATCTTCGGCGTGAATGGACTCGCCTTCGGCCCAAAGGAGTTTCCGGTATTCATCGATCGAGACGTCATCGTATTTGGAAACGGCGTCAAGACAGCGGTCAATCGCCCAGGCCAGATTTACCGCCGTGGGACGGGCGTCTTTGATCTCTTTGCCAATAGCGATCATAAGCTGGCGCAAATGGTCGAGCGCTATGTCAACGTCGGCTTCGGCCGCCATCGCCAACGCATATGCCGCAGCGATACCAATCGCGGGAGCGCCACGAACTTCGAGGCGTTTGATTGCGGCAATAACTTCGCGGTAATCGGTGTATTCGTTGTAAACCAATTTTCCGGGTAGAACGGTTTGGTCGAGCAGAATCAGTTTTTTATCTTTAACGGCGATAGTCTCAAATTTCATGTCAGTCTCCAACAATCTGCACGACCAGTTCGCGGTCGCGGCTGCGGTTATCAAAATCAAGGAAAACGATCTGCTGCCAGGTTCCCAATGTCAGTTTGCTCGAGACAAATGGGATGGTGATATCCGGACCGATCATAGCCGCCCGCAAATGCGAAAAGCCATTGCCGTCACCCCAGGTCTGATCATGTTTATAGGTTTTATTCGAGGGAATCAGTTCTTCCATCAGTTCGGGAAAATCAGCGCGGAGTCCCGGTTCGAATTCAATCGTTGTCAGACCTCCCGTCGCTCCTGGAACGAAGACCGTCACGGTGCCCCTCGATACTCCGCTTGATTGGACGCAGTCGGTTACTTCGGAGGTGATATCATGAATATCACAGTACCCCTTGGAAGAAAGATGAATTGTTTTGGAAACAACCATAATCAGTAAACGTACCTTTTGATTTTTTTTGTGGAAGTCTTCGCCAGCTCCTCGCGAGTAAATTCAACGTGTTTGACGCGTTTGAAATCGGCCAGGTCGGAACATAGGCGCCGAATGTCACCACCGACGGTATTCTTCAAATCATCGTCGGTCATTTCATTTGGCATTTTACCCAGCTCCGATTCAAGTAGTTCGTAATTGGGAAAAACCAAAGCGGCGACCTCTTCCCGGCTGGTATCAGATTGCTTGCCGAAAACGACGAGTTCCTGAATATATTCCGATTGCATCAAATGCGCCTCGATTTCTTCGGGATAGATATTTTTCCCGGCCGCCGATACAATCAAGTTTTTGGCACGGCCGCAAATAAATAAATAATTATCCGTGTCGAGATATCCCAGGTCGCCGGTATGCAGCCAGCCATCTTTCCAGAGTTCGGCGGTCGCATCGGGATTGTCTTCATACCCCGGAGTCGCCATAGGGCCTTTAACGACTATTTCGCCGACGCCATTTTCGTTGGGAGAGTCAATCTTGACTTCAACATTATCAAGTACCGGTCCCACCGAACCGAATTTGGGCTTATCCAGAGGATTCGCCGATAAAACCGGCGAAGTTTCCGTCATACCATAGCCTTCAATAAAATTGAATCCAAGCAGATAGAAACCTTTTATAATATCAATCGAGATTGGCGCGCTCCCGGAAACCATCAAACGCAGGCTGTTCAGTTCGGCCTTTTGTCTGAGCCCAAGGAACAGCTTTTTACCGGCGTTTTTACCGGTCAGGGAATAAAGCGTTTTGGCCGTACTCATAAGAAGATTAAATAAAACGCGTTTTGTGAATGGAGCCTTTTTTATACCACTCAGAATACCTTGATAGAGTTTTTCAAAAAGGAGCGGGACGCCAATGAAAATAGTCGTTTTGTGCTTCTTTATGCCGCCGAGGATTTCCCGCGAGTTTATTTCTTTCACGTAATAGACGGAACAGCCGTTTAGAAGCGGAGTAAGAAGACCGCAGGTGGCTTCAAAAGTGTGGTGCAGGGGAAGAACCGAAAGGAACTTATCCTCGGGCGTAAAATCAAGGCGCTTCAGGATTCCCTCAATATCACTCAACATATTATAGTGGGTCAGGATAACTTTTTTAGATTTTCCGGTAGTGCCCGAAGTGAAAATCAAAACGGCAGGATCGTCGCCTTTATTAGAATATGTCGGTTCATAATCCGTATTATTTGCCGGAATGGTTTCAAGGTCTATTAATTGGGGCGGATTTTCAATTTTGGAGGCAACCCGTTCAGCGATTTCATAATATTTGTGAGAGACGAATAACCGCGTCATTCCGGATTCGGAAAAAACTTGGGTTAATTCGCTTTCTTTGAGGAGTGAATCGACGGGGACTACTTTTCCTCCAGCAGCGAGGATCGCGAAATAGACTTTCCCCCATTCAAGCCGATTCTCGGATAATAATCCGATCGGTTCGAGAGGTTTGAGTTGCCCCAGAAAGGCGGCGCATTCGCGAACTTTAGCGCCCAATTGCGAATAGGTCAGATAGGCGTCTTCCCCCGCCATTCCAACCGCAGGTTTATCGCCATATTTATCAACCGCCGCAAAAAACCTGGCGGCTATATTTGGATGCAAATCATTCATTATATTAGACTCATATGCAATAAAAATTCAGATAAAGAAATATAATGAAGGCAACAGTCGAGCGAAAGCATTTTATCTGAAAATTTGGGCATTAAAAAACGCCGGATGATTGCTCATCCGGCGTAAAATCGCAGATATTTGGCTATTACTCAAATGTTACAGAAGTCGAAAGGCTAATACCGCCTCTGGCATCGGTGTCAGTTATAACAATGACTGCTGAAGTTCCACCAGTACTATCGGCCGGGGCGCTAAACCTCAATCCGAATGATTCACCATAGGTATCTGTTTCATCGGTTGTGACTGTCATTGTCCCCGCTGATATCGCCCCGGTGAGAGTATGATCGCCAAGAGGATTTCCGTCTCGATCAGCAATGAGAACGCGAATAATATTGCCAGTTGAGCCATATGGTACCGTTGTGGCATCGAGCGATACACTGGATTCTTCATAGAAAGTGTAACCTGTAGTCAACGTACAAACAATGGATGTGGAAGAGAAAGCTGACCGGAAGGTCAATAAATCAATGGCTCCGATACCATCATCATCGGCTCCAGTCAGTGAATAATCCTGACGCAGTTTATTACCAGAGTATTCTCCCTCAAATATGGAGGCATTACAACCATCATTTGTTACTCCGTCTGAAATTGAACCATAAAGCGCTTTGGCTTTGACAATGGATTCATCCACAACGAAATTATTATTAAGATCGCGGACATCAACCCAAACAGTGGCATTTCCATAGATGCTGGCAGGAATTGATTGAGGCGACATGGATGCATACAAATTTGAGGGGATGAAACTATTTATAAAATATGTGGAGCAAACGACTGTTCCACCTGAAGTTTCTGCCCATACCCAGACTATACCGTCAACCTGCGGTTCACCGGTACGGAAAATAACTTGCGTTACACCTGTTGAATCCTGGGTGATATTGTAGGCATCAATAATGCCTTCATCGACAGTGAAATATACGACGACTGAATCCTGAACCGGATTATGATATATATCGGATACAGCGGCGTCGATATATTGCTCGCGATTGACCGTATTCCAGCCATCTATATTGCAAAAGTCAGAACCTACGGCCATATAGTATGGGGGTCCTGCGTAAACTGCGACAAATGTCGCACTGGAAAGGACTGTTCCGGAGCTGGCATATAATCTCAAGGTTCCTGAAATCGTTCCGGACCATACCTGCGCAACCGCAATACCTTGAGAATTGGTTGTCATTGTGACCGGTCCGGCGCCAAGACCATTAATATTTTCCCCTCCGCCCGGGCCATCAGCTATGGTAAACTGAACCGGGATGCCTTCGGGTACGGTATTGCCGTTGGCGTCATAGCAGATTGCCTCAAGATTGGTCATCTCTAGGCCGCCGGTATGACGTACCTGGATGCCGGTCACATCGGTTGAGATTTCAATGGCATGAACGGTGGCATTCGGAGTCAATTGAATTGATGATTCGACTGAACCATCAAAGGCTCCAGTACCTGATACAGTCGCTTTAATAAATGCGGTTGTTGCTTCAGTTCCGGCTGTATAAGTTACCATTATTGCACCATCTATTGTATAGGCTACGGCCGGGATAACTCCCACCGCATCCCAGGTTTCATTGGCGTTATAATCGAACATCAATGAATCGCCAAGACCCCAATATCCATTGCCATCAACGTCATCGAATTTTTCACCGGCGGTTAGTTTTACCACGGTCGAATCGGGAGCCGCGTTGGCGGCGGCATCGGTAACCTGGATGACGATCATAGCGGTCGAAATTCCATCAGCTGTCAGCAGAGACGGAGACATAGACATGGTGAGGTTTCCGCTCGAGGTCTGAGTACCAGAGGACACAATCAGATTGGCATAGGGTGAAGATGAAGTACCGTACGCCCCATAAATTTGCATCGAACCGGATTCGGCCGGTGTAAATATCGCGGCCGCAATTCCTAACGCATTGGTAGTCGCCGAGGGAGGATTAAAATTACCTCCGGTAACAGGTGTTACTCCAAAAGCTATTTCAATACCTTCGATTGGGTCGCCGTTTTCATCGGTAACAGTGACCTCAACGATTGAAGTTGTACCTTCTTCAAAAGCGGCCGGATTGGCCGTAGGCTGACTCAGGTTGACTTCTGTCGTTCCCGTTCCGTTTGAGGAAGTGGAAGGTTGTTTATTGGTTTCGCATCCCTGAAATATAAATAACGCCAGTATTAAAGCGCTTATTGCCAAAAGGAGCGAGTTATTGAATAATGACCGCAGAGACATGTCGCCTCCCTCTAATTTGTGATTCATATTTTACAATTCGAAAGTGTTCATCGCAAAACCCCCGGATTTATAAATCCGGGGGTAAAACTTCTTTCCTTTACGGAACATCTATTTCATTACTAACCGCGGCGAAGTCTTCTACTATTGTCGGGGTCACAAAAATAACCAGATCGCGGTTAATAATTTCTTTCTTATTATAGCTGAACAGCGCACCCAATAAGGGAATGTCTTTCAGAATTGGAATTCCTACCTCTGTCTCTACTTCATCCTGCGTTGTCAAACCGCCAATAACCGCCGTCTGGCCATTTTGGACAACGACGTTGGTTTCGGCATTACTGGTATTAATAATAACACCGTTGGGATCAAACTCATAAGTCGATCGTTCCGGGGTCATATGCATCAGGATTTTGTCATTCGATGTAATATGAGGCGTTACAGTCAATATTGTTCCAACTTCTTCAAAACTGATTACGGTGTTTCCATTTTGATCGAACTGCTTAATCGGGACTTTTTGACCCATCTGGATATTGGCTTCTTGATTGTCGATTGTCGTGATTTCCGGATGAGCGATGATCTTTCCACGACCTTCTGAAACCAGGGCAGACACAGCAGCTTCCAGATCCCAATCATCTTGTATGATCCTTGTCC
The DNA here is from genome assembly GCA_043819555.1 of Candidatus Zixiibacteriota bacterium. Classification (GTDB taxonomy): domain Bacteria; phylum Zixibacteria; class MSB-5A5; order GN15; family JAAZOE01; genus JAZGGI01. The sequence goes on along the minus strand of JBDREQ010000053.1, from coordinate 32,197 downwards.
AGAACTGACCGGACGGCCTTGCAACATCATTCAATGTTTGTGATGTCCGGTGGCGGGCTTCGGCGACGGCATCGCCCGCGGCGGCGCCATCAAGAATCATATTATCCGCGGATGGGGCGGTCGTGAAATCACCACCGGCGCCATTCATAGTCCAATCGATGCCAAATTCTGTCAATTCACGAGAACTGATTTCCAGCATCTGAGCCGAAATGCGTATTTGCCGCGGAGGTTGATCAAGAGTACTTACATATTCAATCACACGATTGATATTTTCAGGAATCTCCTGAAGAATAATCGAATTAGTGCGCGGATCGGCGGTGGCCTTGCCTCTGTCTGTCAATAATGACTGAACGGCGTCTTTTATGCTTTCCGATGTTGAGTTGTTAATGCGAAGAATTCGAGTTTCCAGTTCGGAAAGTTTTCGCTGATCGACGACATGCTGTTTTTCCTCGGTGACTTCCTTGCGGTAATCGACCGCCGGCAAAACCCTTATGTAACCTTCTTCTTCCTCAAAAACAATGGCCAAATCGTAAGTGCGGCCAATTATTTCGAGAGCATTCTGCCACGTTACATCTTTCAAAGCTATAGTAACATTGCCAGATACAGAAGGCGCCACAACGACATTAATATTGCCGTAATCCGCTAAATGGCGGATTACCGAACGAATCTCGGCTGCTTGATAATTAAGCGTTTTTATGGGTTCGGTCGCATCACCGGATTGTCCCAGGGAAATAGATACCATAAAAGTCATGAATATCATGATTCCAAAAAGTACCTGTATAATTTTTCCGGTTTTACACATCGGAGTACCTCACTCTATAATTATTTTTCTTTTTCCAATTGTTTGGTAACGGTTCGGTTCCAGCCGTATTCATTTAGCTGAAAATAAACCGCTCGTTTGTCAATTCGACCCACATATCCATTCTTAATCCTATCCCCTGTTTTCAGGATATATCCGATACCATCCAGATCTTCGAGTAATGCGGCATCCTTGCCGCCCGGAGCCGCTTCGATTATTCCGACCAAATTCAGAGTTTCAATATTTGGAATTTTGGATAAATCAGCCGGGCCCAAATTCTTTTTGGTAACATCTATCAAAGTTTCAAATGGGTCGCGCGTGGAAGAACCATTATATTTGATTACCATTCTTTGCGGAAATTGAACGACCTGGGTCTGCTTGTATTTTGCGGACCTGGCTGATTCCCGGCGGAAACGAGAACGATCTTTCTTTTCTACTTCTTTATCTGATTGCTTTTCAACTTTAGATTCATTTGTAGATGTTGCTGGTTTCTCAGGCTCCAGCGATGCCAATATAGTATTCTTTTTGGCCTGCGTGATCTGGGCCGGATTTGCCTTTGCATCATTGGCAATCTGTTTTTCTTGTGCGACAGTCAATTTGGGCTTTTCGACTTCCTGGGGTTTTTGCGCCACGGCAACTTTTGGCTTAACTTCAGTCGGTTTTTGCTCGGCGACGGTCACTTTGGGATTCTCGGTTTTCTGGGCCTTTTGAGCCACGGTAACCATTGGCTTAACTTCGGTCGGTTTTTGCTCGGCGATGGTCACTTTGGGCTTCTCGGTTTTCTGGGGTTGCTGGACTACTGTTACCTTTGGAGTCTCAACAGTCATAGATGTTGCCGACTTTGTGGCCGCAACTTCAGTCTGTTTTTCATGAGCCTTTGATTTTTCGTCCGCATTCTTATGAACGTCTTTATTATCCGATTCTTTTGGTTTCGGGGCATCGCCTGGAGTCGGAACTTCTTTTTTCTGAGGAGCTGCCGCAAATGTCAAAGCCCGATTAACCGAATCATTTTTTAGTTCATTTATATTTGGCTTAGAATTTTTAATGGTTGTATTAATCTCGGCCGTTTTAATCGATTTCTTTTGGACTTCGGCTTCTTTCTGGGGTTGAGGTGAAACTACGGTCAGTTTTGATGTTGTAACATTAGCCTGTTTCGGTTTTTCCGCCATTTTTTTGGATTCATTTGCCATCGGCTTTGATTCAGTATTATTAATTACAGGACTATTATTGATGCCCTTGGTTTCATCTACTTTGGCGAGAGCGAGCCTTTCCTGTAACGGAATCGGCTTTTTATCTATGGGTGAATCATTCATTTGCGAATTATTTTTATTCTTAGATTCTGTTTGAGTGAGTTGTTGCTTTTTTGATTCTATCGACTTGTTTCCCTGAACTAATTGTATCTTTGGCGTATCGGTCGAATTAGCTTTGGTATCCGTTTTCTTAACATTTTTATCGAGAGCAGGCGTTTCCGCTTTTGGGACAATTTTCGCGGCGAATCCTGTAGCACGCGGCGTTGACCATTGGCTGAACACTTTATTCCCTGCGTCGGAAACCAAGATTCTAACAGTATTATCTTTTGATTCTACCCGGTAGACGGATTCGGCTTTCAGGTCGAGAACAATTCTAACTACTTCTTCGGGATCGACCGCGTATTGGGAGGTGCGAATCGAAGTAATTATCGAAGTCGGTAAATCCTGATACGACTTATCGGGCAATGAATGCCGAGCCGCCAAACAGTCGATAACAATTCTGAACGGTTTGCCTTCTTTGGCTTCAACCGATTCATGAGCGACCTGCATCTGTTTATCTGCTTCAATCGTAAGAATCGTAAAGTTAGCTTCTTTGGATAACCCCAAGCGGCCGACTTTTGCCGGTGCGGCAAAAATACTGGCTGCAAATACTATTACGATTAACAACGCCAATACTGAGATTTTGTATGTACTCGACATGGTCGATTTTCTCCGTTTATAATTCAAGCTCTTTGAGTCTTTCTTCAGCCTTGACATAATATGTAGACAGCGTAAAGAAAGCCTTCATGGTGACCTCTTCATTATCCTTATCCGATTCGGCACCAAGGTTGGCAGCCGTGGTCGCTTCCAGTTTGACATTACTGACATTGACGATAAAGGGGAAGTTGGCGATATAACTTATAAATTTGCCAAATTCATGAAATCCTCCTTCAAGCTCAATATCATAACTGGCCACATTATAAAAGGACTCGGATTGAGTTTCCTGCGGCTCGATCGAGGTAATCTTGGTTCCCGTCAGAGACGACGCCGTATGCAATTGAACCAAAAATGACGGCACCATTTTGACTTCCGGCAAGAGTTGCTCGATATCCCGATATTTTGATAACAATGATTCATATTCGGCCTGCAATGCTTCAAGAGATTTTGATTTCATCTCAACATTGCGCAGATTGGTAATCATTGTTTGGTATTCGCGTTGTTTGGATTCAATCTGACTGGTTTGGGGCGTATAAACCCTTGAGTACCAGAAATAGATAAGAATAAAAAAGACAACGCAAACCAATGCTATTTTTTGAACCTTGGGGTCCTTGAAATCCATCTCCTGTGATCTCCTCTAAAAACCGGCCAAGAGTTTTGGACCGGATTCCTCTTCCAGAAGCCTTTTGAGCTCTTCATCAGACAAATAATGCAAAGTGGCGGTAATTTTAAATGTGTAAGCCTTTTGCTCCTGAAATTGAACTTCCTCAGTCGAGGCCATCTCAATATCACTGAAAAAATCAGAACGCATAACTTTTATCATGAAATTGGCCAGGGAATTTAATGTAAACGCATACCCCTCGATTTTTACTGGCCGGGTCATGGCTGGTAATTGCGCTTTGGATGTCGTATCGTTCGGCGCCGGATTTTTGGCGACCTCTTCTTTAAAGGTCGATAACCACATAAATTCCGGAATCTGCCGAGAAACATCTTCCAGAATTCTGACCCAAACCGTGCGGTGCTGGTCGAGTCTATCAATCGCTTCCATGCGTTTAACAATTTTTTCTTTAACATCTATAAGCGCGTCAACAACGGCAATGTCTTTTCTCAATTGCTGTGTTCGAAATTTCGCGATTTCCATTTTGTCATTAAGCTCGCTTACCTGAGCCATCTGATAAAATGTAATAACCGCGATCATAATAATAACGCCAGTTGCGGCGCCAACGGCATAATATCCTTTTTTGCCTAACGATAATCGACCGGTTTTCTTTCTAAATTCCTTTGGCAGCAGATTTATTTTAATCATTTCCATAATCTACACCGCCTTCCTCATCGCCATTCCAATCGGCACAGCCAGGAGAGGAGCGATTTTTTCGAGTTCAAGGCCCATTAATCTCTCGGGGTCATATTCCACATTCCTGAGGGGATTAAATATTTCCAGAGGGATTTGAAGTTTTGACTGCATGTATTCGGGCAGATATGGCAATAAAGCACCTCCTCCTGAGACAACCATCCAGTCAATCATTTCAGCCCTTGATTGGGATTTGAAATAGTTGAAGGCCAATTCCAGCCCATTAATTATTTCTTCGGAGGACGAAATAACCGTAGCCTTGAGCATATCCTGGTCAATTGATCCCTGCATTTCGCCTCTTATAGCTTTACTGGTCAATTCATGGTTCAGCCTGAATTCCTGTTGAATGGAATTAAAGATGGAGCGGGTGCCGATCGCGATATCTCGGGTCGAATGATAACTACCCTGATAAATATACAGAATACTGGTTATATCCTGTCCAATATTGACCAGGGCGGTAGTTTTGCCGGGATCGACTTCATAGTTATTAACATAAGCGTTGTAAACAGCGAAAGCGTCAGTATCAACAATTACCGGATTCAAACCGCAATCCATAATGAGTTCGAGGTATTGTTGTAAATACTCTTTTCTCGCCGCTACCAATAAGACTTCCATTTTATTGGTTTCCTCGTTTATGCGAATAACATGATGGTCAAGAGCGACATCTTCCACATCAAATGGAGATCTCTGCTCGGCCTCAAATAATATTGCCTGCTCCGCCTCAGCTCCCGTTTTTTTATCGATGACCAGCTTATCGGTTATCAATGAATGGCCTGATAATCCGACAACAACATTTTTGGTGCCCGTTTCACATTCATCCATAACGGATTGAATACTGAAAATAACCGCTTCGCGATCCCGAATTTCATCGGATACGATTGCCTCAGGCGGCAATTCACGCATCGCCAGGGCATCGACCGCATAGCCGTTCTTTGTATGATTAAGCTTTACCAGTTTTATCGAGTTGGCCCCGACATCAAGCCCAATCAAACTCTTGCTACCTCGTGAAAATATCATGGCCTCTCTTCTTATGTTAGACTGTGTTTTATTCTATCTCTATATCGTCTTTTGAGTCAATTTATTTACCTTAATTTGCCATAAGCTTTACCGGCAAAATTTTTGCACGACGTTTCAATTTTTATTTTTTTCGGCATTATGGGATTAACTCTTAACCTATTTTGCTAATTTATTTCAAATCAATATATTAAAGGGCTCCGAATTAATCCGGAGCCCTACAGAGGATGAGAAGGAGGGAGCATTTTTTTTGTTAATAGTAATATATCCCATCGACTTTAGTCCGCCCCGTTGAGGCCAATACATTTATTAGCCCAAAATGAATATCATCGTCGGTTGTATAAGACAAAAGCCAGACATAACCTGAAGCCGAGGCAGAGCCATTGGGCTGATATACAAGGGATTGACCGCCGAAAGTCGTTGCCACCAGAAAGCAATCATCAGGCAATGTGTCCACATATATAACTGAATCGCCCGACTCAAAAGATTGTGACGCTTGATTGACGATATCTTGAAAAAGCGTAACCGTCATATTGGAGGCGTCAAAATTCACTCCAAATGGCTGTTTTTGAGTTATGGCGCTTGATCTCGCCAATCTCATGGTCGAGAGCATCTCTTTGGTAGCTGTTTTAAACTTGAGTCGATCAATTGTAATCTTAAAGCGAGGTAGTGCCATGGCCGAGATAATACCGATTATAACCACGATTACCATCATTTCGACCATTGTGATTCCTCTGATTTGTCTAATTTTCTTCATATTTTTACCGCCCTATTCCGATTTCAGAAACCAGGCCCATTTTTCTGCACAAACACACGCAACATACATGCCGTCAGCCAATCAATCTCCCGCTATTCCACATTCCATTTATCTAATTGCCATACAACGCATTATGCATGATATATAAATAATGCCATTAGCGAAGATTATCAAATATGCCAAAAATATATTGCGACAATCCCACACTTGTGGACATTTACCTATTTATTGGTTCTATATTTGCAACCGCGGCAATCGCCATTATTTTGTGATTAAATAATAAGTCACTATTCGGAACAAAATCATAATTCTTGTCGGTTATAAAATAAAAGCTTGGCCAAAAGAAATAATTGAATATAATATGGTGCAACCAAAAAGGTGGATATTATGAAGTATAACCGACGATTTGATTTTTTGCTCTTTTTTATAGTCATCCTTATTTTAACATCCGGCGCGCTTGCGCAAAAATCGGTTTTGAATTCTGAACCAATTTTTACGGATAAGGAAATCGATAACAAGATTGAAGTTGTCAAAACATATCTGACACCCCGTGCGGAAAACAATATTGTCAAAATCTGGGTGTTTTTTACTGATAAGAATATTTCAACCAAAGATGAGTTTGATAAATTGGCTGCATCTGTTACCCTAACGGATAATGCTCGAAATCGCCGAGCTAAGGTTGGTCTGGATAAAATTACTTTTGGGGACCTTCAGGTATCCTCTGATTATATTGGCCGAGTTGAATCTCTGGGAGGCAAATTGAGGAAGTCTTCCCGCTGGCTAAATGCCGCCAGTTTTGAGATTTCTTTGGATTTGGTGGATGCGATTAATAACCTGCCATTTGTTTCCAAAGTCCGACCGGTATTGGAATACATCCGGGAACCGGTAAAAATAGATTTAGAGCATAAAGATCCGATAATACCGAATGGGCTTCAGTCTAGTTATTATCTGGATTACGGCCAATCTCTGGATCAATTGGTTCAGATTAACGTACCTGCTGTACATGAAAAGGGATATAATGGGCAGGGCGTAATCGTGGCCATGTTTGATACTGGTTTTAGGAAAGATCATGAAGCTTTTGCAGATGCCTTTAATACTGGTCGTGTCCTGGCCGAATGGGATTTTGTATTTAATGATGGAAATACTCAAAACGAGGTAAACGACGCTCAGAATCAGCATAATCATGGCACGTATACATGGTCAACTTTGGGCGGCGCCAAAGAAGGGATATTATACGGACCCGCTTATGGGGCTTCATTTATATTGGCCAAGACTGAAGATGTCCGTTCGGAAACGCAGGTTGAGGAGGATAACTGGGTGGCCGCAGTCGAATGGGCGGATTCTATTGGAGCCGATGTTATATCGTCGTCACTTGCTTATATCGATTGGTATGTATATGCCGACGTAGACGGCGAAACAGCAGTGACTACTATAGCGGCTAATCTGGCGACTTCTTATGGCATCGTAGTAGCGAATTCAATGGGTAATGAAGGCCCCGGCCCAGGTTCCGTGCTGCCCCCATCCGACGCGTTTGAAATTCTGGCCGTCGGGGCAGTTGACAGCCATGGTTATATAGCCGGATTTTCATCGCGTGGCCCCACGTATGACGGCCGCATAAAGCCGGAAGTTTGTGCACGGGGAGTTGCCACTTTTTGCGCGTCGCCTTCGGGTACGACGGCATATACGACAGCAAACGGCACGTCGCTCTCATGTCCCCTGGCTGGTGGCAGCGCCGCCGTTCTGCTCTCTGCCAGGCCCGGTTTCACCCCGCAACTAATCCGAAGGGCTTTAATTGAAACGGCAAGCCAGTCAAATACTCCTGACAATGACTACGGATACGGTATAATCGATCTTGGCTCAGCAATTGAATGGGGAGCAAAAATAGTAGCTGATAAGACTACTGAACAAGTTCCGTTTGATGTAAATTTCTTTGACATGTCGGATTTGCAGGCGACTCAATGGAACTGGGATTTTGGCGACGGGGCAACATCAAACATACAAAACCCTTCTCATTCTTATAATGTTCCCGGCATATATGACGTGACGCTGACAATCACTACCGAATGGGGTGATATAGCAGATATTGAAAACAATTTCATTATTGCGTTAGCCGACACTATGGTCTATGCGACTGACTCCGTGTATGCCGGTCAAATCGGGATTATTTCTGTTGATCTCACTAATTCCCTGGATTTATGGAGCATGAGGGTTCCGATAGACATTTCTAAAACAATTACAAATTTAACGATTGATTCAATTTCAGTCAGTGGAACGCGTACCGATGGATTTTCGGTCACGAAAACGGCGGCCACATCGGATGGCAAAAAGAAAGCTTATCGGATTTATTCGACGACTGAATCGATTCCGCCAGGCACGGGGACAATTGCAAAAATCTATATTGGTACTGATTCATTGAGTATTGGCGGGCGGTCGAATATTATTGATACCGTGACTCTCGGGCAATTCGGCCCTGAAATGAACTCGGGGGAGGTTTCGTTTACACCTATTATTAATAGTGGCGCTATATACATTTATGACGTTATGCGCGGAGACGCGAATAATGATAGTCACCTAAATGTTGGGGATGCAGTATATTTAATTAATCATGTTTTTAAGGGTGGAACTCCACCAATAACCATTGAATCGGGCGACGCGAATTTTGATATCGCGGTTGATGTCGCCGACGCTGTTTATCTTATAAACCATATCCTCAAAAATGGTCCGCCGCCATTTGATTTTAAATAATCAAGTGAAGGTTTGATAAACCGGATTGAGAAGCTCATATTATTTAAAAACAGACTTCAGGTCGATTATATTTTCCAACAGTAAATCGGGATTATATTTTGCCAGATTTTCATTTCCAAAGGGCGATTTTATCGCTATAACTCTCATATTAATGCTTTGGGCCGCGATAATATCGTTCATGGTGTCGCCAATCATAATTGACTTATTAATGACCGAATCCATTCGTTTAAGCGCCAGATTTAAAATATCGGGAGACGGTTTGACATTTTTAACTTCATCACCTGAAGCGGTAGTCTCAAAATATATATCCCATCCGAGTTTTGCCAATATTGCCGTCGTATGATTTGTAAATTTTGTAGTAGCGATCGCGAGCTTGTAGTTTAATGAATATAAATATCGAATAATCTCCTCTGCCCCTTGAATCGGTACGGTAGATTTTACCACAGATTGGCGAGCCCGCTCCTGAAATAAGTCTTTTAATTTTCCAATCGGGACATCGCAAAAAGCCGGAAACATTTTATCCAACGGATATCCAATAAAGCGCTTAATTTCTTCCGGCGTCCGCTCAGCAATCCCGGATTGATTGAGGGCATAATTAGTCGCCTCAATCACTCCTTCGGAGGAATCTATCAAAGTCCCGTCAAGGTCAAAAATTATGGATTCAATTCCTTCAAACATAGAAGTCAAAATAGACTTCAAGCGACTCCGGGTCAATTGTAATCTGACTGCATGCGCCAAACGCAAATCTAATTAATCGCAATGAGATTGGCATAATTCGCATACAGATGCATATATACTATATAAGAATTATGCTGCTTTCTAAATGTGATTTATTGGCGGTATTTTTGAAATCTCTGTAAGCAATTATCCCGCAACCATTATTAAGAGTTGAACAAAACTGTTCAAAAATTGAAACCATTTGCAAGTCTTTGGCGTTTAAGAAATAAGACACTGGATTTATACGGCGGGTCGTTTATTTGCTTTATACTTGATATAAATTGGCATATTGTCGAGTTTTGATTATATTCTGATAAGACATTCATCTTGTTTAGGAGGATAAAATGTTCGATCTTCGCAGGTTTTTGCTTCAGCTGACGGCTTTATTTGTATTTGCAATGGGATTGTTATGGGTTACCGGTTCGGGTATTGCCATGCAAACATCCAGCGCCGAAGAAGAGAACGTTTATCAACAGCTGCATAATAATTTCGCGGTAAATAGCGATATGATTGTCGCTGACACGATGAATATTGACGCGCAGGAAAAAACTCCTGAAATTAAAGATGATGACCCTGACAGTCCGGAAACTCTCTATAAGAATATTAAAATTTTCAATAATATGGCTTACCATATTAAGAATCGATATATGGAAGAGGTCGATGTCAAGAAATTAATTCGTTCCGGTATTAAAGGAATGCTGGCCGACCTTGATCCATTTTCGGTCTTGCTGGAAGAGAGCGGTTATGAAGATTTGATGGAATCGACTCACGGAAAATATGAAGGCCTTGGCATTTCAATTGACAGCCGAGGCGAGCGCATCCGGGTAATTTCTCCAATGGAAGGCACCCCCGCCTACCGCAAGGGGCTGCAGGCCGGTGATATTATATGGGAGATTGAGGGCAAGCCGACTCTGGGCATGGAATCTACTGATGCGGTTAAAATGATGAGAGGGCCTGCCGGAACTGCCATTAATATAAAAATAAAACGTGAAGGCGTGTCAGAACTTCTTGATTATAATATTGAGCGGGCCGTTATCGAGCTTAAATCGGTCAATTATTATGGCTTTATAGAAGGAACCAATATCGGCTATGTCAGACTTTCTCGATTCGCGGAGGAAACCGACCGAGAACTTCGGGAAGCTTTTGCGGATTTATTAAGGGAAAAACCGATAGAAGGCGTGATATTTGATCTCAGGTCAAATGGCGGCGGCTTGCTCCATCAGGCAATTGAGACGGCAAACCTGTTTTTGGACAGCGCTCAACTGGTGGTTTTCACCCGCGGCCGTGATATAGGATCGGAACGATACTATCATACCGATAAGCCCCCAATTTATCCGGAAGGTAAAGTCGTGGTGCTGGTTAATGGCGGTACAGCTTCGGCCTCGGAAATTGTCGCTGGCGCTATTCAGGACTGGGACCGCGGAATAATAATGGGGCAGGAAACTTATGGAAAAGGGTTGGTTCAGCAAGTTTTCCCAGTCGGCCCCGACCAGAGTATTGCCTTAAAATTAACCACCGCGAAATATTATATTCCATCCGGGAGATGCATTCAGCGTCCCGAACGAAACCATAAACGCAGTGCTGATGCTTTCATGGATCAAATGGATGATCATCCGTCAGCAGACAGCCTGGCTGTCGACGAAAAAAAGGAAGTATTTTATACTAATGGCGGGCGCGAAGTATATGGCGGCGGTGGAATTTATCCTGACCAATTAATTGAACCGGAACCATGGCTTCCAATTGAGATGAGTATGACTGCGCAATCAATGTTTTTTGACTTTGCGGTCAAGTATTCGGCAGCTCACCCGGAAATTGACTGGAATTTTGAAGTAAGCGACGAGGTTTTGGAGGAATTCAAGGAATTCTTGAAGGAAAAAGCATTTACATATAAAACCGCTCTTGAGGCATCGGTTGAAGATTTGAAAGAGATAATAACTGAGGAAGATAAAGAAGAGTTGTTTAAATTATCGATTGAAAATATTGAGACCTTGATTGAAACTGAAAAAGATGGTGATTTCACGGAATCTCAAGACTATATTCGGCGTTCTATTAAAAGAGAAATATTTACGAAGCTTTATGGTCAACGCGGATTATACGAGGGCATAATTCATAAATATGACCGAACAGTTTTAAATGCCCTGGAATTAATCCTTGATGATGAGAAATATTCCAATACAATCACTGATGGCTCTAAAAGCAAGGCTGAATTATAAATTCAAATAAACGTCAATGAATAAAAAACCCGCGGAGCCCGCGGGTTTTTTTTGGCATTATATTTATTACTATACGGAATCGGAGTTAATTGTATCTTTTATTGGCGGAGCGGAATCATCGATCCGGGGCTCAATCTTTTTTAACAGCCAAACTTCATTTTCTTTTTTAAGAGTAATAGTTATTTCTTTTATGGGACCGTTTGGTCCGCCAACCGAACAATCAACTCGAGCCGCTTCATTTCTGTAAAATATTTGCCGTCCTTTAAATCCGGTAAATTCGCTCAAATTATCATCATAAATAAAACTCAGTATTGACTCAGGAGTAGTACCGGCTGATGACGCCTCGGAACATAACAAAGAATCAAGATAAATGGTATTGCGAGCTTTAATGACAGTCTCGATAGCAGATACGGTATCTTTTATTAAAGGTATTTCGTCGCGATTTACGATATCATTCTGGCATCCGGTAAATGATAGAAGTAGAAATCCCGCGATCAGAGTAATCATAAACAATGGTATTTTCATTTTTATTGCCTTATGATTATGAAGTCAATATTATCCTGATGCCGTTTTTCGGCAAACGCTCCCCCGACAACCGAACGAATCAGATAGTCGGCCAGGTATGGTTCCTGGTATTCCTGATAAAATTCAAGATTGGCTTTTGTTGATGCAAGTAAGGAAATAATGTCTTTTAGGACATCTTCAATCAATCCGCTTTGCCGAGCGATTTTCATTAATTCACCAAACTGATTAGCGGATATCCCCGGAACGTTATCTTTCTCAAGCCTAAATTGTTCCTCAATTTTATCATTTAATCCGATAAGACGGGCTTTCTCAAATCCGTGCACGGGATCTAATGAAAAAGTTAAAAATACAAAATTGCCATTCCTTTCATAACTGCCCAGACACAGGCGAGGCATAAAAAAATCACCGCCTTGAACGATCCATTTAATTGAATTATATGATTCCATTCCGGATGAGTTTTCAGGTTCTGACCAGTTTTCATTAAGCAATGAAATTAGAATCAGAAGGTTAAGTGATTTTGATCCAGCCGGGCCGGGATCAATTTCAGTTTCTTTGAAAAACTCATCAAGTTTCACTTTGCCGGTCGAGTCGTACCATGCCTTAAAAGATTCGGTCATAACATTGATTAGTGGCCGCACAGCGAGACCTTCGTTTTCGCTAATGGCCATAAGCCGGGGATTGAGGTCTGCCTGATTCTCGCTAAATAAACCCTCCGCCCGCAATCTGTCAATAATCAAGTAATTTGAGCGGAGATCGACTCGAAGAAGTTTTCCTATCTCATCCACAGTTTTTTGGCGGGCCAGCAAATACAATAGCAATCGCGGATATTCAAAGAAGAAATCCTGAGAATGCAGAGTGCCATAGGCCGGGCCAAGACAATACCTTTTAGTGTCGTATTGCTCGGCTTCCCCGATGGCGACCACGGTCGTATTGAATGATTGCAAAGTCGAATCCTTAATAGTATCGGATGCGAGAGGATTATCATATTGCCAGCGAATTAACAGACGCGATTTTGAACGGCCAAATGAACCCGGCAGTTCATAATAGAATCGATATTCATTAGTGGAATTCGGGGGGACAACAAAAGTTGTATCGAATCCGATTCTTTCAAGGCCGGAGAGATAATGGTCGTCATATTTAATAAAATATTCAGCGCTAACTCTGGCGGTATCATTTCGTCTGTTTTCGATCGGAATATTTAAATATCGAATTCCCCACAAATTTTTATCGGGGCTTATTTTTTTAACAAATATATTTTGGGCTTCAGATGAATTCGGGCAAATCCCGGCTATCAGAATCAGGATAATTAATAATCTCTTTAGGCGCATAAATATCCCTTCTGGCCTGCCAATTGGCCGCAGGCCGCGGCAATATCTCCACCCCGGCTTTGCCGGACAGTGACTGCCGGCGCCCGTGGAAATAATATCTTTGCGAATCGATCAACAGCCTCACTGCCGGGAGCTTCCCAGGGGCATCCAGCGATCGGATTAAAGGCCAATATATTAATTTTACACGGCACCCCCCGGATAAGTTTGGATAAATCTATGGCATGACGATCGCTGTCATTGATGTCTTTAATCAATATATATTCAAACGTAACGCGTCTTGCTCCGGCTTTTGTCCATTTTTTTACTGCTTCAATTAAATCATTCAGTTTATATGATTTGGCGATCGGTATAAGACGCTTTCTGAGATTGTCATCGGCCGCGTTTAATGAAACCGCCAGATTTACTTTGGAGCCCGATTCGGTCAGTTTTATTATTCCAGGGATAATCCCGGCCGTTGAGACAGTCATCCTTCGGGCGCCGAGCATGAATCCCAGCGAATCGGTTAATATGTCAATAGACGCCAAGACGTTATCCAAATTCAGCAAGGGCTCCCCCATTCCCATAAAAACCAAATTATCAAAGGCATCAGAACCTTTTAGTCGACGGATAAATATAACCTGACCGACAATCTCCCCTACTGTCAGGTTGCGCCTAAATCCCAATTGGCCGGTCGCGCAAAACCCGCAATTAAGGGCGCAACCGACTTGAGAAGAAATGCAGTAAGTCATTCGGACGGATTTTTCATCAGGAATTAAAACCGATTCAATTACCTCATTATCCTCAAGACGCAGGAGGAATTTGGTGGTTCCATCGCTTGATTTGCGAGAGTCAATTTCCCGAGGAATTTCCACCCTGTATTTGTCCAAAAGGATCTTTTGCAATCCCTGGCCAAGGTCGGTCATTTGGGTAAAGTCAAAAATATTTTTCTTATAAAGCCACTTGTACAATTGACGGCCGTGGAATGGTTTCTTTCCAATTGATTCCATCAGCTGTTCTAAATCAGAACGCGATAGTCCGCATAAATTCAATGCCTCATTCATAAGGCATATAATTTACCGCAAATATACGGGTCAAACAAGTTCAATAACCGGGTTAAAGATTGGGGAAATTTTCATTTTGAAGAGAATCCAAAGAAGCAAAATATATATCATTTCGGTGTCGATATTTTATCCAGCAATTCAATTTCTGGAGCATGGAATGAAAATATAATATAAAATGGCAATTGGACGCAATTGACTGAATGCCATCGGACTAATGCCCAATGCGGTCACTTATGCAATCTCGATGGATGATGAAACAATCCTGTTACTGCTTGACATTTCCGCGCAAAAATCAGTAATATTCAGCCAAACCCGCCTTATATCAGGACGAAATCGTTTTCTCAAGCTTATTTAATTTACGCGATAAGCCCTCTACTTTCTTTACGAGCTTTTCGAAATCTGATTTCATAACCAGGGGAAAATTCTCGATGCCCCTGTCGATTCCTCTTGTGAACTTGTCTTTGGTTTCTTTGGCGCTTTTTTCCGCTTTTGCCAAGAGCTCCATTACCGCTTCTTTTTTATCGGATTTGGAAAGTTCCCCTGATTTAATCAGAGTCTCAATTAATTCTTCCGCCTTTTTCCTGGTTATATTAACCAGTCCGATTCCGGCCAGAGCCGTATTCTTCAAAATATTCATGGAACGGCGACCTCCTATTTTTATAACTGATTGCAATAAATCCAGCGACAGGTCGGTATCACGCCAATTGTGAACCTGTTCGCCAAGGACCGCCGTGAGCACCGATAAGGTTATATCTTTTCCCGTGGAATTATCGATTACGACAAATGACTTATTTTGCCGCACCATTAATTCCAAATCAGGAATAACAATAAACTCCCTAAGTTCCGTGTCGTATAAACGGCGATTCCTGTATCGTTTAATTATCTTCATAATTCAAATATAGTGCACTGCACAATATTGTCAACACAAAAAACTCCGGAAAGTTCCGGAGTTTTTAATTGCCTAGCCTTTGTTAACCGACAACAACACAATATTTACAATTTCAAGCAGTCTTTCACAGCTAAATGGCTTCTTAATATACATATCCCCGCCAACCTGAAATGATCGTCCCTGATCGTCCTTTGAGTCCTTCCCGGTCAGAAAAATAACCGGTGTATTGCTCAGTCCCGGTTCTTCTTTAATGCGGTTGCATATTTGATAACCATCTGTACCGGGCATCATAATATCGAGTAGTATCAGATCCGGACTCAAAGTTTTAGCCAGTGCAACGGCTTTGGTCGGACTATTTTCTACTTGAACATTATATCCGGCGTTATCGAGAAACGCTTCTATTATTTCCGTTATTTCAGGTTCATCATCGATGACTAAAATATTCGCGCCTTTTACGACCCCGGTTGATTCCATAAACCACCTCGGTAGTTTTGATAGTATTTAACCACCCTATCATCAAACAGATGATTATAATTGTTTACTGTTTTAGTATCGGCCGTTGAAGGATTTACCTTAACCGTTTTGAAGGCTTGCTCGGCAGATGTAAATTGCAATATTCTCCGGCCCCAGATATCGGTAACCTGAGAACCACCCGTGAATTTCAAATTAATCCCGGCCGAATTTTCCACTCCAACCCGATTGGCCAGAGCACAAAAAACGCCGTTTTCTATTGAACGCGTTATCATTGCATCCTGGCAGTAATGCATAACCAGATTTGATGGATGGCATATAATCTGGCTTCCTTTCAGAGCCAGCGTGCGGGCCGCCTCGGGAAAAATCCAGTCAAAACATATCATCAATCCGATTTTTACTCCCCGCCATTCAAAGACGTTAAAACCTGTATTACCGGGATTGAAAAGTTCTTTTTCTCTGAAAAATAAGTGAGTTTTCCGGTAGTAAAATTGGTCTCCTTCGGGAGTAGTTAAGATGGCCGTGTTATATATTTTCCCCCTGCATTTTTCGGCCATACCCCAAACGATTGCCCCGCCTGTTTTTGCCGACAGGTATTTGAAAAACTCTGATGATTTGCCATTTCTCGTCTCTGAAACATTTTCAAGGTAACCCCGGTTTGGGAAATTATACCCGGTCGTGGCCAGTTCGGGTAGTACGGCCAGGTCGAATTTTCGACGGGACAAATAACGCTTTATGGCTCCCAGATTGTATTCAACATCACCCAGTTTGGGTTTAAACTGTAGGATCCCTACTCTAAAATCATATGAAGATTTTTTATTTTTTGACGCCATATCGAGTCCTTTAATGTAACAATTATATTGCCCTAACGCTTGTACCACTCTATTTTCCATGCAATGTCTGACGCAGAGAGAAAAATAAAGGTTATTACGACCAACCGCAAGGCTTTCCATGAGTTTGAAATTATGGAACGTATCGAGGCCGGCATATCTTTGGTTGGCAGTGAAGTCAAATCCATTCGGATCGGCAAAATCCAGATGGCGGACGCGTATGCCACGATTATCGAAGGCGAAGTAATTTTAATCAATTTACATATAAGTCAGTATAAAATGGCAACGGTAGAAAATCATGATCCAATTCGCAAACGCCGTTTGCTGCTCAATAAAAGAGAAATAAAAAAGCTCTGGAAGGCCATCAATGAGAAGGGTTATACAATCGTACCATTAAAGATATATTTCAAAGGACCGTATGCCAAAGTTGAATTGGGCATTGCCCGAGGCAAGAAAAAATATGACAAAAGACAGGCGATTGCCAAACGAGAAGCTGACCGGGATATGGCCCGAAAGATAAGAGAGCATAATAAATGAAATTGACCCTTTGGATATTGATTATTTTTCTCTTTATCTCTTGCGGTGGCCTTCAAGCTGATGATGTAAAAGTCAAAACTTCCGGGGGAACGGAAAAAATATCGTCATACGGGGCGGATGACGCCCTCTATTATAATCTCTCGCAGCTGAATCAGCTTCTCATCGGACGCCTCGAATGGATTACTCCGGGATTTTCAGTTCGCATGATTCTTGATACCAACCGTTATGAATTTATGGTCGGTTCTCCTTATGTGAATATCAATGGCAATAATTTTAATATGATGGTTCCCGCGCTTGTCAAAAAAGGCGCCCTGTATGTGCCGGCTGAATATTTTTCCCCTCTTTTAAATCTGGGACGGCCCGAAAACATTTCATGGAATCAGGAACGAAGAACCCTGAGCATTGATGCCGAGTGGTTTCATATTACCGACGTAGCCATAATGCCAAAGGCCAACGGCCTTTTGATTGAAATCTTTATGACCGCGCCTCTGCATTTTGAAATAACCGAAAGCGAGGGTAATTGGATAAATATCCACTTTCCTGATGTCAGGATAAATACCGACAAAATATTGTCAAGCATTGACCGCCGCCACGTTTGGAAAATAAATGCCTTTCAATTTGAAACATCGGCGCAGATATCGTTTCGGTTGAGGCGGGGATATAAGAAGTTTCATCATACATTTAAGTCCAATCCGGGACGGTTGCAGATATCGATTGAAGACGCGCTTTTTAACCCGGATAGCCTCAGTACGGATATTAACCGAATTGGCCCCGATGAGAAAATCGATGTAATTGTCATTGATCCCGGACATGGCGGCAGCGATTACGGCGCGATTGGCAGAAATAAACGAACTCGGGAAAAAGAGATTAATCTTGAAATCGCCGAGGCATTGGCAAAATTAATCCGCAAAGACAAGCAATTTAAGGTTGTCATGACCCGCACCAAGGACACTTATGTTTCTCTGGACGAGCGGGCCAGAATCGCCAATGATGCCAAGGCCGATTTATTTGTATCGATTCATTGCAATTCGTCATCTAAAAAGCAGGCCAGCGGCCATCAGGTGTTTTATCTCGCTCCGGCCAAAAATGATTCCGCCCGGGCAATCGCTCAGATTGAAAATGCCCCGTTTTTGATAAACGATCCCGGTCTTGACAAAAATCCCGAAGATGATTTGGCTTTTATATTGAATGATATGATTCAGACTGAGTTTTTGACCGAGTCCGCGGATCTGGCTTATATGACCGATATCGAAGTGCGCAAAAAAATAAATATTCGGCCTCGCGGTGTCGACCATGCCGCTTTTTTTGTTTTGAATCGCGTCTATATGCCTTCGATTTTGATCGAAGCCGCGTTTATATCCAACAAGGATGAAGAAAATTTGCTGCGCAAAAAGAGTTTTCGAAATGATATCGCAGAAGCGATTTATAACTCGATTAAGAGATTTAAGGCCAAGTACGAAAGGATATGATGAAAAATAAACCGATTGGCGTTTTTGATTCGGGTGTCGGCGGATTGACGGTTCTGGCGGCGATTATGAATGTACTGCCTGATGAGGATCTAGTCTATTTTGGTGATATGGGCCGGACTCCGTACGGTCCCCGATCCAAAGATATCATCATTCAGTTTACCCGTCAGGATGTCGCCTTCATGCTCGAGCAGGATGTCAAATTTATCGTCGGCGCATGCAATTCCGCCTCCGCCGTAGCAATCGATACTGTCTCCGCGGAAAACGCGATCGGGATGCTGGGAGTAATAAAACCGGGAGCGAGGGCGGCTATTCGAACAACGAATAACGGCAAAGTCGGAATTATCGGAACTCAAGCTACCATTGCCTCTGATGCTTATCCAAAAGCGATTCACGAGATAGACGCCGAGATAAAAGTTTTTTCACTGGCCTGTCCCCTGTTTGTGCCTTTGGCGGAAGAAGGATATCAGGATAAAGAGGCGACCTATTTGATAGCTGAAGATTATTTGAAAATTCTGCGTGAAAACGATATTGATACGCTTGTTCTGGGGTGTACTCACTATCCACTATTAAAAGAGCCGATTCAGAAAGCGGTTGGCGACAATGTGAAAATCATAGATTCGGCAACATTTACCGCGATTGAATTGAAACAGTATCTTGAGAAAAATAATTTGTTAAAGGAAGAATCGACTCCGGCTGTTCATAAGTATTTTGTTTCTGATGTGCCCGAGAAATTCACTCCCGTTGCCGAAAGATTCCTGGGCCAACGCATCGAAAACATCATCCGGGTTGATATCACGAAGTATTGATACACCTAATAAAATCGGAATAATCCATGAAACTGGTACTGGCGACAAATAATCGGGATAAAGTTCGGGAGATGAAAAATCTGCTCGATGACCTCGATATTGAAATATTGACCTCAAAAGATTTTGAAGATTTTCCGGATATCGAAGAAACCGGTATGACTCTCGAAGAAAACGCAATTCTAAAAGCTGAAGGTATTTTCAAAGCAACCGGTCTCCCCTCGCTGGCTGACGATTCCGGTCTTGAAGTTGACGCTCTTGATGGGGCACCGGGAGTCTATTCGTCCCGCTATGCCGGCCCGGGATGCAGTTATGAAGACAATAATCGAAAGCTAATTCATGAGATGGCCGGGGTTGAAAAAGAGAAACGAACGGCTCGATTTAGATGCGTGATCGCAATAAGTTTTGGCGAAAACGACACCAAATTGGTTGACGGCACGGTTGAAGGATTTATAACCGAGGTGTCGTCTGAGTTTACTAACGGCTTCGGCTACGATCCGGTCTTTTATTATCCTCCATTGGGTAAGACGTTCGCCGAGATATCATTAGAAGATAAAAACAAAGTGTCACATCGAGGCAAGGCCCTCTTTAAAGCCGCGCAATTGCTGGCCGAACGGATATCATGAACGGCTTGACTTTCCGATAAAACAAAAGTAGATTAGATCCTCGTTTCGGGGTGTAGCGCAGCCTGGCAGCGCGCTTGCTTTGGGAGCAAGATGTCGGAGGTTCAAATCCTCTCACCCCGATTTATTTTTGTACATTCGAATATTGTTAGAATTGGCAATTTGATAAGTTGCCATATAATTACATTGGTCTATCGTTCAAATTATTATTCTTAATTGCCTTAGATATGGTTACCCTTTTTAATAAAATTCCGCCTCGGTTTGTGCTGAAGATCTAACTAATCTATCCAATGTATGTTAGACTAATGTTGAAATCTATTAATATTTTGGTTAAAGGTTATTTAATAACTGACGATACAACTAATTACTAAATGGGGTAATTGGGATATCTGGGCTTATCCTGCAGTTAAAACTGTAATTGGGCCAAAAATTGTGGCGCCAATAGCAGAATAGGGAAAATAGTATGACAACAGGATGCTTCGGAAATTACGTGTAAAACATAAAAAAATTTTATGCACAACAAGATATAAGAGGAGGGAATTGTGAATTATAGCAATTTTAAATCACAATATTATGCATTTCTGCTTGTATTTATAACGGCAGGCATACTTGGCTCGCCTATCATCGCCGATTCTGAAACTCAGCCACAGGATTTATTCTCATTATCCTTAGATGAGTTGATGAACGTTGAAGCGGTAATAACGACCGCGGGCAAACAGGCCGAAAAGGTTAAGGATATACCGGCCAGTGTTGTCATAATAACACGCAATGAAATTGAAAACTTCGGTTATAAGACTATTCAGGAAATATTGCAGAGTGTTCCGGGCCTCTATATGGTCGATGATTATTATTGGCGCGGTTCGGAGAATTTTGGAGTGCGTGGATTCTTCTCCACTGGTCCATTTAATGATTTGATTATTTTGATCAATGGTGTAAACCAGGTCGAGGATATAAATAGCAGCTATCCGTTCAACAAAATTAATGTTCCCGTAGAGGCTATTGACAGGATTGAAGTGGTCCGCGGACCTATGTCGGTGATATACGGCAGCGGCGCTTTTTTTGGCGCTATTAACATTATCACCAATGAAACTTCGAAAGAAACTAAACCCAATCTATTGGGAAGTTCTTACGGTTCTAATCATAATGCTCGATTGACTTACCGGCATTCAAGTTATACTGAAAATGGTTTTTTAACCATGAATGTTTCCGGATTTCATGATCGCGGAGTCGATAATCCCTATACTGACATGATGACCAATGGTCCCGATATACTTTTAAGCGCGGGATTGCCTGAGGATTTGACGGCAAAAAACAATCTTTCCTCTAATAATAAATATGCCGGGGTCGCAGGAAAATACAATTCATTTAATTTTGATTTCAGCTTTAACAGAACAGAGATGGGAACTATTGACGGACGTATTACATCCTCCAAGGAACAAAAGTGCATTACCCAATCTTCCATTCTGGCGCTTGGTTTTGACAAAGAGATTTCAGATGTTGTTTCGGTGTCAAACAGGTTTGCATATCAGGAATATAATTATGAAATCAACTATGACTACATTAGTGACAACGGTTTATCCAGAGGAGATGAAGGCTCAAATGCCTTTGAGATTGAATCCGATATATTTATAAAGCCAAACAATTGGTTCAACTCTACTTTTGGTTTTTACCTTCGAAATATAGCTGATAGTAAAGCCGAGGCAAATATCATAGATTTGGTTTCCATTACTTTGGGCATGGATCCAAATTCAAATTGTTATGCAAAGGCCGCCTTTGCGCAATTCGGCGTATCTCTCATGGAGAATTTTTCAATTATTGCAGGCGGACGATTTGAACATCGCAGCGGATTTACATCTGAAATTATCCTTTACAAGCCTTTAGATAATTTAAATTCAAAAATACAGCCGCATTAAATTCGACCGGAATTCAATTTATACCCCGATTGGCGGCAATTTATCAACCCGCCCAAAATCACGCCATCAAGTTTTTGTACGGAAGGGCAATTAAAGCCCCATCAATATATCAGTTAACCGAGTCACTTCTATTCGACAGCCGGCTGATACCTTCTGAAATCACTACTTTTGAGGTCAATTATTTGGGAGATATTTCACCTCGATTAGTGATTGATATCAGCATATTCAAGAATACTGCCGATAAATTAATCTCTCGCTTCAATGATGTTTTTAGGTCATCTCCGTGGAGTTCAAACTCGGGGAATGTATCCAACTACGGAATGGAATTGGGCTTAATGGCAAAACCGATCAATCAATTAACCGTGAACCTGACAACATGCTATTTCTCATCGCAGAACAATGAGTCGGGCAAGAAAGATATTGAGTTGGGTTATGCACCGAAATTGTTGGGATATCTAAAAGCCTCATATCTTTTTCCCCACAATATTAATCTGGCCGTATCTGGGAGGTACCTGGATAGAATGGAAACCAAATGGGCTGATAATTTTGTCATGATTGAACCGCCCAGCGCTGAGAATCCCTACGGTGTCTTCGAGAATCAACCGGCCCGATTGGGTGAGGCAATTGGCGCTTATACGGTTTGGGATGCTAATCTGCGGATAAACGCTATTGGCGGAACTGGATTGTTTTCAAATTTGAAGATTGGCAATGTTTTGAATCAGGAAATACGATATCCCGCGACGGAGAGTAATCCATGGGCAGATAAAGGAACCCTTGGAGTTGGTCGGACTGTTAACCTCGGTTTTGGAGTGAAATTCTAATTCCCGGATTTTGGAATTTATATGAAGGGGTCAGGTTGAGATGAAATATGCAATAACGGCTATCACATTGGCAATCCTGATGATATCAGGCCCGATGGCCTCAGCCAGCAACATAACCACAGAAATGATCAAGGCAACATTTCTGGAAAAGATCGCCAATTTCATTGAATGGCCGGATTCTACATTGGAAAAAGACAGTTCAAACGCCTTCATAATTGGTGTCGTGGGTGAAAACATATTTGGAGATTTACTCGATGAACTGTACAAGGATCGTAAAATAAAAAACGAGAAAACAAAGATTATGTACTTCCCAACTGCGGCGTCGATTGGCAGGTGCAATATTCTATTTATATCAAAATCGGAAACAAAGCATCTGAAAGAAATACTGGACATTGCGGGGGAATATAATGCCCTAACGGTCGGAGACACAAATGGATTTGGCGATAAAGGAGTTTTGGTAAATTTTTACAACCATGGGAACAAAGTCAGTTTCGAAATTAATGAATGTGCCTTGAAAAATTCCAAATTGATTTTTAGTCATCACCTTTATTCAGTTGCGAAAATTATTCATTGTGAGGAAAAACATGAATAAAGTCTTCTCGGATTTAACCATTAAGAGTAAACTGACTCTTATTATATTCTCGGTGTCTTTGTTGGTGCTTGTTATCGGGTTTACTTATATCATTATTTCCGATTTGATTTCGTACAAGGTGGAATTAATCGAAGATGTCCAGTTAAACGCTACCATAATCGGCAACACTTGCATCGCCGCTCTGGCATTCAATGATCATTCTGGTGCCGAAGATATCCTGAAGAACTATTCGACCATACACTGGATTGAATACGCCGCATTATTTGACGTGAATCGAAATGAATTTGCAATATATCGAAGCGATAATTATGATCCTTATCTTAACTATGAATACATAGAATCTGGTGATGTGACGCAATTTTATTCGGATCATCTTCACTTAATTAAACCCATCATTCATGAAAATAAAAATTATGGTTATTTGTACATTGTCGCTTCAGAGGAGGTTATGGATAGCAAAATAAGAAGCTATCTTGGTACCATACTTCTACTCGTGACCATTCTTATTATCATATCTTATTTTCTGGCAAGGAAATTGCAGTCCATCATTTCCACGCCCATTATAAAATTATCAAAAATAGCGAAGGAAATATCAATTAAGGAAGACTATTCGATACGGGCCGAAAAATCAAGCAATGACGAGATCGGTTCTCTTTATAATGGTTTTAATGAAATGCTCGATCAAATAGAATCGGGTCGTCAGGAGCGCGACCGCGCCATGGAAGCTCTTTCAAAAAGTGAAGAATATTTCCGGGCAATGACTGAGAACACGACAGATTTGACTATTGTAATTTCTGACAATGGCATTACCGGTTATTGCAGTCCTTCGGTGGAAAAAATACTGGGTTTATCACAGCAAGATCTGTCCAGGAACACATTAGAGAAATGGATACATCCATTAGATTGCAATGAGTATAAAGTCGCCATAAAGGATTCTATTGATAACCCCGGAATAACTGTCAGTCTTCCCGCATTTAGAATTCACCACAAAAATGGATGCTGGTTATATCTTGAAGGCGCGGCAACCTATTTACCACATATTGAGGATCTAAATGGGATTGTCGTAAATTGCCGGGAAGTTACTGAAAAAATCAAAGCAGAAAACAAATTAAAGGATTTTGCGGTTCGCCTGGAGAGAAGTAATAAGGAGTTACAGGATTTCGCTTCGATAGCTTCTCATGATTTACAGGAGCCTCTGAGGAAAGTCAGAGCATTTGGAGATAGATTAAATACTGCCTTAGGTGAAAGCATACCTGAGAAGGCAAGTGATTATCTTAAGCGAATACAAAATGCTGCTGACCGCATGCAAACGCTAATCGATGATTTATTGGCCTTTTCAAGAGTAACAACCAAAGCGCTTCCGCCTACCCCTACGGATCTCAATAAAATAGTCGCCGAAGTACTTTCCGATTTGGAAATTCGAATCGAAGAATTAAATGCCTTTGTAACGGTGGGCGATTTACCGGTCGTAACAACTGACGCCCTTCAGATGCGTCAATTAATACAAAATCTGGTTGGAAACGCGCTAAAATTCCATAAACCTGGCGTTGCACCGCATGTGAAAATATATTCGCCGGCCGCGGATGACAAGGAATGCGCAAAGGATCCAAATTCAAGTATGTGCCGCATTGTAATTGAAGATAATGGTATCGGTTTCGATCAAAAATACTCGGATAGAATCTTTACTATATTTCAGAGATTGCATGGGCGGGACGAATATGAAGGAACCGGAATCGGGCTGGCAATTTGCCGAAAAATAATCGAGCGGCACGGCGGCAGCATTGTCGTTAAGAGTCATCCGGGAAAAGGCGCGAAATTCATAATATCTTTACCCAAACAAATAAAGAAGGGAGATACTGATAATGAAAGCCAATTCGAGACCGATTACCATCTTGCTGGCTGAGGATGATCCTGATGATGCCTTAATGGCTCGGGAAGCCCTGGAAGATAACCGTCTCTGCAATGAACTGGTGATTGTTGAAGATGGCGAACAACTGATGAATTATCTAAACTGCCGCAATGAATTTAGCGACCGTTCGCCAGATAATTTGCCGGGATTAATCTTACTTGACCTAAATATGCCGAAAAAGGACGGCAGAGAGGCGCTTAAGGAAATTAAATCTAATCCCAAATTGCGTCTAATTCCAATTGTAGTACTTACAACTTCCAAGGCTGAAGAGGACATATTAAGGACCTATGATTTGGGCGTTAATTCATTTATCACCAAACCGGTTTCGTTTGAATCATTAG
The DNA here is from genome assembly GCA_043819555.1 of Candidatus Zixiibacteriota bacterium. Classification (GTDB taxonomy): domain Bacteria; phylum Zixibacteria; class MSB-5A5; order GN15; family JAAZOE01; genus JAZGGI01. The sequence continues at coordinate 6,564 of JBDREQ010000053.1, read as the reverse complement.
TAGATATAATGAAAACCTTGAGCCGCTATTGGTTTGAGATCGTAGATTTGCCAACGTGTTTGACTGGAGTATAAAATGGAATGTGGCGCTTTCAGACTTTTGATAGTCGATGATGATCAAGATGATTTTATTTTATGCCGGGAAATATTGAAGGAAATAAAAAATGTCGAGTTCGTCGTTGAATGGACTTCTCAGCCGGATGAATTTTTTGATTCGGTTGCTAAACACTCTCATGATGTTTACTTAATCGATTATTATCTCGGCGAATATTGCGGCCTTGATTTGGTCAGCGAAGCTCGCCGCCGCGGCTGTATTCTCCCCCTAATTTTGTTAACCGGGCAGGGTGATGATGATGTGGATCATCAGGCTGTCAAAGCCGGGGCGTCGGACTATTTGTTAAAAAGCAAAATCGAAGGGCCTCAACTTGAAAGATCTATCCGTTATTCTATTGATCGTATGATGGCCGCCAAAGAGCTTTGGGAAAGTGAAGAAAAATACAGGGCTTTATCTGAGAATTCACCGGATATTATTGCAAGATTTGATGAAAAATGCCGTCATCTATACGTCAATTCCGCGATTGAACATTTCTATGGCATGGCTGCCAATAAATTTATAGGTAAAACGCATAAGGATTTAAATTTCCCTCAATCCGCAGCAGATTTTTGGGAAAATAATATAAAATTGGTACTGGAAACCAATCAAGATGTCCATGTCGAATTCGAAACCAGCAATTCGAATGGCAAGCTTGTTTTTGACATCAGGCTGATTCCTGAGTTTTCGGCTGACGGAACTGTTGATTCGATCATGTCAACTATGAGAGATATAACAGAAACAAAAAGGTTGCAGGAATTCTCCGCTCGCGCCCAGAGATTGGAAACGGCCGGTAGAATTGCGGGGCAGGTGGCGCATGATTTCAATAATATCCTGGCGCCTTTGGTCGCATATCCGGATTTAATCGCTGAAAATCTTCCTGCGGACAGCCCCTTATTGCAATACCTTGAAACCATGAAAAATTCCGCCTTAAAAATCTCTGAGATAAATCAGCAACTTCTATCTCTTGGCCGGCGCGGTCATTACAACCAGGAACCTCTAAACATAAATTCTCTGATACTTCAGACTTTGGATGAGGTACAGGATATACCAGATACTTTAAACATTGAAGTGGACTTGCCAGATGATTTGATGAACGTCCTGGGAGGTCCTGCCCAAATAAACAGGGTAATTACCAATTTGATTTATAATGCCCGGGATGCTATGAACGATATTGGTACTTTAAAGATTAGAAGTGAAAACTTTTGTGTGGTTCAGAATAATTATGGCATTTTTAACAAAATTCCAAAAGGCCAATACGTCAAAATTACAATATCTGACACGGGAACAGGCATTCCGGATAAAGTATTGTCAAAATTTTTTGATCCTTTCTTTACCACCAAATCACAAGATCGCAAAAGGGGTTCTGGATTAGGACTGAGCGTTGTCCATGCGGTAATTGATGATCATAATGGATATATAGATTGTACCAGTGAAATTGGGAAAGGCACATCCATGTATATCTACTTTAAACCAACCGATAAAACGAAAAATAAACCTTCAACAAACCAAATAGTCGGCGGAAGCGAAAAAATGCTGGTCGTTGATGATGATCCGATGCAGAGAGAAGTCACCAATTACCTTCTTGGAAAATTGGGTTATGAAGTGTTTTCAGTGGACTGCGGCAAAGAAGCTGTAAAAAATGTTCCTGATATTAAACCGGATTTGGTGATATTGGATATGATCATGCCAAACGGAATGGACGGCACTGAGACTCTTGAAAAAATCCTTGAGATTAATCCGCATCAAAAATCGATAATTGTTTCGGGCTACGCCGAAAGCGAGCGGGTTAGAAAAGCTATCGACTTAGGCGCCGGGGCCTTTATAAGGAAACCTCTTACCCTGAAAACTATTGCTCATGCAGTAAGAAATGAAATTGATTCAAAAACCGCCACAGCTGAAATTGCCTGAATGAAGATTTAATTGTTCCCATATTAAATTGGGATTTTATTACTTTCCCATAGTTGAATCCATTTTCTCTCTTGAAAATCCGGTTCAATTATTTCTTGAATGCTCCTACTAAATTTAGTATTATTACGGCAGCTATATGCCCCCGTAGCTCATGCGGATAGAGCATCTGCCTTCTAAGCAGAGGGTAACAGGTTCGAGTCCTGTCGGGGGTATTTTAATTAGCCCTAAAACCCACCAAAAGTTCCCCATATTCCCATTGCCAAATTACCGATAATTCGCTACCTTCTTTTTTAGATATTTGATTGATTTGTACGGTATATGATACAAAGCAGTTGACAAAACTAATTTATGAACATTTCTGTAAATAGAAGTCAAACCCATTTACAAAAGAATTGTTTTAATGGCAAGGAGTCATCATGGTAAAGTTTAAGTTCTCAGCATTAATTATTATTTCTATGTTGCTTTCAATTCCAGTGTTCGGCGGTGATACGCCGGAATTAAAATTTGATAAGTATACCCTGCCCAACGGGCTCGATGTGATCCTTCATGAGGATCATACCATCCCAATGGTATCGGTTAACATTTGGTATAATGTCGGATCGAAAAATGAAAAACCGGGTCGGACAGGTTTTGCCCATCTCTTTGAACACTTAATGTTTCAGGGCAGCCCTCAATTTGACGGTGAATATTTCGAACCACTGCAGGCTATCGGCGGAGCCGTCAATGGTTCAACATCAAACGACCGCACGAATTATTGGGAAAATGTTCCCAGCAATTATCTGGAATTGGCCCTTGCAATGGAATCTGATCGCATGGGATATCTGCTCGACGCCTTAACTCAAGAGCGTATGGATACCCAAAAAGACGTTGTTAAGAATGAAAAACGTCAGGGTGTTGATAATCAGCCTTACGGAAGAGCGGATGAAATAATGTCCGGTATGCTTTTCCCGCACGGCCATTCCTATTCCTGGACGGTTATCGGAAGTCTGGAGGACTTGTCGTCTGCAGCCTTAGAAGATGCCAAAGAATTCTTCAGAATGTATTATGTCCCCAATAACGCCTCGCTATGTATTGCGGGAGATTTCGATCAGGATAAGGCCAAGGCGCTGGTTGAGAAGTATTTTGCCCCAATCCCCCCCGGTCCACCGATAGAACGCCTGAAATTATCAATACCTGGGCTTGATGGAGAAAAGAGAACCGTGTATGAAGATAAGGTTCAACTTCCCCGCTTATATCTTGCCTGGCACACTCCTCCCCATTATGCCCCCGATGATGCCGAATTGGATGTTATCGGTTCAGCTTTAAGTCGTGGTCGAAATTCACGGCTATATAAATCATTAGTTTACGAGAAACAAATCGCACAGGATATCAGAGCTTATCAGTCCTCTCGCGCGCTTGGCAGTACTTTTGAAATCACTGCAACGGCACGGGCAGGATACTCTCTGGATGAACTTGAACAGGCCATTGATGAAGAACTACAAATCTTGCTTGAAGAGGGCATTACCGCAGATGAATTAAAACAAGCGCAAATATCATTTGAGGCCGGTTTTATTAGAAATCTTGAAAGCGTAGGAGGATTTGGCGGCAGGGCGAATGCGCTGAATTCATACAATGTAATGCTGGGTTCGCCCGATAAGCTTCAATTCGATATGGATCGTTACATCAATGCTACAGTCGAGGGCGTCAACAAAGCCGCCCGGAAATATATCGGATTTGACAATCGTGCCGTTTTACATATAATCCCGCAGGGAGACCTTACAGCGGCCGAGATACTCCCTGATCGCTCGACCCATCCCGGACCCGATGGTGAAATATCGTTCACTCCTCCAGAAATCCAGACGGGCGAACTCTCTAATGGTATCAAGGTTTATCTGGTTGAAGATAATCGACTCCCATTAATTCAGATGACTGTCTCTCTTGATCGAGGCCAGAATCTCGATCCCGCCGACAAATTTGGTCTGGCCAGTTTAACCGCCGATTTATGGGATGAAGGGACGAGTACTCGGACTTCTTTGCAGATCAGCGATGAAACAAATATGCTGGCCGCCGATTTGGGATCCAGAAGCGGTGAGACCAGCACGACGGTTTCACTCAATGTTCTCAAAAAGAATCTTACACCAGCCCTTGACCTGATGGCCGATATAATTTTAAATCCTACATTCCCCGAAGATGAAGTGGCGCGCAAAAAGAAGAGTTACCTTGGCAGGATCAAACAATCAAAATCGCGACCGACGACCGTAGCCAATGATACTTTTGCCAAATTGATGTACGGCGAATCGCATCCTTTCGGCCAGCCGGGTTCGGGAACCGGAACTGAAGAAACTCTGGAGAATATTACCCGCGATGATATTGTTAATTTTTATAATGATTTCTTTACCGCAGACGCGGCAACCATTGTCATTGCCGGTAATATTAGCATGCAGGAAGCCCAAAAGCAGCTCAATGCAGTACTTAAGGATTGGAAAAAGGGAAGCGCTTCGGTGACCGAAATGCCTGCTACAAATACTATCAATGAAACAAAAATATACATTGTCGATAAACCGGGGGCGGCTCAGTCGGCAATCGTCATTGGTAATGCGATAGAACTAAATGATTTTGAATTGCTAACCCCAATCAATATACTAAATCGCCCTTTGGGCGGACAGTTTACCAGTCGTATCAACATGAATCTTCGGGAGGATAAAGGCTATACCTATGGCGCCCGATCCGGATTTAATATTAACCCGGTATCCGGTTTATTTACCGCTTCAACCCAGGTACATTCCCAATATACTAAAGAATCGGTTTTTGAAATGGTAAAAGAAATAACCGATATAATTGGAGCTCTTCCCCTCTCGGAAGATGAACTCGCCGATAGTAAGCAGGGCAGCATTAAAAGTTATCCCCAGGGATTTGAATCTTTGCGGGGTATAACCCGCCGGCTCCAAAGCCTGATAACCTACAACCTTCCTCTCGACTCATGGAAGACCTATAATCAACGGGTTGAGGAGATTACTCTGGATTTTGCCAATTCGCTTGCAAAAAAATATATCCACCCGGATAAATTGATTATTGTTGTCGTCGGAGATAGAGAAAAAATTTCAGAAGGTCTTAAAGAACTTAACCTTGGTGAAGTTATTGCCCTCTAATTGAGATTATTGAACCATAAAGGGAGGGAATTATTCCTTCCCTTTTCTAATTAAACCATTTAAACTTTAACCAACAAAACCATATTGTCTAACTAAAGCCAGAGGTCCAGATGTCGCAAACCAATTCAGCCGCGAAGTATCTGCATTGTCCAAAATGCAAATCACAATTTGAAATTAACACGATTATAAATCTTTGTCCGTGCGGTTCGCCGCTTCTGGTTGAATATGATTGTGACAAAGCGGCAAAATTTCTAAGGCCATCAATGCTCAAGGAACGTAATAATGACATGTGGCGATTTCAAGAAATGCTGCCAGTTCAGGACAGCCTAAATATAATTAATCTCGGAGAAGGGGGAACGCCTTTGATACCAGCGTTGAATTTGGGCCATGAACTAGGACTTGACGCTCTGTATTTAAAAGACGAAACTGTAAATCCTACCGGATCTTTCAAGGCTCGCGGTCTGGGTATGGCTGTTTCACGCGCCAAAGAACTTGGAATTGACAAAGTCATTATTCCAACTGCCGGAAATGCCGGCTCTGCCCTGGCTGCTTATTCGGCAAAAGCCGGAATAAAATGCAAAATAATCATGCCTATGGATGTCCCCTCACCATTTTTGGTAGATGCGGTTTATCATGGCGCTGAAATAGAGCAGGTTGAAGGATCGATCAAAGACTGTGGAATTCGGGCCGCCCAGCTGGTTAAAGAAGAAAACTGGTCCTCTATCGCGACTTTGAAGGAGCCTTATCGAATAGAAGGCAAGAAAACAATGGGATATGAACTGGCCGAGCATTTTGCATCGGACCTTCCTGAAGTAGTAATTTATCCGACCGGCGGAGGAACAGGCCTTATCGGAATGTGGAAGGCTTTCGATGAGATGGAAAAAATGGGCTGGATTGGCTCAAAGCGTCCCCAAATGATCGCAGTTCAATCAAAAGGCTGTGCACCCATTCCCAGAGCTTTTGCTGAAGGAAAGAACTTTGCCGATGAATGGCAAAACCCTCAGACTCTTGCGGCTGGTCTTCGAGTACCTGGAGCAATAGGGGATTTTCTGATATTGGAGGCGGTTCGTGAAAGCAACGGTACGGCAATAGCCGTATCTGATGAAAACATTATGGCGGGAACTATCAGTCTGGCCAAAAAGGAGGGGATTTTTTCATCACCTGAGGGGGGGGCGTGCCTTGCCGCATTGAGGCAACTGCTTGTAGAGAACTTTGTAAAGAAAACTGATAGGATTGTGATATTTGTGACCGGCAGCGAGTATAAATATCTTGATGTTTTGGAAAAACATATTCATTAATTGTGACAGGACGGACTTGAGTTGACACTTGCATAAAAGGCGAGTAGTCATTTATCTCTGAGAAACGAGTTGAAAGGAGATAAAATGACTACTCAACAAAAACTAATCAATCAGAAGCTCTCGCTTCTGGAACTGGG
>JBDREQ010000052.1:0-9854 GCA_043819555.1 Candidatus Zixiibacteriota bacterium | reverse complement strand
GCATGGATATTTCGCTCGCTCAATTAAATCAAAGACAATTTGAGTCCTCATAAATATCCTGTTGTAATATAAAAGGATATACCAATTTGTCAACACTTGTAAAAAATAAATGGGTTATGATTTTCCAGTTATACATATTTATTCCGACGCCTACAACGGGGATTAAAACTTTCCATAAACATAAAATGGCAGGGCAGACCTCACTCTCCCCAAGCTTTTGTGAAACTCGAGTTTCAGGTAAATATGGGCTACTCGCTTGTAAGCGGAACTCGGTGGAGGATATTGGGGTAGTAGAATAGGATTAGGTGCGCGGTTGGTAAACCAGAGCGGCAAATTCTTCTACGGAGTAGTGATATTTAAGCTTTGACATCGGTATCCTGTTGAGCCTGTGGTTCACTAAGGGGAGCGGGTGCCCGATTTCCATCAGGTCACATTTGGCCTGGTAAACGAGTTGGTTCATCGAAGCCAGCACGCTCCGATCTCTGGCCTTGCAGAAATTGACCGAATCCATTGCCGGTACAATTTCGGCCTCATAAAGACCTATGATGCCATCGCGCATTAAGCAGTAGTCCAGAGCCTTCATACCCTTCTCCAGGAAAGCATGCCTATTGGGGACACCTTTGCCTGGGATAACTACTGAATACAAGCTCGCTGAATTGGTTATAATAATGCACTGCCATCGCGAAACCATGAACAGGTTAGCTGTCCAGTCAAGCAACGGATTGTCGTGCGGTGGCAGAGCCGCGACCGGCGCGACCTTGATCTTCCTGGCGAGTTTCTGTGTCAGTCGAAATATCATACGCATACCATTTCAATCCGACTTCACTCGTATCCAATGATATTCATAACTGACTTTAGCGCTTTTCGGACGTTCATCACATGGCTCCCAAACTCTTTCTGATCCTGCAACAGTTTCGTCTGAAGTTGCTGGCAATCAGTGGCATTAATGAGTTTATCATCAGCGTCATACCAGAATCGATGAAAGAGATAATTGCGACGCTCGAGTGCTGCGCCCCATTCTGCGATGGGTAGTGTATCCAATAGCTCACTGATTGACGATACCTTGTCATCCGAAAGCACGCTCCGGGACACATCATTCATGCTCTTAAATGCCCGAGAAACTTTCCTAAGCTTATCATTCAAAAGCTTTCCAAGTGTACATCGATCAAGTTCGCTCTCTATGAGTGCGCTATTATCTCGCCACCACTTTTTCACAGACCGTCGTGTAAAGAAGGACTCTGGGGTCGATTTCACTGATCTTTCGATCTGCGGGATTTGCTCCAGAATTATGAGTAGGGTAATCAATTCTGCTTCAAAAATCTGAACGGCATAGGCAACGCGCCCAAATACCGTAAAAACCGCATTGCCGTCAGGACATGGCTCCAAAGGATTTACTTTGGTATTGTCATTCACCTATGTCACCCCATTTCGTAATTCGTAGCCGAGAATAACACATTCAGTTGAGCAGTTCTTTGTGATTTTCTATAAGCCATTTCTTTACCCACCTGCCCAGTTCCATCGCCACCTTCATCGCCGCTTTTGCCTCAGCATCTGAAATCATGTCAACCGAATCATAGGTCGCTCTATGACGCATCTTCCTGATCTTATGCAGGAGCTTTATTGTGTCAGCATCAACAGAATCTACCGTGTAGCTAAGAGAGTCGATAGTTCGTTCGTGTTCTCGCTCCCGCCCCGGTCGATAACTACACGCATACAGTGCAGCACGGGCATATCGTAAGGCGGCAGTATATGCCATGTTCAGTTTCCAACCAGCGGCAATCCCTTTGATCTCTGCACTTCGGATATCCTCCTCGGCGCTGTGTAATAGAGCCCGAATTTCTTCAGCGCTCGTTTCATGTTTATGAAGCCACCGATTATTCAGCCAGTCTGCTAAACTCATCCTCCGACCCGATTATAAAATCCTTTTCCGTTTTCGCTAATGACCTGAGAAAGTGGTTCTTCTGAGACCACTTGCTCTTGAACTCTTTCTCTGAAAAGAGAGTTGGATTGATTTCGCGGCCGATGGCCATCTCGACATGAGAAAGAGCGCTGACCAATTCATCGAGCTGGATTCTGCCTACAAGAAACAGATCAAGGTCGCTACCGGAAACCTCTTCACCTCTGGTAAAAGAACCATATACAAACGATACCTTAATCTTATTCGCCAACGGTGCCAACGCCTTCTGTATCTGACCAATCACGCCGAAAGTCTTGAATACAATATTTCTTAAGTCCTTGAATATTGAGTGTCCCCTATTGACCGCATAGAATTTCTGGCGGCCACGTTTCTCAAAGTGAAGAATACCGGCTTCCGTCAGGGTCTTCAACTCTCGTTGTACGACCCCTTGGCGCGTTCCAGTAAGACGAGCTACTTCCGAGAAGTAGTACTCCTGATCAGGATTGAGAAAAAACAGCGCCAGAATCTTACGCTTTGTTCCTGGAAAAAGCGCCCCAGTTATGTCCTTAGTTTTCGTACCCATTTAGGGTATAAATGTACCCAGATTGGGTAATATTGTCAAGCCAAAAATGAGAATATCTTGAAAGTTTGCCGAGAGGGAGTTTGGCAGTTTTCGCATATCAATAATGTATTGTGATTTAGGGGAATGCAAATAGCGGGGGATCGTTAGAAGAATTTCGCAACTTTTTGATGTTTGAAAAATGATGTTTTGAACTGAATCTAAATTCTCGATAATTTAATCAGGTAATTAACAAACATGTAATTGCACTATCTACGTTGGATAAGGCGGACCATTCATCAAACATTCTATTTGACTCGCAAAATCTTTTCCATCTTTCGACCTTTTGCCAATTCATCCACCAACTTATCCAAATACCTTACTTGTTGGGTTAACGGTGTTTTTATTTCTTCCACCCTGTATCCACAGATCACACCGGTAATTAGTCGAGCATTAGAATTTAAATTGGCATTCCGAAAGAATCTTTCAAAAGTAACTTTTTCTTCAATTAGTTTTTGGAGCTTCTTCTCATCATATCCGGTTAACCATTTAATTACTTGATGCAATTCTTCTGTTGTTCTGCCTTTTTTCTCGATTTTTGTCAGATAATGCGGGTATACTGAGGCAAATGTCATTTTTGCAATACGTTCATCATGTTTGTTCTCGTTTTTCATGCTTCTTAGTTAAATGTTTTATTCAATAGATGCAATTACTATTTGTCTGTTTTTAAATTTCTCTGGTAAATAAATCCTGAACGACAATAATATCATAACGATTGAAGTTTTTGATATTATATGCAAAAAAAACAAGAATGTTGAATTACTGTTAATCAGTCTTGAAATGTCAATTTTAGATAATGACTTTGAAAGATTATGGTATTTATATTGTTGTAGGATAACAATGTGCAAAAATGCGGGGAGCGAGACGAGTTCATCGACTGGGTTATTAATAACGCCGCCTCATACTGTCAATGAATTTTAATAAAATCATTAATCTATACCGCCAATGATCAACTTCAATAATATATTTCATCATTTTTTGGCAGGTTGGTTCAAATAATACCCGTAGACCACGTATAAAGAACCAACCTGCCTTATTGTAAATAATAATATTTGCGACTGATTTAATTTTTAATCTCAGTCATTATTGGAATATTCCTGCTCGTAATCATCTTCATCAGAATATTTGTCGTATTTTTTGGAATGGTACCCGCCGACTTCAAACTCATGATCACAATCGGCACAAATAAACAAATCAATGCCATCTTCATAGGAATCTTGAAGTATTACGTCTTTACTGGCACAGCGCGGACACTGTCTTGAGTGTTTTGAGCGTCCCATTGTTCAACCCTTTCTTTTATAAAGATTCTTTATTCCCTGGAAGTTTCTGATTTTATTGTCTTATTTGAAGAATCAATCGCAAACGGGAACAGTTGTCTGCCGATTGACATTTTTCTCAGCACGGCGTATCCCATGATTTGAATCATAACCGGTAGCCGCAACTCCGATGATTCCCGAAATGATGTAATCAATCCGGCCGTAAGTAGCCTGGCTACTGCCGACAGGACGAACAGAAGGTGATAATTAATAAAAGCATATCCGGCAATCTCGTAAGACCAGCCCGACAGTTTTTCCGCGATGACACCTGCTAATAAGGAGGCGCCAAAAAAGGTTATGCCGGTTATCGCCGCAAAAACGGATAGATATACCGTTCGATTTGATTTCGGACTGCGGTCCAAAGGTAACGTAAAAGCGGCCAGATTAAAACCGGCCCAGAGAAGGCCGGAATATACCGCTTCCGGTATAAGAATCCAGGTCGAACTGGAAGTTGGAAACAACCAAATTATTGGTATAAAACCAATACCGAAGGCGCAAAGATTTAATATCTGTTTTGAGCCGAATCGGTCAACCAGTCGCCCCCAAACCGTGCTGGAGAATATCGCTATTATCGATGTCGCACAAGTATAAAGTCCTATCTCAAAAAATGTCATTTTTAAATTCAGAAGCATGTGCGGGGCAAAAAACGCCGCCGAAAGCCCTATGGCACTGTTCCAGGCGCCTAAAACCACCAATATCCTGCGAAAAGATTTATCTCTTAAGGGGGCAAGAAAATCTGGTTTTATTATCCTGTCTTTTATTTCAACAGCGATTGTATTTGGGATTTTTAGCATAGCCTTATATGCCAGAGCGGCTCCGCACAAACCCAAAACTATAATTATTGCAAAGCCCCGCCCGGCCTGCCCCGATTCTTTTGATATATCCAATACCAGACTGCCCAAAATGGTACAGGCGAGCGTCGTTATGGCAACGGCCACATTGCGGCGACTGAAAAATCTGCCTCTTATATCATCCGGAATAGTCTCGGCCATCCATGATAACCAGGGTGGTGTGGAAATCATCGCTAACAGCCCGGAAACCAAAATCGTTACCAATAAAACCGGCAACCGCCATTCGCCCGATACGAACAAAAGGGGAATTATTATTATCCATATCATTCTGCTTGCGGCGAGAGTTACCGCAATTCGATTTTTTGGCGCCGCCGCCTTACCATAAAAATATGGCGACAGCAATTGAGCGAACTGCATTAAAAACGGCGCGGCAACCAGCATCCCAATAGCGAAATCATTGGCGTTAAAAAACAAGGCTAAACCGGTGAGAAAGACACCGCCTGTCATCAGGATAAAAATATTGGCAAAAGCGCCCTCGTATACCAGTAATGACTGGGCTTTTGAATGGGGATAGTCAATATGTCCTTCGCTTTCCGGAGGGCGACTATCAATATGTTTGGCGATTATATTCATAGATGTTTCAATTCACGGCAAAACCGGCTAAAAAGAAATCAGCGGCTTTACGATCCCATCATCTTTTGTCGCCATCAACTGAAATGCCTTATCAACTTCCCTAAATTTGAAACGATGAGTTGTCATTGGAGTCGGATCGACTCGTCTCGTCTGGATTAAACGAATTAATCGTTTCATCCGTTCTCTTCCGCCGGGGCACAATCCGGTTCGAATTGTCTTATCGCTCATGCCTACCCCCCAGTCAAGCCGGGGAATATTGACATATTCGCCTTCTCCAAAATAACCGGTAATCGAGATTGTCCCTCCCGGGCGAGTTACCTTAACGCATGCCTCAAAGGTTGATTGGGCGCCAAGGCATTCTATCGCCGAATCAACTCCCTGGCCATCTGTTATCTTTTTTATTTCCTCAACCGGATCCACTTTCTTGAAATCGACGATAATATCCGCCCCGAAATGTTTGGCAAGTTTCTTACGATTGGGCACGGTTTCAACGCCTATAATCAAACCGGCGCCAAGAAGTTTCGCACCCGCCGTTGCCATCATTCCCACCGGACCCTCGGCAAAAATGGCAACCGTTCCACCAAGAGGAATATTGGCATGCTCGGCTCCCATAAAACCGGTAGATATCATATCGGTAGTATAAACGGCCGCCTCATCGCTGACATCTTCAGGGATAATCGCCAGATTGGCTTCGGCCTCATTGACATGGAAATACTCGGCAAAGACGCCGTCTTTTATATTGGCAAACTTCCAGCCGCCCAGCATCTGAGTACATTGTGACGTAAACCCCCGCAGACAATTTTCGCATTTATAACATGGGGTGATAGCATTAATCGCTACCCGATCGCCAATCTTAAATCCCTTTACCGCCCTACCCAGCTCATGTATAACGCCAACCGCTTCATGGCCAAGGGTAAGATTTTTTCTATCCCCGATTGCGCCGTTAACAGTATGCACATCCGAAGTACAAACAAGTGCATGGGTTGTTTTCACAATTGCATCATTGGGACCAGCTTTTGGAATCGGCTTTTCACTGAAATCGACTTTACCTATCCCGTTCATGACAAAAACCTTCATTTTGGTTGCCATGATATCATACTCCCATAAGCCGTCAGGCTTACTAAAAAATGTTATTTCAAATTATGCAGTACTATCTGCATTTATCCCGACTCTATTTAGCCACAATTATTTTGCCATATTACCAATCCTTGACTTACCTAAATTAATATTTTTGGCTCCTGGATCATCCGGCATCACAACCGATTTTGGCAATGGCTTGATAAATTCCTGGCGCAGGCTGAATGTATAGGCGCCCTGATTCGGGATCAGGAGAACATCTCCTTCTTTGATACCATTGCCGAAATAACTATATCCCCAGAGATCATGCGGCGTACAAAGAGACCCGGCAATTAAACATTCTTTCTCCTGAAGAGAAGGTCGCGTGAGATTTATAACCGGAAAGTAATCGATTTCAAATCTTTCCCATCCAATTGCATTTGTACCGCCATCTGTAATTACCAAATCATTTGATTTGACATCAACGACTGTCAGCAAAATATGCATGGCGTCATTACACAACCACCGCCCCGGCTCTACATAAGTGACATAATGCATATCACTGGGAACATGATTGCCCAATGCGATTGAAATCTTCTCCACAAAACTTGAGAGCGGGCTGGCTGGTTCCTTAAAATGTTCGAGGCTTCGAATCTCTGATTTCGCAAGAGCATTCTGGAGTATTCCTGGTGGGGTAGCTGCGAATTGCAGCCACTCTCCAGCCTCTGGCCAGAAACCGCCGCCAATATCAATAAACTGTATTTTATCTCGAAATTTCTTATTCATTCGTTTTAATGCAGTACCGAGATTGGCAATGAAAATTACCTGAGCCTCGGGATTCAGGTTCCAACTTATATGAAATTGCAGCCCGCAAAGCGAAACAAATTTACATCTTTGGGATTCATCAAAGAATTCCTGGACATGATTCAGTGGTATTCCAAATTTTTTCCAGATGCCTGATTCATCGGTTGTAATCCTTATTCCCGCTTGTATATGCCTTTGCAAATGGGCTGCTACCTTTTCCAGTTTTTGCAATTCATTAAAACTGTCAATTAAAACCGTTACTTTCTCATTATTTTGTACCGCAAGCTCCAATTCATCTGCTTGCTTGCCCGGTCCGCTAAAAATTATTTTTTGTGCCTTGGCATTAATCGCTGTCTTAAGTTCAATTCCGCTTGAAACATCAAGTCCAAATCCTTCATTAACCAATCCCGATATTATAGATGGATGGCTATTGCTTTTCAGTGCATAAAAAAATTGTGTGCGAGGCAAATGCAAAGTGAATGCCTTGCGAAATTGATTTGCCTTCAATTTGAGCATTCCCGTATCGATGACATATAAGGGGGAACCTTCATTTGCCGCTAATTGTAAAAACAAATCCTTGCGATCCTGAAAAGATTTTACAAACGGCTTCAACTCCGATGTGTCAAGCCGAGTTGAACGGTGTTTGAAAAGCTCAGCGGCTTGTATTAAAAAACCGAGTGATCCATTGGTCATGATGTTGCTCCAAATTGATTGCAATTTTTTCGACAATATTCAAGCATTGCTGGGTGATCTGCTTGCCAGTCTCTGGTTCAAAAATCAAATGGCCCAGGCACCAGGAATCATATTCATCCGGCGGTAGTAATATTTCATGTCCGGATGCAAACTTAAAATAGATTTCTTTTATACTCTTTAAACGGCTCAAGGCGCTGCAATCTATGTTGACCAATTTGCCGCTTTCGGATGCAAAAATGCGGAGAGCTGTCAAGTCTTTCCATTTATCATGAGGCGGAATTGAAATTTCTTTACCTTCCGCAAATTCCAGAGCCAACACGATGATATCCAGTCCACAACTATGGTCAATTAACTGTGGGAGACAATCTCCCCCGATTCTTGGAGTCATTTCCAGAAAAATAATCTCATCTTTGTGAATAATAAAATCAACCATACAGATCGCTCGATCAAATCCCAGAGCGTTCGCCGCACCTTTCAATCTCAAGCTGAGGATATCAAGAGTCAGCTTGCCGGGTAATCTTGCGGGGAGAAAATATGCCAATGTCGTACCAAAAGGTAGTGATTCCGATTTTATTTTTTTGGCAATGCGAATGATATCCACTCTGTCAGCATTAATTATAAAATCGGCGCTATATTCTCGTCCCTCGATAAATTCTTCCAACAGCATAAGAGGTATTTCTGGTTCATCCATATTTTCGGAATAAGTTCTATACAGAGGCGATTCTTTACGTTTTTCCAAACCGTTCCTGACTTCGCGATACGCTATTGTCAAATCAAAATTATCGCGGCATAGGAATGTCAGTTCGCTGCCGCTTCCGTTCAACGGTTTTAACACTCCTGGCCCGCCTAACTCCTTGATAGCTTTGTAACCCTCTCGCAAAGAATCAATTTGTCCTATCCGGGGGCATTTGACCCCATTTTCCAACCACTTCTTCTTGGTCAAATATTTATCTCGAGATAGACATACCGATTTGACCGATGGATAAGGAAGATTTGACCATTCTGCCAATTTGGCTGCGAGAACCAGATTTTCACAATCAAAACAAGTAATGCCTATCAGCGTTTGACCCCACTCTTCCAAATGATTAGCTACTGCATTCTTTACAAACTTCACATCATCAAGACCCATTACGATTTCATTTGATTTGTCAGGAACAAGATATCCCGGGTCGTTTCGAAATTGAATATCAGTAAGAAATAGTGCTCTCCCCCGGAAAGCTTTTTCGATATGGGCGATATAGTCTGGCGTAGTGCCAACTACAAGAACGCGCTTATCAGACATGAGGCGCTCCCATTGTCATCAAATCCTTAGGTGAGCGAAACAAATATTTTCCCGGTGTAATCGATTTTACAATTTTTGGGATGGGTTCACCCTCCATTAAGTACAAAGGTGACGGGGTCAGGTGAAAAAGAGTCTTCCAGTTAAAATCTCCACAAAGGAAATCGACGCTATCCAGCCTGTTCTCGCAGGCATAAGTTATATGATGCATATTGATAAGCTTTGCTATACCTGAGAAATTTGCATTGGTGCCTCCCGCCAGCATCGTCAACATGCCGTTATAAAGACTGCCCATATCAACCGCGGCCGGTTCATCATTGACAATCACTGTCACCATTCTCAACCAACCATGATCATTCAGATATGATAGTAAAGAATGAAAGCCGTTCAAGAAACGTTCATCATGAAAATAGGATAGCTGTCCATATCGGTCGCGGTTCATCTGGCAAAGAATTTCAAAATCTTCTGCCGCATCAAACCGCCATTCCAATTTGTAATTGTTCCAGCGAGCCAATTCTTTATTTAGTTTCTTGGCCGTCTTATGAGAAAACCGTTCGAAATATTGATTAATGTCATAATCATAAGATTCAGGTAAAAACAGGTACCCAACCTCATCTATACTTTCTCGGTTGTCATTCCACCCTGCGTCATTCCTCAAGTATCTGAGATTGTAAGGTTTATCCAAACTGGCAAGCATAGTATCTAATGTATCCCTGTTTCTGGCAATAACCCTGTTTTGTTCCAGCCAGGTTTTGCCCTCCCATGT
>JBDREQ010000051.1:0-31340 GCA_043819555.1 Candidatus Zixiibacteriota bacterium | reverse complement strand
CTGATTTGGCTACACTTACTGATGATCGCTTCTTCAAACTCATTTGCGCTTATAATAACACTCCAAGGAAATGTCTGGACTTTCGAACCCCAGCTGAGTTATTTGGAGATAAACTGTTGCACTTCAAATGTGAATCCACCTACCCGCCTGCGCGGGTATGACAAAATATTGAGTTTATATACTTAAAAAAAAGGCACGATGTTCGCGCCTTTTTTTTTATTAAAATTTTTCGATAGACGATTGACTAATACTTATTTATTTGCTGACTGCCAGTTCTGAGGGTTTGGGATATGATACCGTTTTGCATTTGGGGCAGTAATAGTGCAGACCTTTGGCTTTGGTTTCTTTCTCAACGATAAAAGCGTGTCCGCAAGCTTTGCATTTTTTGTCAACCGGTTTGCTCCAAGAGGCAAAATCGCATTTGGGATATTTTGTACAGCCATAAAACGGACGACCCCGTTTGGTTTTGCGTTCAACAATTTCACCGTTGCATTTTTCATTAGGGCATGGTACACCGGTTGTGATTGCCGCCGTGTGCTTGCATTTGGGATAGTTGGAACATCCCAGAAATTTCCCAAAGCGGCCATTTTTGACCCGCATCCTGGCGCCGCATTCCTCGCAAATTACATCTGTTTCGATGCAATTTTCCTCTTCTTCGAGAGGCCGGGTCGTCTTGCATTCGGGGTAGTTGCTGCACGCCATAAAGCGGCCGTTGCGGCCCCATTTGATTATCATGGGCGAGCCGCAGTTCTCACATTTTTCATCGGTTTGCTCGGTTAATGACTCTTTTATCTCTTTGGCCTTGCCTTTGAGAATGGCCATTTTATCCGAAAAAGGATCATAGAATTTATGGAGGACTTCTGTCCAGACGAGTTTGCCTTCCTCAATATCGTCAAGTTCCTCTTCCATATTGGCCGTAAATGAGACATCAAAGAGATGATTGAGATTTTCGACCAGAATTTTCGTTACTGTAAAGCCAAGCTCGGTCGGGATCAAACGGCGTTCGGTCAAATCGACATATTTCCGAGACTTCAAAGTCGCAATAGTCTGGGCATAGGTTGAGGGCCGGCCGATTCCCTGGGCTTCCATTTCTTTTACAAGCGATGCTTCTGAGAAGCGCGGCGGCGGTTTGGTGAAATGCTGACTGGGATCGAATTTTTTGGCTTTGACCTCTTCCCCGATTTCCAGCGGGGGAATTTCTTTTTTGTCTTTTTGATTGCCGTTATTGCCGTTGCCGTTGGTTTCGCTTTCTTTGTAAGTCTTTAGGTAGCCGTCAAATTTCAGATTGAGAGAACTGGCCCGGAAAAGATACTCGTCGGCGGTAATGTCAACTGAGACGGTATCGTAAACGGCCGATTCCATTTGGGAAGCGATAAAGCGATCCCATATTAATGTATAAAGAGCGAGGCGGTCTTTGGTGAGCGATTTCTTAATCTTATCCGGACTGTATTCAAGATAGGTGGGGCGAATCGCCTCATGAGCATCCTGGGCCGATTTTTTGGTTTTGAAGAAACGAGGTTTTTCGGGAAGATATTTGGCGCCGAAATTTTTCTTGATATACGAACGGGCGCCGTTGATGGCGTCGGGTTCGACCCGAACCGAATCGGTACGCATATATGTGATAAGTCCGACCGAACCTTCTTCATTCTTTAGTTCGACGCCTTCGTATAAAGCCTGCGCGACGCGCATGGTTTTATTGGGCGCAAAACCAAGCTTGGTGGCCGCTTCCTGTTGAAGCGTTGATGTTATAAACGGCGGAAGGGGATTTCGCTTTTTTGTTCCGATTTTTATATCGGATATTTCAAATTTTTTGCTTTTGATGATTTCGAGAATCTTATCAGTTGTTTCTTTATCCGGCAAATCCGCCTTTTTGTCATTAATTTTGGCCAGCTTTGCGGCGAAAACCTGCTTTTTCTTATTGGCAAACTCGGCTTCAATTTCCCAGTATTCCCGCGGCACAAAATCGAGGACTTCCCGTTCGCGCTCGCAAATTATTCGCAAAGCCACAGATTGCACTCGACCGGCCGATAAGCCCATCGCAATTGTATTCCACAGAAACGGAGAAACTTCGTATCCGACCAGGCGATCAAGAATGCGGCGCGCCTGCTGGGCATTGACCAGATTAATATCGATCTCGCGGGCATGATCAAAAGCATCAGTTACGGCTCTTTTGGTGATAGCATTGAAGGCAACGCGGCTGACGGAAGCGGTGATTTCTTTGTCCTTTTTAAAACTATTGGCGACATGCCATGCGATTGCTTCTCCTTCGCGGTCTGGATCCGGAGCCAGATATATATTTTCGGCTTTCCGGGCGGCCGCGCTAAGCTCCGCTATTATCTTATCTTTGCCGTCAATAACGACATAATTTGGTTCAAATTCGTTATCGACATCAACACCGGTTCTTGATTTGGGTAAATCAATAATATGACCGACAGTTGCTTTGACATCGAAGTTCCGGCCAAGGAATTTTTTTAATGTTTTTGACTTAGCCGGGGACTCAACTATCAATAGATTCTTCGCCATGGGTGTCCGTCTTTATTGTGACCTTTCCTTCGAGACAGTCTTTCAATGCTCGAAAAGTAACTTTACGACCATCAATTTCAATGTTGTCGGCATTATCATTAGATAATATTTCTAATTTCGCCAAACGGATATCGTTCAATTGCCGGGCGCGCTGGGAAGCAATCAAAACCGCTTGATAACGGTTTTCTGTTATATCATAAAGCATATCGAGCGGTATAAATCCCATATATTCCTCCTGCATTCCAATGTTCAATTGCCTACTCAGGAACCGAATAGGTTCTTGATTTGTTCCGCCCAAAAAAGGTAATGCCGACCGTCCAGGATTTAATCATATAGTCGGCAGCGGACACGGCTTCATTAATGTTTTTATTTACGATTACGTAGTCAAATTGATTGTATTTTTGATTTTCATTGATAGCGTTTTGGAGCCTGACTTCCATTTGCTCTCTGGTTTCCGTTCCCCTGCGCTTCAATCTTTTTTTCAGTTCTCGAATTGAAGGCGGGCGGATAAATATGGATAGAGCTTCCGGATATTTCTTTTTTATACTGGCGGCTCCCTTAACATCTACATCCAGGAGAACAACTTGCCCTTTCCGAACAGCTTGTTCAAGCTGTTTTATAGGCGTGCCGTAGTAATAGAGATGGACTAGGGCCGATTCAGCAAAAAAACCTTTTTCTCGAAGCGCCTTAAATTTGTCCTGCCCCACAAAATAATATTGGCGTCCGTTAATTTCGCCTTTTCGTTTCGCGCGGGTTGTATATGAAACTGAAAATCGCCAGTTTTTGTTTTTTCTGATAAGTTGACGGCAAATCGTGGTCTTACCTCCTCCGGATGGCGAGGAGATAATTACAATTTTCCCTTTTAATGCCGATTTACTCACCGTTTATGCCTTATTCAATATTTTGAGCTTGTTCGCGCAGTTTTTCGATTTCTTCTTTTATTTCGATAGCAGCCGCAGCGGTTTCGCCGGAGAGGGATTTGGAGCCGATTGTATTGGCTTCGCGGCCCATTTCCTGCAAAATGAAGGTCAGGCGTTTTCCGGCCGGGGTAGAATTTTTTAGAGCATTAATAAACATGTCCAAATGTGAATCTAATCGAGTGCATTCTTCGGAAATATCCGAACGATCCGCATAAATCGTGACTTCTTCGGCCAGGCGCGCTGAATCAAGTTGAATGCCATCGCCCAAATCTTTAATCCTCTTTTCCAGCCGGCTTTTATATTCCTCCACATTCCGGGGAACCATTTTTTCCAGGTCCTTAATGAAATCGCCAATTCGGCGGCAACGCTTTCCCATATCCCTAACAAGGTTTTTGCCTTCGGCTGCCCTCATTTTTGTCAAGTCGCGGATGGCCTTTTTAAGAAGTTTTTCAATATCTGACCATAATCCATTGGCTTCAAACGACTCATTAGGATTGACAAGGACTTCTCGGGCCGCGGCAATTTGGGAAATATCCAGTTCGCCCTTTAATTTTAGCTTTTTCTTTATATCTTTGAGCTGTTTATAAAAAGCCTCGGCTGCGTCCATATCAATAATCTGAGCCGACAAGGGTGATATCTCTATATTAACTGTTATGGTGATTTTGCCGCGAGAAATTCCATTTGAAATTTCTTCTTTTATCTTACTTTCAAGGCTGGCCAGAGCCCGCGGCATGCGGCAAACAGTCTCAAGATAGCGGCTGTTAACCGATGCCAGATCAACACTGAGCTTATATTCTTTGCGGCGTAATTCAGCGCGGCCATATCCGGTCATGGAATTCATAAAATAACCATCCTTATGATAAGGTGAGAATATAGGGAACCAAATGGTTTTGTCAATTGCTTTTATGAAATGTGCTAATTCCGATTAGACAACAAACCCTTTGGCCTTTTCCCCGGCCGTGTAATTTTAAGCATTGGCCCGGCAGGAGTTTGCTGTATCGGAGCCGTATTCAGAGAAGCCATCTTCTGTGTTATTTCCTTTATTCTCTGGGCTGAGCCGGCAATCATTTCGAGCTTATTTTTGATTTCTTGATCCGTGATTCCGGGAGTATCCAAAAGTAATTCCACAGTGCCCAGGATGGACATGAGGGGATTATTAATTTCATGATTCAAAGTCGAGGTTGTTGTGGAAATCGTTTCGAATTTTTCGGCAATCCTGGCCTTTTCCTCCAACCTTCTATTTTTTAATATCAATTTCTGTTTTTGGCAGGCCTGTTTTATCACCCGAGGAATGGTGGAAATGTAGTTGCTATTTTTGGTGATGTAATCGGTTGCGCCTGATTTCATAGCCTCGACCGCCGTCTGTTCGGAACCAACTCCCGTGATGACAATGATCGGGATATCGGTCAAATCGCCGCGTATCATAGAAAGCAGCTCAAGGCCGTTCATATCGGGCAGATGATAATCGAGACAAATTAAATCAAACTGTGTCTTATCCTTCACTTTCAGGAAATCATTGCCGCGCATAAATGTCGTGATCTCGAAGTCGGGATACTGCTCAAGGATAGTCTGTTCAAAGAGGACCGCATGATATCGGTTATCTTCAATTAACGCGATCTTCATCTGAGTCTTCATATTTGCCCCCCTTTTTATTCGGCAGCGTAAACACTACTGCAGTCCCGCGCTTAACCGCGGGATCAATTGAGATTTTCCCCTCCCATGATTGGACAATTCGTCTGGCAATTGATAATCCGATTCCGGTTCCGGGGATATCGATGTTATCCGGATTTCTAAAAAATGGTTCAAATACTTTGCTTAAGTATTCCTGCGGAATTCCGATGCCATTATCCGTTATTGAAAACTTATGAATATTGTCAGCAAGCGAATAATTAATTTTTATTCGGGGTTTTTTCGCGCCGGCTGAATACTTAAAGGCATTTTCAAGCAAATTGCCAAACAAGCGATTCAATTGGTTTTTTGGAGCTTTGCACTCGGGAATATCATCGGGGATATTGATTTTATATTCCTTATCGGCATAAGCAACTTTCAAACGATCTATCTGCCCCTTTATAATCCTGGAGATCGACACTATGCTATATTCTTCGCGATAATTCCAATGGTTCGGCATCTCCTCAATTGCCCCGATCATGTTATGCATAATATCAACGTTTTCGCGGAGGCAGTTTATGGTAAAGATATCCCGCTCGTCTTCGAAATACGTACTTTTTTCGACCAGTCGCCGGACAAAGGCATCAATCGATATCAATGGCGCTCGCAAATCGTGAGCCAGGGATTGAAGAGTGAAATCTTCATCATCGGATGACGGCATTTCTAAATGCGAAAAGACCGCATGGATGTACAGATTAGTTTCGCCGATTTTGAATGGGGTTGAAATTACCAAAACGGGACTTCTCTCCAGCAGGTGAATCCGCGCCGAGACGCAGGAATTATTTATAACGGCCTGGCTGAAAGGAGTATTTGAAAACTCAATCCGACTATCATCGATATTATATAAATCAATGGAAGAAAGGATTTCCTTCAGGTTATTGGCGTTCGATGTACTTAATATCTCGGCTTGCCATTTTCCAAAAGAATCATTCCTGTACACGATATCATAATTATTGTCGGTGATGACCAATTCAATATTCAACTTATCGCATATTCGTCCAATTAGGGAGAAGCTTTGTCCTTTACTATTGAAATCGTCCGGCGTTTGGAAACGCAAATTCCAGAGTTTTACTAATCGCATGAGATTCTTAACCGCGGACAAACCGGGTTGGTGTTCGGCCGGGCCTGTCAATCTGAGAATTAAATCATTGGTCTTGCGATAGTTAAGGAATTGAAGTGATTCCGTGCGATTTAATCCGAAACCTTCGTGTCGGGATCTATCATCGGAATTAAACGAATATCTATCCTGAGGTTCAGTGGCAAACAATTCGATGTACGCCGGGGCGTTTATTCCGGTTTCTCGTTCGGGAAAGGACGCAATTGTGACAAGTTGCTTTCGCCGATTGGGAAAATAAAATTCGGCTTCGGCATATTCACCGGCCATACAGAGCAGTCGAGCCAATTTATTCAAATCGATATTCTCGATATCTTGATCAAGCAGCTTCAAGAATTCTTTTTCAATATTTTCTGTTTGTATTTCATGAACTGATTGGGTGGGAAGAAGAATCAGTTGATAATTGGCGGGACTGCCTCCGATAAAATTTAAGGTTAGAACCGTATCAATCTGGTGGAGTTTACCATCCCGGAGATTATAAGATAACTGTACTGCCTGGAAAAAGGACTCATATCTGTTATGATGAAACATGATTTGGTCCAGCGTCCGCCGCGAGGAAGAGGAGATGAAATCGAATATTGATTTTCCAAATAATTCTTCACAGCTCAGGCCGAACAAATCTTCGGTCTGTTCATCGATATAGACCAGCCGACCCTTAAGATCAATTTTAAACACAGCGCACCGGGAGGCCGATCCATGTTGAGGAGCGATGGTATAGGGCATCTTTTCTAAAACTTAAAGACTTTTATCTTTTTTCTATACCATCGGCAGTAATTCGAATAAAATAAACCCCGGAAGCTATATTTTGATTTTGCTGATTTTGTCCATACCAGACAAATTGATTATCATGGATATTTTTCTCTAAAATCATCTCCCCGTCAAGAGAAAATACCTGGATATTGTAACCTTGTTCAAAAACAATCGCGGAATTTATAACCAGGTAATCGGTAAACGGATTGGGGCCGACGACAAAAGGCGAATCGGCTTCCACCGTTAATATGATCAATTCCTGCAGGTCAACTAATCCGGTCTGTTCGCGAGCGATAATAGTATATGTGTGAGCGCCAATTCGATCGGACAAACCTATAATATTAAGTATCGCCGTGCCATTGCCATTGTCTATCAGGCCAAATTCCGGAGGAAGATTTTCGATTTCCAGAGTTACGGTCATACCTTCGAGTTTATCTGCCCGTATCTTAACGGTCGTGTCCCGACCCACTGACAGGTATATTATCGGAAGCGGCCGGATGCGGAGAGTTTTGGCGGCTTCAATAACATTGGGAGTACCGTAACCGAGACGATAGACTAAATCAAAATTGGGGAAAGTATGTCCGGATTCGATCAGGCGTTGCCTGATTTGTTCGGGATCACCTCTCAAATGCGGATTGGCCTGAAGGACTAAAGCCGCTATTCCCGCAACCTGGGGAGCGGCAAACGAAGTTCCCGAATAAAAAGTTATACCGGTCCCAATGATATTGACCCCGACAACCATCGTTCCTAATGCGGCCAGTTCCGGTTTGACGCGGCCGTCAAAAGTTGGGCCGTATGAAGTAAAATCGGACGGCGTCAAATCGGGATCAACGGCTCCTATTGCCAGGACAGAATCACCATCGGCGGGCGCGGTTATAAAATGCCATGGTTTATTGCCCTCATTGCCCGCCGAGACAATGACCAGTATCCCTCGCGAAGCGGCAATATCGGCGGCGATCGTAGTAACGGTAGTATTACCGTCAAAAGCGTCATAAGTATAGGTCGTATCGTCGAAATCGGAATATCCGAGAGACGATGATATAATATCGGCCCCCATATCTGAGGCCCGTTCGGCGGCCATTACCCAGAGATCCTCTTCGAGGACGATCTCGGTATCGATGATTTCGGTTTTATAGAGCAGGTACTGAGCTCCGGGCGCGGGACCGATTAGAGTACCCGGCATATATCCCCCGATTACGGACAGGACTTTGGTTCCATGTGAAATCTGATTCGAGGTGGGAAAATCGTCATCGACGGATGTATCATTGTTTATGAAATCATAAGAATCAATAACGATGATTGAATCCAGGGCCGGATGGCCAAATTTGAACCCGGAATCAATTAGTGCGATTAAAACGCCTTCGCCGTCGAGTCCGAGAGCATGGGCCGAATCAACGCCGAGCAGATGATTTTGAGCATATGACAGGCCATAATCAAGGCTATCGACCATCATTGGCTGCTCACTAATTTTCCGCTCGCTCGGTAATTCGCGGCGCAGAATTTTGACGATGTCAATTTTGCGAACGAATTCGCATTGCGCGAGGTATATGATTTCGGATGATTTGATATTTGCCGAAACGGCATTCAACCATTTTGATTGATGAATATTATCGGCGCCTATATTTATGATGCTGTCGACATAGGACTGCTTTATCGGTAAATCATGTTCATCAAAGGCAATATGGGCGCGGCGAATTTGAGTATGTTGGGATATTTCATTGGCTGCCCTTTGAAAACTATCCGGCGAAGTATCTTTATCCGTAAAATAAATCCATACTTTGATGGTAGAATCGGAGTTGGCATGTGTTATC
This sequence comes from Candidatus Zixiibacteriota bacterium, assembly GCA_043819555.1. Classification (GTDB taxonomy): domain Bacteria; phylum Zixibacteria; class MSB-5A5; order GN15; family JAAZOE01; genus JAZGGI01. The sequence continues at coordinate 22,554 of JBDREQ010000051.1, read as the reverse complement.
CGTGATTTTAATAATGGCGTGATTTTATTTGAAGATTCAGCCCGTACCGACGGACATACAATAAGCAGCATCAATAACAAAATTAAAAATAGTTTTCGCATTGCTGTTTCCATATCATCCTGTCATAAAAATCCGCGACTTAACCTAAATAAAGAAATCAGAAAATGAAATTATAAAATCATTTCGAAATTGGATTTTTCGTTCCTGTTTTCTGTTGCGCCTGTGACTCAGACGATTATATTGAACGAAATATTGAACGCGATTTTAGTTTTTACTTACACCGGAGATTTTATTTGGAATCATTTGATGCCTTCTGGCTTGACGCCGTAGATATCGCCTGGGGTCTTCCCCTTGTAATCCTGTTAGTTTCCGCCGGAATATTATTTACGCTGATGGGACGGTTTATGCCGTTTCGGCGCCTTAAACATGCCATAAATATCCTGCGCGGGAAATACGACAATCCTGACGATCCCGGAGAGATTTCGCATTTCCAGGCATTGTCATCGGCTCTTTCGGCAACAATTGGTATGGGAAATATCGCGGGAGTCGCTATCGCCGTCACGCTGGGCGGGCCGGGAGCGATTTTCTGGATGTGGGTGGCCGGTATCGTCGGTATGTCAACGAAGTATTTTACATGCACTCTCGCTTGCCTGTATCGCAAGAAAGACGAGCGAGGCATCGATCAGGGCGGGCCGATGTACTTTATCGAAGTCGGCCTTGGTAAATTCTTCAAACCGCTGGCGATTATGTTCGCGCTTTTCGGGATGATCGGCTGCCTTGCCATGTTCCAGACCAATCAATTGTCGGGACTGCTTTATGCCGACTGGGGATTTTCCCGCTATGCAACCGGGATAATATGTTCGGCCATCGTTGGTATTGTTATATTGGGCGGGATTGTTCGAGTGGGAAAAGTTACCAGTAAAGTCGTTCCGGCGATGTTTATCCTATATGTTGTCTCGTCCCTGTTTGTTGTCCTGAGTAATGCCTCAATGGTTCCCGATATTATCGCGTCGATCTTCACTTCTGCGTTCGGCGGGAAAGCATTGATCGGCGGCGGAACGGCCGTTGCCTTTCGTGAAGTTTTGGTAACAGGCATCAAACGCGCGGCGTTTTCCAATGAAGCCGGTATCGGAACGGCTCCGATGGCGCACGGCGCAGCTAAGACCAAAGAGCCGGTTCGTGAGGGTCTGATTGCAATGCTCGGTCCGTTTCTCGATACCAATATTGTCTGTACTCTGACGGCTTTGGTCATTTTATCATCCGGCGTTCCGGTTACCGATGACGGCGTGGTGATGACAGTTAACGCCTTTGAGAAAGCAATGCCGAATTTCGGCCGATACGTTATGACGGTTGTTATCATTCTGTTTTCGATTTCGACGATGATTTCTTATTCATATTACAGCCTGAAATGTTCGCGGTATCTGTTCGGGTATAAATTCGGAAATTATTATGTCTATGTCTATATCTTCAGCTTGTTCTTCGCGGCGATATGGGCACAGGATACGGTTATTAATATGCTCGATACGGCTTTTGCGATGATGGCCATCCCGACATTGATAGGAACACTGCTGCTATCCCCCGCCGTCGTCCGCGCCACGAAAGATTATTTTAAGAGAATGAATGACAAGGCGAATGGCAAATCGACTGATATGTATCCTGATGTGAAGTAGCTATTTTATTGTCGAAACCACAAGGGTTTCGACCTACAAACTTCGATTTTCTTTCGGGGGTTCTATGCGGACGATTTTTGTATTCATATCCTGTTTTTTTATTTGCTTTCCAGTCTATTCTCAGGAAACAAGCAGTAGTAGTTCACATCACTATCAGTTAATCCCCATTCCCGAAAATTCCAACTGGGGACAGGCGGATAATTTAGCAACATCAATGGGTGGATACCTTGCGACAATTACTACGCAAGAAGAAAGCGATAGAGTTTCAGGAATTCTCAGCGCGGCCAATTCCGATTACTGTTTTCTTGGTGGTATGCATATATATCCGGAGGGACCTTGGGAGTGGGTAACCGGTGAAGCTTTTGATTTTGAAAACTGGTCTGTGAATGAACCCGAATATTTGGATAGCTATATGTACACTACCTCAGCAAGCGGAGGAAATTGGTATAGCGGAGATGGAGTCTGCGGTGCCAATTCTCACTTTTTACTCGAAATTGATAGTTGTCTGGCGGGAGATGTTAACGGGAATGGTTCTGTTAATATAGGGGATGCTATTTATTTGTATGAATACCTCAATGACCCAGGGCCTGCGCCTATTCTGGTTAATTCCGATATCAATGGCGATTGCTATATAGATAATACCGATGTCGTATATTTTTTGAATATCATTTTTCGGGGCGGTCCGCAACCTGTTGGCTGTATGTGCGATAATCCGGAAGTGGTATTCTCGACTATGGCCGTCTGTCTCTCAGATGGTAACTGTACTGATATAAGTGAGATTATTTCTTTAGCTATTTTCTAGATGGTGCCAGTATGCACGATTTGGGTTCCGTCTGTATTGGCGATAACAATGGAAATGGCATTGATGACGTGTGCGAGATTTTATTTCAAGCTTGTTGTCTACCAGACGGAAGCTGTACGATGTTATTTCCCAGTGAATGTCTTAATCAAAATGGTACTCCCCATGGAGAAGGGTCAGCCTGTACCGCAGTTGAAGCATGCTGCTTTCAGGATGCATCATGCACAAATCTTGACCCGCTTTGTTGTATTTCTCTGGGGGGAATCCCTGATGGTACCGGTTCAGTTTGTCTCGGTGATAACAATGGCAATGGCTGGGACGATCTGTGTGAACCTGACGAATTGGAAGCCTGCTGCCTCCCGGATGGAATTTGCACCATGGATTTGGCATATATCTGCCTCTATTATGGTGGAACCCTGATGGGAGAGGGGACCAGCTGTTCAATTAGATATACTTGCTGTTTGCCCGATGGCCGTTGCGCCGATCTTGATCCACTCTGTTGCTTAGAAAAAGGTGGCACTCCTGGTGATCCGGGGACATTTTGTTTGGGTGACAATAATGATAATGGAATAGACGATGCCTGTGAAGATGAAAAACCTGGAGTGTGCTGTCTCTCAGCTGGAGTAAGTTGCATTTTGGCTTTGGCAGATGTATGTGTTGGCATGGGCGGTACTCCGCAGGGAGCCGGGACTCAATGCTCAGAATTAGAATCCTGCTGTTTTCCTGATGGTTCGTGTGAAAATCTTCAACCTTTATGCTGCATAGAACAGGGCGGAACGCCGTTTGGCCCGGGAACAGAATGTCCTTGTGAAGAGGCAGAGGCATGCTGCTTAACGGACGGTAGTTGTGTTATGGAGAAACCAACCAATTGTACAAGCCAGGAGGGCGGTCAACCACAGGGCAATGGAACCCAGTGCACATCTCCTGAAGCATGCTGTATGCCTGATGGCACATGCGCCACGATAGACCCATTATGCTGCGAAGCTCTTAATGGTAACCGCCAGGGAGTGGAGGCAGAATGTCTCGGCGACAATAACAATGATGGCATTGATGATGTATGTGAGGAAGGTTTTTGTCAGCCGGGAGACGCAGATGGCAGCGGAATAGTAGATATAGGAGATATATCTTTTCTCCTGAATTTTCTCAACGGTCTCGGCCCCCCTCCTGTTATAAACAATTCTGACCTTAATGGTGATTGCATAATCAGCGTGGATGATATGGTAGAATTAACCAGATCATTGTTTGTGACATTTACTTTGCCCGAAGGGTGTCAATGCGATGGAGTACCCGTTGTTGATTACTCTCCAATGGCGTGCTGTGCACATGATGGCAGCTGCGCCAATTCCACAGATTTATATAATTTCCTTAGCTGTATAATAAGTGACAATATTCCAGGTGCGCTTGGATCAGTCTGCGCTGGAGATATTAATGATAATTCAATTGATGATTACTGTGAAGATGGCTCTGAAGCATGTTGTTTACCAGATGGCTCCTGTATAAGAGTTTTGCCCGCCGAATGTGAATCGCGCGGTGGCACTCCGAAGGGTTTCGAAACAATCTGCTCCGAACCAGAAGCTTGTTGTTTTCCTGATGGTTCTTGTTTTGATTTTAACCCATTTTGTTGCCTGGAGCGAGCTGGAGAACCCCAGGGTATTGGCACGGTTTGCCTTGGAGATGGTTGCCAATACATTTGCGGCGATGCCAACTCCGATACCCGGAATAATGTTGGCGATGCGGTATTTATCATCAATCATGTATTCAAGGGCGGCCCTGCCCCCGACCCAATTGAAGCCTGCGATTCCAACTGCGACAGCCAATGCAATGTCGGAGATGCAGTTTATATTATCAATCACATCTTCAAAGGCGGCCCGGCACCGTGCGCGGGGTGTGAGTAGGGATATTATCTTTTCGGGAACAAAGAAGAGTGAGAGATGTTAGTAAAGCTGACAACCAGAAAATACTTCATTGGATGAATAGAAAGGGGCTTCATTTGAAGCCCTTTTCATTTTGTGCCTTATTTGTGCCAACCTTACATCAAAACATACAAAAACAAACAAAACCAAATACAAACAAATAAAAATGGGAATTTGTTGCCATTCATTACTTTGAATCGTATATTGTTGTATGTCAACACATTACTATTTTATACCTTGGAGAACACAAGGGTTTCGACCTGCAAATTAGAATTTATGGAATTTGGAGAATTGGATTATAAAGGCGAAACAGCTTTTTTAATTATCGGTATATTTTGTCGGTTGGGGTTTGAGGTGGACTTTCTGGCCGTCTTTGCGGACGATTACTCCAGGCGTGCCGACAACAGTGCAGTTGTCCGGAATATCAACCATATACAAAAAACAATTCGCTCCGATACTGACATTGTTTCCTATGGTCAAAGGTCCCAGAATAGTCGCTCCGGTTCCGATAAAGACGTTATTGCCAACAGTAGGATGACGCTTGCCTTCATGTTTTCCAGTCCCTCCTAACGTAACATTGTGGAAGAGAACACAATGATCGCCGATTCTGGCCGTTTCGCCGATGACGACACCGGCTCCATGATCGATAAATAGTCCGCTCCCGATGGTGGCGCCGGGATGGATTTCAACCCCTGTCAAAAAGCGGCTTATTTGAGAAAACAAACGAGGAATGAATGGAATTTTTAGATTATACATCACGTGAATAAAGCGATGAAAAAATATCGCGTGAAAACCGGGATAAAGAAGAAACTCGATATTTTTTGAAGCCGGATCATTGCGGCTGATTGCTCGGACATCCTCTATAATTCTTTTTAGTATCATAGTCGTTATACGATAAGTCGGATTTCCGGCGCAAATATTTATCTCTTACTTTTTCTTAATCAGTTTATTGAAAAGGTCTTTAACTTCCTTTTTAAGTTCATTCTCGACTTTCTTTTTGATGACGTTTTGGTCGGTCGAGAACTTCGACAGGGTTGGATTGAGATATGTCCCGCCCAGATTGAAATTAACCCGGATGCGGCCGTTATCATCGCGCAGGAGATCGCCGAGGAGGTTGGCCTGCTGTGAATATTTCTCTGAGAGATACAGGCCGACCTGCATATCCATATCATAATTGTCAACCGCCACAGTACCATTGATGTCCCAGTCGCCAACCTGACTGAACAGTTTGGTGCCGTCGAGGAGCATTTTGCCATCGCGGATAATCAGGTCGGTCGTTAAATTTTGGATAGATTCTTCTTCAAATGTTTTGAATCCGGTTTTTTCGGCAAGCTTTTTTATCACGGGAAAATTGATAATTCTCCCCTTATTGATATTTGCGCTGGCCTGCGCGTTAATTGACTTTATAAATTCATGAGGCTCGCTTCCACGTCCGGAAATTTGCCCGGTGGCGTTGACTTTGCCAAATAGATGATCTTTGATTTTAGTAAATTGGGATAAAAACTCGTTGGCTTCGATTCCTTCGGCAATAAATTTGGATGTGATGAGAGGCTGATACATATCGGTTATATCAACCGTGCCGGAAGCCTTGACGCCGCCTGAATAGATATTCCCTGCGGCATTTTTGAAAGTAATCAGGCCATCGTCATAATCAACGTCGCCCGAAATATTTAAAAATTCCATTTTCCGAAAAATAAACCGGTCAATATTGACTTTTCCCGAGGCGCTGATATCGGGCAGAAAAATAGGCGCGGCAACGGTGATGGCCTGCGACTCTGACGATGCTTCGGTTGCAGAAGCTTTTGCATTACTGGTTGAATTTGCGCCGGGAGTACCTTCTTCAGGAACCAATACATCATAGTCAATAAGCGCTGAGTATAGTGTGTAATCGAGATGCGGTTTTTTGTGACCTTTTCTCGGTTCAATCAAATGGGCGAAACCATTTTTCAGAGTTCCGGTCAGTGAAACCGAGGCGCCGGGGTATTCGGCGTACAGAGTATCAACGGTGACATTCGCTCTGCCGAAGGTAAGTCTCATATTGAGTTTTTCAAGAGGTGATGTCAGGCTATCATTATTATAATAGAGATTTTCGATTTGGGCGGTTCCGAGAATACTCGTGTTTACCCAATCCGATTTTTGACCCGCCATTTTTATATCCAGAATAGCCGCACCAGCCAATTCATTGTTCGACTTTTCATCCAGAAACGGCTGTATGCCGGCCAGATTATATTTGGCTTTGATAGCCATCTCGTAAATAATATCATCCCAGTTTTTTATTTTTCCGGAAATGTCGCAGGGATTATCCGAAAGAGAACCTCCTGCTGAATAAAAAGAAATTGAATCCGAATCAAAATCAAGGGTCATAGTTTCGAAATGCGTTCGTCCGGCGATATTGCCGTAACCAACAGTCAAATCGCTGAATTTAAATTGTCCGCTGAGATAGGGACTGCGGTCAGTTTTTATCTCGATGCGGGATTCGACATCGCCGGACAGCTTGCCATCAATACGCAGTAATTCCTTATCGAAGTTTTCCGATGAGGGCAGATATTCTTTTAAGGGATTAATATCAACATCATTGGCATTGATTCGCACAAAGATCGAAATCGGATCGAACATATTGCGCACTGTCGCCTCAATATCAAGAGGGATACCGTTTAATATCAATTTGGATTTCTCAAGAGTTAGATCACCGTTTTGAAAATCGATATCGGCGTTATAGGTAAACTCCATGTTGAGCGGAATGCCATCAGGAATCGCATCGGATGAGATTGAGGGAATTGTCACGGTTCCGATGGAATGGCCTTTCTTGCCGTCGTCTTCAAGATTCAGTCGAGTTTCAAGTTTTATATTATTGAGCGAAGTTTTGGTGTTGGCCGAATCATCCTGAAAAGTAATATCACCATGATTAATCTCAGCCCAATCAAAAGCAAAGGTCATCATGGCTGCTTCTTCGGATTTAATTTTCGTTTTATCTCCCACTGGCGTTGAGATCGGCTCATCACCGGTGTCAATATCAAAGCGGTAATTCACTCGACCATCAGCCGCCTTACGGAGTCGTATTACCGGATGTTCCAGAGAGATTTCAGTGAATTCCAGCCTTTTTTTAAAAAGCGGCATAATTTTAAGGCCGCATTCCAGTTCATCGACTGAAATAAATTCGGTACCGGGAAAATTTTCGGGATTGTAAATCCGCAGTCCAACTAATTGCAGATTCGGCCATGGTAAAATCGAGAAAGAAACATCATCGAGTTCAACCTGGCGTTTGAGAGCCATTGAAGCCCTATCGACTATTTCTTTTTTAACAGTTTCCTTGGGAAAAAGAAACTTTCCGGCCAAAACTAGAATCACAATAATAACAAATAGAAAGATAATTATCTTAAGCAGGCATCCCCAGCCTTTTGTTTTTTTTAATTTATCCTCTCCCATAACGCCTCTAGACCTCGATCGAATCGTTTGGTTTCATTACTATAACATCTACGCCGCTGCCTTTTAGTTTCTGCCTAAATTCTTCTGGATCGGCTTTGATTATATCCCATGTACCAAAATGCATCGGAATCACCTTTTTTGGTTTGACAAACTCAACAGCCTTAACGGCATCATCTACGCCCATCGTAAAATTATCGCCAATCGGTAAAAACATAACATCAATGTTGTTCATCTCGCCGATAAGTTTCATATCAAGAAATAATCCTGTATCGCCGGTATGGTATACCGTCGTACCGCCCATGGTAAAGACAAAACCGCAGGGATTGCCGGTATATTCCAAACCGCTTTCCCCGGCGCTGGAACCGTGGTGCGCGATAGTAAGTTTGACGCGGCCAAACTCAAAATTATATGCCCCCCCAATATGCATGTTATGAGCCAGAGCTCCTTTTTGAGATACCCAAATCGCCAGTTCGTTGGGAGCAATGATTGTAGCCCCGCAACGCTTGGAGATTTCAACGGCATCTCCCAGATGATCCCCATGCCCATGGGTTGCGAGAATATAATCGACATCAATATCTTCAGCTTTAACGCTGGCTTGCGGGTTACCGGTGATGAACGGATCGATAATTATTTTTTGTTTTCCGTCATCAGCCATGACGCATGAATGCCCATAAAAAGTAAGTGTAAGCATAATGCCCTCCTGATTTCTATCAATTCTGATGGTAGAAAAAAATACTAAGTGACTTTGGAAATCAACAACAATTAATTTTGGAAATTAACGGCTCTCAATGAAACCACCGGCCAGGAGAATATCGTCGTTAAAGATTACGGCTGATTGTCCGGGAGTTATTGCCCGCTGAGGTTCATCAAAGATGATTTTCAATTTGCCGTTTTCTTCGGGGTAAACAGTCGCCAGTTGAGCGACATGCTGATAACGAATCTGTACATGACCCCGGAAGGGTTCATTCTGTGGAGGAATGGACACCCAATTAATATTGGACACGATAAGGTTTTTCGTATACACATCGGTACCATCGCAAACATGTATGCGGTTATTTTCAACGTCAATTCTATTGACATACAAAGGGTGATCGTGAGTAATACAAAGGCCTTTTCTCTGACCTATTGTATAAAACGGGATGCCTTTATGCTGTCCCAGAATATTCCCGGACGCATCCACGATATCGCCCGGTGAAATATCATCGCCGGTCCATTCCCGCATAAATCTCTCATAATTATCGTCAGTCACAAAACAAATTTCCATACTTTCAGCTGTATCAGCGGTTTTAAGCCCGGCTTCCCGGGCAATGCGGCGAGTGTCTGATTTATAGAGCTCTCCCAAAGGCAAAATCGTTCGCGCCAGGGCTTCCTGGGAAATACCCCATAAAGCGTAAGCCTGGTCGCGATTATTCGTCAGCCCGCGGCGAATTGTATATCTTTCCTGTTCATCATCGTAATCAACTCGGGAATAATGCCCCGTGGCCATATAATCGCATCCAATTTCCCTGGCCCGTTTCAAGAACATTTCCCACTTAATTTCAGTATTGCACAGTATGCATGGGTTGGGTGTGCGACCATGTTTATATTCATCAACGAAATTGTCGATAACAATTTCTTTGAATTCTATGCTGAAATCAAGAACATAGTGCGGCACGCCGAGGAACTGGCAAACATTGCGGGCGTTATTAATAGCTTCTAAATCGCAGCATCCGCCCGAAGAGCGGGCATGTTCGGCTCCGCCAACCTCGGAGAAATCCCAGAGCTTCATCGTGGCACCAGTGACCTTATACCCCTGTTCCTTGAGTAAATAAAGGGCAACGGAGCTATCGACACCGCCCGACATGGCGACTAAAACAGATTTATCGTGATTATTCCGGCTCATATGACAATTTAATAAGGCAAGGCGATAAAATCAATCCCTATGCCGGTTTTTGATATGCGGCTGACATTGACCTGAGCCGTTCGATGATTTCCGGGAGAACCGAGGCGGTGTATTCAAGATGAGCCTTAGTGGTATATTTTCCCATCGAAAACCGGATGGAACCCTGGGCAAGAAGCGTATCCACATTCATTGCTTGAAGAACATGTGACGCTTCCAATGAACCGGAAGTACAGGCCGAACCAGAAGATACGGCAATACCCTTAATATCCAATGATAAAATAATAGATTCGCCTTCAACGCCTTTGAAAGATAGATTAACCGTTGAGGGAACGCGATTTTCATAGGAGCCGTTAAGATAAACTTCGGATATCTTCGTCTGAACTTCTTTAATGAAATAATCGCTCAGCTCTTTCATGCGCGCATGTTCTTTATCCATACTGGTTATGGTAAGCTCCATCGCTTTCGCCAGACCCAATATCGATATCAGATTTTCGGTGCCAGCCCGCTTACGCCTTTCATGAGCGCCGCCATGAACCAATGGCGTCAGGCGCACACCCTTGCGAACATATAGAGCGCCGATTCCTTTAGGACCATAAATTTTATGGCCTGACAGCGAAAGCATATCAACTCCCAGATCTTTGACGTTGACTGGGATTTTACCAACGGCCTGAACGGCATCGGTATGAAACAGAACTCCTGCCTCGCGGCATATCGCCGCCATTTCCTTTATTGGCTGGATAACTCCGGTTTCATTATTGGCCATCATAACAGAAACTGTCGTGGTTTCCGGTTTGATTGATTTCTTTAGCTCATCGATCGAAACTATTCCCTCGCTGCCGCACCCCAAATAAGTTACTTGAAAACCGTTCTTCTCCAAAAAATGGCCGGATTCCAAAACTGCGTGATGCTCAATTTGAGATGTGATTAGATGATTTCCCTTTTTCTGACCGGCATATGCGGCTCCCTTAAAAGCAATATTATCGGCTTCAGTACCTCCGGATGTAAAATAAATTTCAGATGCTTCCGCACCCAGAAGATTTGCTATATTTGCGCGAGCCTTTTCCATTAATACTTTAGATTTTTGTCCTAACTTATGTATCGATGAAGGATTACCATAAGTTTCAACCATATGCTTTTGCATAATTGCAATAACATCTTTATGCATCGGGGTAGTGCTGTTATAATCTAAGTATATTGTTTCCATGCTTATCGGACCTCAAATCATAGTTACGAACTTTCCGGAAAAATAATAGTATAAATCGGGGGACTTGTCAATCCATTTTGTTTAATTTGATTAAAAGGCGTACAGAATGGTAATATGCCAGCGGCTATCCTCAGCATAAATGCCGTTTTCGAGATGATGTGCGTAATCGAGGCGGAGTGGCCCGGCCGGGGATAAATACTGAAACCCGGCACCGTAAGCAAATAAGAGATCATCGGGATCGATATCTGAAAATGATCCCCAGGCATTACCGATATCGGCAAAAACCGAGCCCCAGAATTTACCGAGAATAGGAAAACGCAATTCCTGATTAAATATTAAATAAGTATTGGCTCCGATATTTGTGCTATCTTCAAATTGATAGGCCTCAAGATCAATTCGCGGTCCGATTATATTTTCCCTGAATCCACGTATGGTATTAGCCCCGCCCAGATAAAACCTATCGTTGGTAGGGACCTCTGTTGATTTTCCCATTTCCTTGACCCATCCTCCTTTTATACGCGTGGCGTGGATGAAGGAGCCGATTGCTTTTTGATAGCGAGCCCATGAAAATTCGAGTTTTAAAAAACTATCATCTCCACCCAATATTCCTCCTACGTATTGGGCGTAATAGGTTGTGAAGGAGCCCTGTTTCGGTACAAATTTATCCAGGCGGCTGTCGCGAACGAGAATGAAAGTTAATTTTCGACGGATAGAGATATTTTCTTCCTGCCTGATGGCTTCAATTTCATCTTTTGAGACGCCATAGATATTTACGCTTTCATATTCTCCTGAAATAACAGCAAACAGCCGTTCAGACCATTCTTTGCGAGTTGATAAGGCAAGAAGCGATGTTTGCACTCTATATGGCTGTACTTGCGAACGCACCCCAGGTTCAAACCTGGCGGTGAGCGTTAATGGCAGGCGCAATTTCATAAAGCGAGGCTCGATCAATCGAATCTGATAACGATGCAGCACGACGCGCCAATCGGTAAATATGACGAACCGAGAGCTGGCGGATATTTCAAGGCGCCTGGACTTCCAGAAATTCCGCTTTCCCCATGCTGCAGAAAAATCCCAGGTCAAATCCTGAAGCGAATCCTGACTGGCGCCTGTTTTGACCGTTACATAATGGGGTTTTCTTTCCACGGCGGAAAACAGGAAATCCGGATTAAGGCTATCGACGGGTACTTGTTGATCGGATGAGGGGCGAACAAAACTCAGGCTGATTGAATTGAAGAGATTAGTTGAATATAGTTGTTTCTGGGATTTTAGTATTTGTTCGCGGCTGTAAATTGCGCCTTTTTCGAAGGCGATTTCTCGTGCGGCCAGACCTGACGAATAGTAGTTTAACTTATCAAAAAAGACTTCTCCGAATCGAACTAATTGGCCTTCGTTAGCTGTGATAGATATATTCGTGTTTTGCGAGCCGGCGCTGGAATCAATGGCGGTTTCAACAATCGCGTATGGGTAGCCGTTATTGGCAAAGCGTGTTTTTAGATCAAATACTATTTCATTTAATTTAATAGGATCGACAGGATCACCGGTTCGCAAACGATTGGCGACTTTTCTTAATTCGCCCAAGAAAACCAGACTATCATTTGCCAGAAAATTAACGCGACCAATGAGAAAACGACTGCCTTCGTCAATATTAATATGAACAATGGCGCTGGAATCACTGGCTTTCATTTCAACCGATTCATCGACACCGATATTCAGAAATCCTTCACGGTAATAAAGATATTTAATCTCAAGCGTATCGCGGTTAATTGAATATCGCAGGACCCGATTTCGAGAGCCTGATTTCAAAGCCTGCCAGAACGTATTTTTGCGAGAAAATAATTTGGAGCGGATCTTTGAGTCTGAAATAAATTGATTCCCATCGATTATTATTTCCGATATATAGGGATTATCTGCCATCCATGATTTAAAGAGCCTTCCTTCTTTGGAAAGGACCTGGGCCTCCGATTCCGAAAATGTGAAAAGCATCAGAAAACATATCGGAAGAACAACAAATATATAACGAAAACATTTAAACATCAATAGTCCCAGTGAATCTTGAATGTAAAATGATACAGGTTGGCTTCATCGCGGCGGCCTTCGAGAAGATAATTTCGTCCCAGTCTGACTTCGGCGCCGAATTCCTGTCCTCGATTGACATCGAAATAACTACTGCCGGAAATGTACAAATTAGGAAACATGTAGGTACCGATCGTTATTTGCGTTCCTGAGGCATCGAATCCACCTCGATAATCGGGATTAATTTCAAATGTTTCCACTCCCAGAGAGCGGGTTCCGATCCGCGACATTTGATTGGCCAGGAGTCCAACTCCGCCGAGGGTAATCCGGTTGGATAAATCGCTCCCGGTCTGTTCGGCCCCTACCTCGGCATTAGCAATAATAGATGGCAGGATATTTTCGCTGGATATCGGCGTCTCTCCTGTGGGGGTAAAAATAGGATTTTCAAGGTCACCGCCGACAAGCAGTTTTAATTCATACGAATAACTCTCTTCCGCCTCAAATCCAGTATATCGTTGCTGAGTACGAATGCGAGTTGAAATCTCGAAATTCAGTTTTGGATTAAGCTCTTCGATGTTTTCATAAATTATACTGCCTCCCGGGGTCATACGATAGGTCTTGTCATAAAGATATATTTTGCCTCTGATGACTTCGAGATTCCCCAGAAAATTATACCGGCCTGATTCCCTTACGATATTTAGATTCCCTCCGAATTCGGCATTGATATCGCTGTTTTTAACCCAGAATTTCGCCGGAAATTCAACCAATAAATCCAGATCCCAGGATTTATCCGATTCAAGCGCGGTCAGGATATTAAATCCCGATTCATCTTCGAAACTCTCACCGTATTCGGCGGATTTAATCAGGATGGACCAAGTCGAGTCGGTTTTGACTAATGGCGGCGAGGAACCGGTCACAATGAATCCGGCCTCTTCAACGTAACCAGTGAATTCGCCCATCTCATAATTTATTGGGATATCGAGGCAGTGAACATTCAGATTGTAGTCAAAGTTTTTGATATCCTCGATAATTATAGTCCCGTTGGCAAGAATGACTCCGTTTTTCTTCTTATTTTTGTTTTTTATATTGGCTTTGCCGTGTACAATCCTTATTGAGTCATCACTCATTTCAAGGTCAATCTCGACACTATCGAGAATATCCTTTAAGTCAATCAACTTAATAATTCCGTTTTTCAAAGAACTGGAGCCATTCAGGTGCGGTTGAGTAGGACGGCCGGTCAGAATAAAATCGGCTGTAAAATTACCCGTCATATATTCGACTGATTCCATCACAAACGACGCCAGATCGAGCTTTAAATCGGAGGCATGAATGGCGATATTCTGCTCGCGATCATCAAACGGAATATTATCGGATGAGAAAGCCAAATTTATCGGGAATTCACCCGAAGCTTTATAAACGCCTTTCTCTGAATAAAAATATGCCGAATCAATGTAAAGCAGCGAATCGTAATAATTTAAAAACGAATTGAGGCGCCCCAAATGCAATCCTCGATAGGTAAGTGAATCCACATCGGCAGTCAGATTGAATTGGGGATTGAGAAATCCTCCCCTGACAGTGCCTCTCGAAAACAAGCGACCGGAAATATCAAGACTATCGTTAAACATGCGCACCCAGGGAGCGATTGAAACTCGGTGAACTCCCCAGATTAAATCAAGCTTTTCATCGTAATCGACTCGTCCGCCAAATTCAATGGCCCCGTCGGAACCTTCAATTTGAAATTTATCAAAGAGAAATCCCGATGAATCGATCAATATCTCGTGAGACCCGGATGATACAAAACTGCGCCCGGCAATCTCGGATGAAAAGCTTTTGACGGAAAGATTTTGCGGATAACTCAAAAAATCAAGCTCGCAGTCGGCGATGCTTTCGGAAATATCGTTTTTTATCCTAATGGTGTCAATAACAAGGATATTGCTGTCCAGAACCATCTCGGCATACAGCGTATCATAAGGAAACGCCCAGGCACTACCGTTCGCGCACGATATATTTATGGGGCCCCGCTTTTCGTGAATAAAGCTGGTTATATCAAACTCGCCCTTGAAATCATTTGAATAAAAGCCATACAGCCACAGCGAATCGGAAGTAAAAGTGCCCGTCAAATTGGGATCTTTAACGAGTCCAGTGAAGGAATATTCGGCTTTCGCTCTACCGGCCGGGAGGTCGATGAAAGTTTGATGAGCGAAATTAGAAAGATCCGGCAATTCTGAACGGGCATTTACATTGATATCCCCATTAAATTCAATATCCCCGCCACACCAGAATTCATTGTCATAATATTTAAACAAAAACTCAGGGTAAAAATACATTCCGGATTTGGATAATGTCATCTGGCCGCGAGCCTGATGGAAATGATATATATCAAAATACGATTCGTCCAGATTGAGATCCAAATCCATAATCATGGTATTGGACTGAAGGCCCCGGCCGTTGATAATCAAATGCCCATTAAGATTTGAAGAAAATGAACCGGGAATAAGATTAATCAAATCAAAGGAATCTACCGAAGCCGAAAAAAAATACCCCGATGGAGCCGAATCGAAATCAATATTGCCGAATCCGGAGATGCCACAGCCATTAAGTATCTGCCCGTAGAGAGTGTCTAAAAATAAAACATTATCATTTACTTGAAAGCGGGTATGCAATGAATCAATGCTCCTGCCCTTGAAGATACCGGAAATAAGAACATCTCCCCCAGTTTTACCGGTCTGATGATAAATTGCGCCGGACAGATCGATATCACCATCGATGTCGGCATCACTAAACAGCGAGATGATATCTTCAAGGCGGATTTTGGAGTTGCCAATCGTAATCTCAAATTTGGCATCACCATTATTTTCGTAAACCAGTGAAAAATTAAATTCGGAGGAATCACCGACCAAGAACGCGTTTTGAATCGCGACCCTTTTCTTAAATATAGTAGCCACTCCGGTCGCGAATTTTATTTGATAACGGCGATCTTCGCAGTTCATGCGAAGCGTATCAACCTTCGCCGTGATGGTACCCTCTTCGGACCTTGCAGATGCTTTTAACCCGACATCTTTCCAGGCAATATGTATTTCAGGTAAATCCAGTTTAATTGCTGCTTGTGAGATCGACAGATAGCCGACTTCCCAATTCGATAAATTGGTCTTTCCTTCTCCATTTCCTCCCAGACTCGGTAAAATCCAATTTCCATTTTCATCTTTTCTCAAGAAAATCTGCGGTCCTTCAAGCCACAAACTGTCAATAATCCAGCGCTTATTCCACAAATTGGAAAAGTCATATTTCATTGAAATGGCGGGAATCAAAGCAACAGGAATAGTTTCTTCCCCGCTCCGATGATTTAGTAACACATTTTGCAGACGGAAACCGGAGACGAAGGAACCGTCGATCTCTTCTATGATCACATCCAGATTGTACTGTTCGGCCAGCTTATCAGTCAGATAACGGTTAACCCAGTTTTCAAGGATATGCGATTTGTATAGAAGGATAACTCCGGTTGTCAATACCAGGAGAATGAAGACGACTCCAAAAAGTGGAATTTTAAACCGTTTACGCATTGATTTCCCAAATGACCTCTTTTAATATTTTTCGAGAGGTCTGAATATTTTTTTTAATGCAAAAAAACCGGCAATGGTCAATAACCGCTTCAACATCTTCCATCGCGACTCCGATATTGAGAGCTCCCCGCAAATGAGCTCGAAGCTGATTTTTATACATCGTGACTGTCAGGGTAGCGATGACAGAAAGCTCCCGTACATCAAATGCAACTCCCGGCCTCGACAGAACCTGTCCATAACCATCGTTTATCATCCATGTCAAAATTTGCGGCGAAAAAGAATTAATATAAGGTACTAACCTATCAAAAGATTCCCCATATAGCCTACGTATTTTATCCATACCGTCCCGATTCCATTTCTTTACTGTTTTACTATTATAGGGCTCGGGAAAACGATTTCTTTTATATTTTGGATTGGTTATTCCGGCAAATAACCGTGCCGCTTCAATCATGGCGGGAAATCCCAGAAATAAATGCGACTGTAAAATTATTTCATAAATGGATTTTTTGGGGATTCCTTTGGAAAGGGCAAAATGAATAATGTTTTTTAAGCCGCTATCGTCTCGACCGGCGATTGCCGCTGAGATCAAAGGCAGGAAAAAGCAGGCCGTTTGTCTGCGGCTTTGATGGGGAGGGCATATTTGTACTAATAGCCTTTTATTCAATCTCAAATCCATAGTCAATTAAATTAAACCGGATAGGTAATAAAGGCAAGATAAACTTTAACGCGAGGTATTAAAACGACTTATCAATTTATCAAGCTGGGCTTGAAGGCGATCCATCTCGATTTGCAGGGAATCAATTCTATTTTGAATCTTAAATGCCGTGACAATTTCTTTATTAGTCGGTTCGAGATAATTATAGCCGTCAGGCATGTACGAGCTCAATGAAATATCCATCGAGAATTCTTTCCCGCTTCGGATATATTTTATATTTACGGTACTATCTTCTCCCCACCTCGCGGCAAGCCGCTGTAGTTCCCGATCATTGGTTATTGGATAATTAGCAAAATGAGTAATAATATCACCCATACCAAAGCCCGCCCTGTGCGCCGGCGATGCCGAATCGACTGATGATACCACGACTGCTTCTCCTCTGACCTGACCCGTCTGGTCGACCATTTCAATGGCTGTAGTTCTCATGCCTAAGTAACCGGCTTCTCTGTTGCCAAACATAATTATTCTCTCGGCTGAGGTTAATGCGGTTCCGGCGGGGAGCATTAAAATTCCCCTCATCATCTGTTCCGCATTATACTGGCCTATCGAACCTCCCGATGTAATCAATCCTATTAATTGCCCCGACAAATCAAAAACCCCTCCCCCGATAATTCCTGGCATAATTGAACCCGACATAAGGAAGCTGCCGTCGTTTTGTTTGCCTGCAATCACACCCAGAACGGGATAACCGGTACCTCCCAGGGACCGACCAAAGGCAAGAGCAAATTTCCCCGCAAAGGGTGGGAATGGCGATAGATCAACCTCAGGCAAATCGCTTCCGTCTATTTTCAAAACCGCCAGGTTTAGGCGGCGATCGGTTCCGATTAATTTTGCTGGAATTTTCCTGTCATCAATCAGTATCTGAAAATACTCAAAACCATCGACCAGAGACAAGACCGTCATAATATGACCGCTGGTGTCGATTATAATGCCGCTGCCAACTATGGCCTGCATCGGGCTGGATAAATTGCTATTTTTCAGGGGAAGAAGCGGGGCCTTGCTGTCATGAGGGCGTGATTCAATTGTAACCACTGCCGGAGATATTCGGCCTATAATTTGAGAAATCTCAAAATCGAAAGCATCCAGCGTCTGAGCCTGAACCGAGGCGGCATTTAGCAGACTTAGCATGGAAAAAAAAAACCGCCGATAATCTGGCGGTTTTGGCTATCGCGACACTATTTATCAAATTAAGGCTCCTACTACAACCATATCAATTTCTAAGGGATAACCAGATAGTTTTTCACCACCGGCCTGACCCTGAATCCGTTAGCGCCCAAAGGAGCGGACTGAGCTGATGTCAAAGCAATTCCCCGAGTTTGACCGGAAAACATTTCCGAACCGGAGCTGGCTCTCAAAGCTCTCGAATATTCCCGGAAACGATTGTATTGCTGGACGACTTCAGAAACGCTTTTCTTTTCATTCAGGAGCGGATTATCGACCGGTTGAACCGTCAAATACAGATTATCATCCTTTTGAATCTCGGTTGATGACATTATCCGGGGAGAGGATGAAGAGAAGAGCTTATCAGACATCGCAATTCCCAAACCCAACCCAATAACGATTACAGCCGTGGCGGCATAAGTCGCCAGTCTTGTAAAATCGATACGAGGTATTCGGCCCGGAAAATGGGCTTTTGATTTTGCCTCGGCAAAACCTTCCCGGCCAATTTTTTGGAATAATCGGGCATTAAAGTCTTCTGATGTTTCTGTACCTGGCAGAGCCTTGACCGCCTTGTTAAGCGACTTGTATATATCCGCCTCCCGGCGACAGGATCCGCAACCCTCCAGATGCTGTTCGATTTGAATCTTTTCATCCGGAGCGGTTTCTCCGTTACAATAAATTGACAGGAAGGAGCGTACCTTTCGACAGCGCATTCCTTTCCTCCATTCTCGGTTTAAGCTTATCACGCAATATTGACCGGGCTCGATTCACTCGCGATTTAACGGTACCAAGCGGTACCGATAATACTCGAGCCACTTCGTCATAGGACATTTCCTCGATATCTCGAAGCATAAAAGCGGTTTTGTATTTATCGGGCAGCGTATTTATTGCGCCTTCAAGGATCGGCCCGAGATTCGAGGGTATTTCGGGATCGACCGATACATCCACTTCATGATTCTGCATATCGAAGATATCTACGTATTTATATTTCTTCTTCTTACGCAATTCGTTACGGGCAAGATTTAAAGCAATAGTATAAAGCCAGGTTGAAAAACAGTGCTTAAAATCAAATCTCTCTCTGTGCTGATAAACCCGCAAAAACGCCTCCTGAATTATATCTTCAGTCCCTTCCCGGCTGATGCGCATTCGTCCGATAACATTCATCAACCGATCCTTGTAGCGATTGACCAGTTCGTTGAATGCTACCATATCGCCTTTTTGAACTTGCCTAAAGAGGCGATGGTCCAGATCTTTTGCCGTTTCCTTATCCATAATTCTCCCGCGTTCAATAAATAATACATTTCTGCAGGCTCAAAGTTCCAATAAAATATCTTCGGCGCACACTTTATTATAATAACTTTATGCCTTCAAACAAGTTCTAATATGCTTAAAGAAATACTTCATGTTTTTCTCATTAGTTATATCAAGCAGAATGGATACCTGTTATCTGTTCAAATTTTGCGCAGGATTATGCTGAAAGTAGATCCCAAGGATAACCCAACCAGTAGAGCAGAAAACCGAATAATGCCAAGAGAATTATGCCGGGGACGAATTTGCGATAGACTCTCCCCAGGTCGGCTTTGAAATACTCAGATGACAAAAGCAGGCAAAAATGGGTTGGTGATAATATTATGCCCAGATAGCCGCTGAGATAGGTCAGGTAGATATTATTTAGATTTACAACGGGATCGTATAAAAATCCTGATAGAATTGGGAAGCAAAGCCCAACATACAGGGCAACCATTCCCGACATCAATCCGGCCAGAAAAGTCACCGAAAAAATAATAAAAGCGGGATGGATACCCAACCGGGCAACTTCGGCGGGCATATCAGTGACGGCTCCCGAAAGCGCCAGCATGTCTTTGAATACGAGAATTCCAAAGACCATAAAGAACAATCGAAAGGTCAGGGCTTTCTTTAGCATCTCGAATACTTTTGGCCATGATGGTCGGTTTATTATCAGGGTCAGAATTGTCGCTGATAGAAGCGACCAGACTATATCGAGCTCGACAACCAATGCAAGGACGACTGCAAGAAACAGGGGCCAGATGGAATAGGCGATGCGGAAAATTGACCTGATATTTCTTGTCGAATGATTACCGTTATTTGGGATTTTTAGCAGAAAAAGAAAAATCCCAATGCTGATCATAAACAGGGTGTTCACTATTCCCAGCGCCGAAAAAGTCTGCTGGGGTATCCCGCACAGTCCGGCCCCGAGGATAATCCCCGGATAAAGGGGCCAGAAAAATTCCATAACATGTCGGTACCAGTAATTGGTCGCCGAAAGAAATTCCGGTTTGAGGTTGTCGTCTTTGAGGACTTCCCTGACCAAAGGCGCCGAAAGTAACGCCCCGGCCGGCATTGGCATCATCCCTATTGAAGCTGGTAAAATCGCAGCGGCCGTCCTCTTCCCTCCCGCCAGATGTTGAGCGGCATCGGTCAGGCGGTCGAATGAGCCGGTAGTTTTCAGTAGATTGCCAAGAAAGGCGACAATTACAATCGCGGCAAATAGGCGCCAGAAATCAAACGATGAGGCGGTGCCATATAGAGTTTTCAAAACATCCATCGGGCCGAATCCGAATAGAAATGGCAGGGCAAGTCCCACGCCGCATAACAGATACCCGACAAAAAACTTGCGCTTGATGCCGTAAACGATGACGGCGAGAACGAGGAGCAGTTTCAGGACAGTCATGGGGCGAAAATAGGGTTGTTTTCACTTGTTGTCAATCATACGTAATAGTTATTGACAATTTTCTTTTGGGCGGTTATGCTGGTTTTCCGGCTGAAAATTGGAGAGAATTAAATGCCTCAGACTATAGTCTATATTGATGATAGAAAAGTTGATTACCGCAAAGCCTCCGTTTCGGTTTTTGACTATACCCTGCATTGCGGGATCGGTCTGTTTGAATCGATCTTGGCTGTTGATGACCGTTTGATTCTGCTCGAAGAGCACCTCGACCGGATGGAAATGGGCATCAAACGCCTGGGACTGGACAATCTTCGATATAACCGCAAACGGATAAAAGCGACTTTGAAGAAAGCGGCCGCTGCTCACCCAGATAAAGTCAAAAAGACTAAAGTATTTTTAACACAGGGGTATTCGTCGATGTGGCCGGGGAGCAAACCAAAACCGAAATCGATTGTGATTGTGACCGGACATCGCCTGCAATTCAAAAAGCAAAAACTGATGCTTTCCCCTATGAGAATCACGACCGATAATCCTCTGCAGGGGGTCAAGACCTTAAACTATATGACCGAATGGATGAGCCAGCGGCAGGCGGTTGAGAGCGGCTATGACCAGGGTATTATCATCAATCAGCGCGGGCATATCACCGAAACCGGCTCGGCCAATATCTTCATGGTCAAAAATGACCGGATGATTACGCCTCCGGTATCAAGCGGAGCATTGCCGGGAATAATGCGGGGTGAAATTTTGCGGCTGGCTAAACTGCACAAAATCCCCTGCCGGGAAAAATCATTGACGCCGAAAGAATTGTCTTCTGCTGACGAGATATTCACGACGTCGTCGTTCAAACTTGTCTGGCCGATTGTGGAATTAAAGCTAAATAGCCACAAACACAAATTCACCCCCGGCCCGATTGCGAGATTTTTATTTGATGAATTGAAGGCTGGGTTTATGGGGTGAGTGATTGTGTGGAAAATTGAGAGATAACTTTCTAAATTGCTTTCTGAAAAACGTAAGGCTAATTTTTTGTCATGCCAGCGAAAGCTGGCATCCAAACAGTATATGAAGAACTATTATGTTTATATTTTAGCAAGCAAACCGGGCGGAACTCTTTATATTGGTATGACGAGTGACCTGGTAAAGAGGGTGTATGAACATAAGAATAACCTAATTGATGGGTTTACCAAAAAATATAAAGTCCATCGCCTTGTTTACTTCGAGCACACCGCTGATGTTGAGTCGGCAATATTACGGGAAAAACAGTTGAAAACCTGGAAGCGGAACTGGAAAATTGAGTTAATTGAAAAGAATAATCCTAACTGGCATGACCTTTATGAGGATTTAATATAACTTTTTTTTAGAGGAGGAAACCGCATGGATTCCCCTAAGTTCACAAACGAAGTGCAACACCTCGTAGAGGTGTTATGGGACATAGATACAAACAATTTAACCTTGAAGAGCGGTGTGAGATTTCCAGATTATCAGCCTCGGGCTGCTCGATCAGGCAAATCGCATCAACTCT
>JBDREQ010000050.1:0-4953 GCA_043819555.1 Candidatus Zixiibacteriota bacterium | reverse complement strand
GTCATCGCCGGTTTCGCTACAAGTAGCTTCCGGAGGAGGCTCACAGCACACGTCAACCTCAATCATCTGATGTTTCGGATTGCTCCAGAAATTCTGTTCATAGGTCCAGCCTTCTGCATTAACATCCCAAGGACCATGTGTGCCGTACCTGGCATACAAGGCCGTTTCATATTCAGTATAGTAGCCGTTGGCCGCGCCGGGATTAAAGCGCAAAATCATATCCTCAGTATAATCATCGCCCATGATTTCAACGCCAACCCAGACGTAATCATCAAAACGGATATTTTCGCCAGAAACGTCTATTACATAAGCGTTCGGCTGGAATCCATTAGCAATGATTTCAGCGCCCGTTACTTCGACAGTATGAATTAAAGTACCCGGCAATCCGGCTCCGAAATCAAATTCATCTACGCCGCCTTCATCCCATATTTCATGAACACCATCGTTGTCGTATATTCTTATTTGAGCTGAAGTTGCATAAGGCGCTGGAGTTTCGCTCTGATAAAAATACGCGCGGATTTCTTCCAATCGACATCCCAGACCAATGCTTTGAATCTTCTGGAAATAACCAGTGACACCATAAGCACCAGGCAGTCTGCGAATAAAATACGGACCATAATCAAGATAATCGGCATCCGTCATACAGACGGCGTATTTATCTTTGCAAAGGGTTGCATTGATATCGTAGTTACGTCCGGAGAGATACCATTCCGGCGGATCCGCAAAATCATCCCGAGCACCGCTTCGGCCGGAACCGGCGCCGGCAGCACCCGAGAGAATACCGCCGTATCCGGGTATGCCGCCGTCGGCAACGGAAACGACTACATGGAAATCACCCATCAGAACCGGAAATGGTTCCGGAAGGTCGACGTCATTTCCATCAAAGGTACCAATATTGATATTTTCACCCAAAAGGGTTGTCAAATAGATGATATCTGACAAATCCGGATAGCCGCCGTCTGAACCGGTAACTATTACATCAATATCAACGTCGGTAGAAGTAAGTTCAGTTGTATAATCTTCAAGAGCGTAGATACCAACGTGGACAGATTTGAGTGTTTCCGGCCCTTCGGCAGTAAACCGAACGTTACGGTAATCGTAAGCGCCATCACCGTAATTATCCCAGAAATAATAATATGTGGTAAACGGGTAGTTCATATAATCCTGGGTATAGCAGTCGGTGAAATATGGTTCGCCGGAACATATATCAATATTGATAAGGTAAGCCTGATAACACCAATAATCGGGGCAACCGGACCAGGCATAACAAGCACTACCGGCGCCTGGAACTCCGAAACGATAATCAAATTCGGTTACTGAAGCATCATCCCAGAGTAACCCGAAGCTTTCCTCGAGAGCCTGGGAAGCGGCGTCTACAGTTACGCCGATTTTAATCATTTTACCACCATCAAACACAATACCCATTCCGGTTAAATCAATGGTGACCCATGCCGGGCCTGTACCCTGAGGTAATTCGGTCCATGGCACAGTAAACCGGTAATATTCTTCAACCGGCACCGTAGTACCGACGTTAAGGGCGCAACCACTAAATATGGATACTTCCATATCCGGTTCCCCAACATACGCGTCCTGATCAATGCCAATGTTAATTGCCATCAATGTGCATGGATATGGGGCCGGCAATGTATACCTCATATTCATAAAGTCAACTCCATATGCATAGATAGGGACATCTTCGTACCCTAAAACAACATCGGAGTGACTAACCAAAGATGAGCACGCCAATGGCGCCGGAGGGAAAACGGTTGTTGGTGATGCGTACAGGTGATGATTTGCAGCAGGTTTCTCAAGGGCGTTAGCAGCTTCATTTGCTATTGCAATTGCGGAACTGGCATCGCGGTTATCATACGTAATCGGTTCTTCATTCTCTATTTTCCGATTATCAGGACTGTCCGCAACCGCAAGTCCGCAAAAACCCATAAATAACCCGAGAGTTAGTACTGCGATTAACAGTTTTTTAGACATTTATTTCCTCCTTAAAATTAGGAAAGGCAGAGAAAGTTCATTTTAAAAAACAATCTTCTTTCTTTTCTCTGGCAATCTTTCAGAATCGTTCATCTAATGGTATCCTACCGGTTTATCGGCAAGAAGATTGCATATTTCCACTTATCTTGTCTAGGGATGGCGTGGAAATAACTTCAAATGAACTATTCAAAGATTCCTATTACGGAGTAAGGAGTGGAAGCTTTTCTCAGTATTTCTGAGGTGGACGCTTAACTCCATATAAGTTGTGTCTTGCTTTTTTTAGCACCCGACTCTTACAAAAAGAATTCTGAGCGGAAAACGTCCTCCTATATATCTACTGTGTTTAATTCTCATTAATTAAGTTGGATACTGAAAAAGATAACTACGCCTGACGGATATATCAGGTTATAACCCTGAGGGGTTTCTGTTACGCATTGTACGTTAGCAGTTTTAATAGACCCCTGCAAAAAACAGTAACAACCCTTGAGAGGTTGCTCAGGTTTTTTACGATACATCAAAGGCCAGTATAAGAGGTATTCTATGGGTTATTTTGGAAAGTTCGGCTCAAACCCCAAATAACCATTTAACACACGCTCAGTGTCATAATAGAGAATTATCGAAAATTGTCAAGCATTATTTGGCCTTTTCAAATAAAAAAAATGACGCTCAAAGCCACGAAATTCAGGTATTTAGGGGATTTGAGCCTTGCTTCGATTCGGCTTTTGTGCTAAGATTGAATATGATTCTGAAAAAGCTCCATCTGGTCAATTTCCGCCGTTTCAAAAACCTTGAAATCCAATTTGCATATGGCATCACAGGGATTGTGGGACGCAACGGTGCGGGTAAATCGACAATCCTCGAAGCCATTTTGTGGTGCTTGTATGGCAATAAAGTGGCTCGAACCGCAAAAGATGGAATTAAACGCCAGACTGCCGGCGAGAATGACGATTGTTCGGTCAATCTGGAGTTTAGTCTCGGAAACCAGGAATTTAATCTGACCCGGACATTATCCGGTAAATCAAATAAGGTTTCTTCAACATTAACCCGGCAGGGTGAGCTTGATGTCGTTACGATTAAAGAAGTTGAACTATATTTGACGCGGCTTTTCGGACTTAATCTGAAAGGATTTCTTTCCAGTTTTTTCGCCCGGCAGAAAGAACTCAACGCTCTTTCTGATGCGAGGCCGGCCGAACGCCGAAATCATCTGGCAAAAATGCTTGGGGTCGGACGGCTTGATAACGCCATCGAATCCCTTAAGACTGATATAAGGCTGTCCCGGGAGAAAATAAAGACTCTTGAAAGCGTGCAAATAAATTCTCAAGAGGTAAAATCTGATTTGGGTGATAAAAACGCGGTTTTGGAGACTCTGAAAAAGGACGAAACGACTAAACAGAAATATTTAACGGAATTGAGCGTTCAATTTCAAAGGATTTCAGAAGTATTCAAATCATATCAGGAATCCGCGGCGATCTTTAATGATTTGGAAAAGAAAAATGTGTCGATTACAACTAAACGGGATAGCCTTTTGCGGGAAAAACGAGATCTGGAGCTCAAACAGCAAGAGCTGGAACTGGCTGTTAAACAATTGCCGGAGATTGAAAAAAGCATTGCGGGATTGGATAATCTGAAAAATCGTGTGCAAAGCTTAAAGGATGCCAAAGTCCGATGGGATGAAAAGAGACGCCTTTTAAACGATCTTGACGAATTAATTGTCAGGGAAACCGGAATTAATAAAAAACAAGCCGAACTGTCGCTTAAAATATCTGAATTAAAAAGCAGAAAAGGGAAATTTGGCGATCCCGAATCAGAGATTCGAGAATTTGAAAAATCACAGGATTATATCCGCAATAAATATACTGAAGAGTCACAAAAATTGGCTGCCCTCAATTCGGAATTGCAAAAGCTTAAAACACAAAAAAAACAAATTAAGAAGCTTGGCCCTGACTCTGTTTGTGAATTCTGTTTGCGCCCTTTTGGAGATGAGTTTTCACAGATAGAGGCTCATTTTGATCAGGAAATGTTATCGATTGAAGAAAAAACCAAACCGTTTGAATTAAATTTAAAAGAACTAACTTCAGAAGGGATGGAAATTAAACGAAAAATCGAATCCGCCCGGGCCAAAAAGAACGAGCTGGAACATATTTCTCGTCAAATTGCGGCGTCTGAAGCCGAATTCAAAACAGTCAAACAGATAATTTTTGAAGATTTGAGCGCCAGAGAAAAAATCGAGGGAAGAATTTCCGGGATGGGACAAATTGAATTCTCCGAGGAAATCCTGATACAATTAGAAAATGACCTGAAGAAGGGGCAGGAAGCCAGAGATTTGTTTCTAAATTTGACGGAAAAGGCCAAACAGTGTGACGAAATCCTGTCGGATATAAAACGCCTGGAAGAAGAGCTTTTGCATAACAAAATTCTTGAGCAAGAAATAAAGGTTGAAATCGATAAACTAAATTATCATCCGGAAACCTATTTGAAAATTCAAAACGAGGTCGAATCCAAACGAAATGAAATCGGTAAGGCAGAATTGCATTTGGAACGTTTGAAGGGCAATATCCGGTTGATTGGGAATGAAATCAAAACCCTTGAATCCCAGCTTGAGCGGTACCATAAAGCAAAATCGGAAATCTCGATCCTGCGAGAGCAATTGACCTATCAGGAAAAGTTAAATTTATTATTTGGCGAATTTCGAATATATATCATCGGCCGCATTCGTCCTGCTCTGTCAATACGTACTTCACAATTATTTGATGAAATGACAGATGGCCGCTATCAACAGGTAGAACTCGATGAAGATTATAATTTGTGCCTCTTTGACAGAGACGAGAGTTTCCAGATCGAGCGTTTTTCCGGGGGTGAAATAGATCTTGCCAATCTGTGCTTTAGATTGGCGATTTCTATTGAAATGGCCGAGACGGCCGGAATTGATCAAAGTTTTATAATCCTTGATGAAATATTCGGCTCCCA
>JBDREQ010000049.1:0-11106 GCA_043819555.1 Candidatus Zixiibacteriota bacterium | reverse complement strand
GCCTTCATTGAGGAGTTCAGATGTCAAAGAAGCTGCTCCCGGTCGATCAGCCGGATCACAATCGTATCCGCTCTTAATTATTAAATCGCACTCAACTAACGGTAAATCGTGATCTTCGACCAAATACAACTCCATTCCGTTAGATAATGTCGCGCTCTGAATTGTCGGCGGCGTAAATGATGGCTTTTCGTCTCCGGCAGGGTTTACGGACATATCTACTGCCAACTCGGATGCTGTCAGCTGGCTTTTGGGATAAACTGAGAGTATGGCTCTCTTGTCAGGTTGCATGTAAGTTTTCATATATTTCAGCATGTCATCAATCGTTGCCTTTTCATATCGAGCTTTATCCCAGTTGAACATATCAGGTTCGCCAATGAATATATTATAGGCGTTCATCATATCGGCCATACCGCCAAACCCGCTTATATTGTCAAGCCGGCGAATAAATCCCGATTCCCAATTGGTGCGGGCCAGTTCAAATTCCTCGGGTGTGATCCCGTTGGTCATAACATCATTTAAGATGTTGTCAATCTCCTGCTCAAGTTCTTCAAGAGAGACACCCGGTTTGGCGGTTGCCTGAATTTGAAAGTGACTTCCAATTTCCCGCGATGATTGAAAAGCAGCCACATCCTGAGCTATTTGTTTGTCATACACAAGTGATTTGTAAAGGCGTGAAGTTTTTCCATCGGTGAGAATGCTGGCCAATAAATCAAATTCGGCATCACCCGGAGCATAATATGGAGGGGTATGCCAAACCATATAGACGCGTGCCAGTTCGATATTATCTTCATATGAGGCTCTTTTTTCTGACGTTAATACCGGAACCCAGTAATGATTTCGCTTCACCTTGGGTCCCGAAGGGATTGGAGCGAAATATTCTTCAACCCATTTTTTGGCATCGGCAGGATCAAAATCGCCAGCGATACAAAGCGATGCGTTGTTGGGCGCATACCATGTTTTAAAAAATTCTGAAACATCGTCAATAGTAGCCGCTTCTAAATCCTCGGTGAATCCTATCGTTATCCAGCTATATGGATGTTCGGGCGGGTAGAGCATTCCATGGAGAATTTCTCGGACTTGACCATAAGGCGCTTCGTCGTAGTTTTGGCGTTTCTCATTTATAACCACACTGCGCTGATTGTCGAGGCGTTCCTGAGTCATTGCCGGAAGAAGATATCCCATCCGATCGGCTTCCAACCAGAGAGATTTTTTTAGATAATTGCTTGGCATAGTTTCCCAGTAGCGGGTGCCGTCGTTATTGGTTCCTCCGTTGTTGATGCCGCCAAAAACGTCAATATCTTCATCGAACATTACGTTATGATGTTCCGAACCCTGGAACATCAAGTGCTCAAATAAATGAGCAAACCCGGTTCTTCCGCGAACCTCGTTTTGCGAACCGACATGATAGTAAACGTTGACTGTTACCATCGGAATGGTATGATCCTCATACAAAATCACATCCAGCCCGTTTGGCAATGTGTATTTTTCGAACTTCAGTTCGGGCAGATCATCGGCCAAAATCGATGATACAAAAAGAGCCGCCATCGCCAGACAGACGATTGCGGCCACGCGGTAACCCTTCATTTTAAATCCCTTTCTGATTGATATATGTTTTGAGTGAAACGTATAATCATAATTCTGCGAAATATACAAAAATCTAGCCCTTCCTATGCATTTTATTAGACGAAAAAGAAAGGCAAATGTTGCAAGTGAGGGAAATCAAATATAACAGACATTCCTTTGGATAAATCATGCCAATTAATCCCGATTGGAAATTTTATACGAGTACCGTCTGTTCTCTTGCCGGGCCGGTCGAGAGAAGTAACATTTCCACGTTTAACTCCCGGCAGATGAAACCAACGTACTCTCGGGCCTTCTGAGGCAATTCGGTGTACGACGTCACCCCCTCGGTGGATCGTTGCCAGCCGTCAAACGTTTTGTAAATTGGTTTGACATCGGCTATTCGGAGCATATCGGTCGGGATATTATCAATTATCTCACCATCGAGTTCATAGACAGTGCAGACATTGATTTCATCGAAATGATCGAGAACATCAAGCTTGGTGATTGCGATCTTATCTATGCCGTTTATCCGGCAGGCATGTTTGAGCTGGACCAAATCGAGCCATCCGGTGCGCCGTGGGCGTCCGGTAGTAGCTCCGAATTCGCAGCCGTGTTCGCGCAGTTTTTCACCGATTTCGTTGTTCAATTCGGTTGGGAATGGTCCTTCCCCGACACGAGTGGTGTAGGCCTTGACGATGCCGACGACTTCATCGATCATCCCCGGGCCGATCCCCAATCCGGTCAAGGCTCCGCCGACGGTCGTATTCGATGATGTGCAGTATGGATATGTGCCCAGGTCAACGTCGAGCATGGCTCCCTGAGCTCCCTCAAACAAAACCACGGCTCCGCTCTTATGGGCTTCATGGAGCATTAGGGATGTATCGGTCATCATCGGCTTGAATATTGGACGCAGGGCCACCAGTTCACCCATTAGTTTTTTGCAATCTACCTGTTTTTCCGGCGGAAGTTGGTCTAGCATATATTTTTTATTGCGGCAATGCGTTTCGATTTTGTCACGCAATCTTTTATCATCGAACAAATCGGCCAGCCTGATTCCTGTCCGTTTGACTTTATCCTGATAAGCGGGGCCGATGCCGCGTCCAGTCGTGCCGATGCCTTTATCCCCGCGCTGGCCTTCCTCAAATCCGTCCAATGCGCAATGATACGGCATAATCAAATTAGTGGCGGCAGAGATAAATATCCGGTCGGTATAATCGATGCCTGCGTTTTTCAACGTATCCAATTCTTCGACAAACACAAACGGATCGAGGACAACACCGTTGCCGATGAGGCAGACTTTGCCCGGATGAATAATCCCCGAGGGGATTAAATGCAGAATATATTTGCAATCGTTGACGACAATCGTGTGGCCGGCGTTATTGCCACCCTGAAAACGGGCGACCATATCGGCTCCCCGCGAAAGTAAATCGACGACCTTGCCTTTGCCTTCATCGCCCCATTGCGAGCCGACGACAACCCGGTTTTTTCTTTCTATGCGACCGCCCTGCGTATCCATTGTAAGACCTCATTTCTCCCAGTATTATTTTTGGCGGAAAATGGTATCAAATCGCCTTCGTTTTCATCGCCGTACAGAATTTTCTTCAATTTATAAATGGCCAAATTAAGCTGGCTTCGTTTGAGCTTGTCGGTTTTGGTTATAACTACAACAAACGGCACCCCGCGATTTATCACCCAGTCTAACAGCGTCATATCATCGGGCTGAATTTCACGGCGGCAATCGAGAAGCAAAACCAGTCCTTTCAGGTTTTCGTTGGCTGTCAGATAACCTTCGACCAGTTTCCCCCATGATTTTTTGACCTGAAGCGGTACTTTGGCAAAACCATATCCTGGCAGATCGACCAGGTGATATTTGTTTTCAACCAGAAAGAAATTGAGCGCCTGGGTTTTGCCCGGCGTGGATGAGACTTTAGCGATTTTTTTGCCCTGTGTGATTTGATTTATCAAAGTTGATTTGCCGACATTGGAGCGTCCGGCGATGGCAACCGCTTTGTGGGTACCAGATGGAATTTTCCCGTTATCGTAGTATGAGGCTATAAACTTGGCAGCGAGCAGACCACTGGCCACGGGAACGGTTACCTCCGGTATTTACATCTTTTGAAGCAGGGTAAAGGTATGACCGGGAAGGCCGCGAAGCAAGCGTTTTATTTGGCTTTTGCAGACGTTCTCAGGTTTTTTTCTTTTCCTTTTTCTTTGCTGGAGCTTTTCTTGTCGATTTTATGAATTTGGGGCCGAAAATTATTTTCAGGACTTCATCAATCTTTTTGACCTTGTGCAGTTTTAATCCATTGGTCAATTCTTTTGGTAATTCGGATATATCCTTGGCGTTTTTGAACGGTACAATAATTTCATTTATCCCGACCCGTTTGGCGGCCAGTAATTTTTCATTTAATCCGCCGACGGGGATAATATCGCCGCTTAACGTAATTTCACCGGTCATCGCGATTTTGGTTGTAACCGATACTCCGGTAAAAGCCGAAATCATCGCCGCGATCATTGTAATTCCAGCCGATGGACCTTCCTTGGGGATGGCTCCTTCCGGAATATGCATATGAATTTCAGTGTCGGTAATGATTTTGTCGTCAATGCCGAAACGGTTGGCGTTAGATCGAATGTAAGTCAATGAAGCGGTGGCCGATTCCTGCATGACTTCACCCATCTTTCCGGTCATTGTCAGTTTGTGCTGTCCGGGAATCAATGCTACCTCAATCGGCAGAACTTCACCGCCGGTTTCGGTCCAGGCGAGGCCGATAGCGTATCCGGGTTCGGCTTTTTCGGGAACTTCAGAAAACTGATAAGGCGGCTGGCCGATTAATTTGACAACGTCTTTTGGTTCGAGTTTGTAGGAGCGGTGTGTTCTCCGGGTAACTTCTTTGAGTGTGATATTTCTAAAAATGGAGGTCAGTTTTCTCTCCAGTTCGCGGACGCCCGATTCGCGAGTGTAATCCTGAATTATCGACATCAAAGTCGTTTTTGGTATTTTAATATCAAGATGTTTGACAGAGAGCTGCTCTTTTATTTTGGGAATTAAAAACTGTTTGGCAATACCGATTTTTTCAAATTCAAGATACCCGGGCAGGCGAATGATTTCCATGCGATCCTGAAGCGGCATCGGGATTTCATGGAGGGTATTGGCGGTAGTGATGAATAATACTTCTGACAGATCAAAATCGAGCTCCAGATAATTATCCGAAAAAGTCATATTCTGTTCAGGGTCAAGCACCTCAAGAAGCGCTGCGGCGGGGTCGCCGCGGAAATCGGCGCCGATTTTATCGACTTCATCGAGGAGAAATACGGGATTGGCTGAGCCCGCCTTTTTCATCGATTGAATGATCCGTCCCGGAAGCGAGCCGATATAGGTGCGGCGATGTCCCCTGATTTCGGCTTCGTCATGTATGCCCCCGAGCGACATGCGAACGAATTTCCTGTCGAGGGCGCGCGCCACAGATTTGCCCAGCGAAGTTTTGCCGACTCCGGGAGGGCCGACCAGACAGAGGATAGGCCCGCGGACTTTTCCGGCCATTTTCAATACCGCCAGGTGCTCCATGATGCGCTTTTTTGGCTTCTCTAAGCTGTAATGGTCGTCATCGAGAATTTTCTGAACCTTTTTGAAATTAGTGCGGTCTTTGGTTCGAATATTCCATGGCAAAAGCAGTATCCAATCAAGATAACCCCGGACGACTCCCGCTTCGGCGGAATATGGGTGCATGCGCGCGAGTTTTTTGATTTCTTCTTCGGCGCGAGCCCGAACCGGCTCGGGGGGGGCAAGCTCTTCGAGCTTGAGATATAAATCATCGATTTCATTGGAAGTGTCGTCGAATTGGCCGAGTTCTTCTTTGATCGCTTTCATCTGCTGCTGGAGGTAATATTCTCTCTGGGAACGCGACAATGATTCCCGGACTGTGCCGTCGATGCGTTGTTCAAGTTTGAGGATTTCAATTTCGGAGGTCAATAAATCTATGAGAGAATAAAGCTGTTCCTTGATCGATTCTGACTCGAGGACAATCTGCTTTTGATTGTTCTTCTGCACCAACTGCGCCGAAATTGTGTCAGCCAAACGGCGATGATCGGAAACATTGGCCAATTGCGCTACGACTTCATTGGGGATGCGGCGGTTTAGATGAACATATTCATTGAACAGGTCAAGCACGCGGCGGGCGAGAGCCTCAGTTTCGGTATCTTCTATATTTCTTTCAGGTTCGATGACATGAATCCGGCCGGTCTGGTATCCGCCTGTTTTTTTCAGCGACATCAACCGGGCACGCAGGAGTCCCTCGACGAGAACTTTAATAGTGCCATTAGGCAGTTTCATTACCTGCAGCACGCGAGAAACGACCCCGACCGAATATAGATCACCTTTGGTTGGATTGTCCACCAGCGGACTTTTTTGGGCAATCAAAAATATGAGCTTATCTCGGACCATCGCTTCCTGCAGGGCATTAACGGTCATCTGGCGGCCGATAAGGAGAGGATATATCATATATGGAAATACCACGACATCCCGAAGAGGAATTACCGGTAGATGCGGCTTTATTTCAAGTTTTTCATTATTGTGTAAATAGCGCATAAATCAATTTCCTTTCAGTCTGCATCACTAATATGCAAATAATAGGTAAAAAGCAAGTATACGGCTAAAACAATTCAATAATCAAACCAATCTTTACCGTTCCATATTTCGAGGAGTAAAAAAAATTTGACTTTTAGGCGGTTTAGGGTATATTGACAGCCATAAAAAATACGGGGGTGTAGCTCAGGGGTAGAGCATCTGCCTTTTAAGCAGGTGGTCGAAGGTTCGATCCCTTCCACCCTCATTTTGATGCGCCATTAGCTCAGTTGGTAGAGCAGTTGACTCTTAATCAATTGGTCCGGGGTTCGAATCCCTGATGGCGTATTTTTTTATAGT
Source organism: Candidatus Zixiibacteriota bacterium (assembly GCA_043819555.1). Lineage (GTDB taxonomy): Bacteria > Zixibacteria > MSB-5A5 > GN15 > JAAZOE01 > JAZGGI01. Next base: position 4,622 of record JBDREQ010000049.1, on the reverse strand, counting down.
TGGACCAATCTACTTTGGGGATAACTGCTTTTATTCCCCCCACCAAGACCACAGGCCCTTACCCAGGTGGCTGATTTAGGATATTTCTGCTTGACATAATAGCCTTAAGGTGTTAGTATATATTACTTCGGTTAACTCTTGGAATATATCATAAATACGCGCGGGGCTATTGATTATACGCACTGGGGACAATTGTATGCCGCCATATAGGTAATACAGCCTTGACAGGGTTTTCACAAAGACCTGCTAAAATAGTTAATTGAAATTATAGTTTTTATCGCATGTCGTTGTGGGCTGCTACTCCCTGTCTCCTTCCCGGTGAAAAAAGAGTACTATAAGCGGTTTGTAATATAAAGGCGCGAGGTTGTTGGAAATTACGCGACTTTATGGGCTTTCCTGAGAAGTTCGGCCCATAAAGCCGGTATGACGAGAAGCGCTCTCACGGCATTACAACCGGAGAGACTTCCCGTTCGCAATAATAATGGCGAATTTGCCTTTGTCAAGGCAAAACGCTTCTCTCCAAATCTCGTCGTTCACAGCCCCGGACAATCACCTTTAGCCGCATCGGTTTTTGAGAATATTATTCGGCCGGCGGGCTTGCTCGTGCTCGCCGGCTATAAAACCTTTTCTTGTTCTGGGGAGGCTAAGATGTTTAAAAGATTCTATGCTGTAATGCTGATTTGTGTTTTTCTACTGTCTGTTGCGCAATTAGCGGAAGCCGAAGAAAAACGACAGGCAATTAAAATCATGAATCCAGGATCGCTAAAACTGCCGACAATTGATAAGGACGGATATTGTGCTATGTTTCAAGGCGATCTGAATTGGAATTTTTATAATTCCGATTGGGAGGCTGGTGCAGGAGCGTTTGTATATTATGATCCTGCGGAATGCAAATCATCGCCATATCCAGATTTTGAAATAACCGGTTTTACATTGGCGCTGTATGATCCGGGCGGTTATAACTGGCCGGCGTATTTTGATGTTGTTGTCTACGACATGCTTACGGGAGATTCAACAGGCGGCCCAGGAACTGAGCTTTTCTGACAAGCTGTCGTCGCCGATACAGCGACATTTAACCAAGATAACGGTTATGTTGGCCTTCCCGACGGATGGTGTGTCGATGGGCCATTTTTTATGGGTATTGAATATACTGCTGGAGATTCCGGGACAGTTCCTTCAATTTTAGAGAATGATGACGTTCCTCTTCCGGATGGAATGGTCTGGTATAAATCGCCTACTGGTGAATTTACTGATTGGCAATATGTCTTTAGTGTGGCAGGCTATCCATCATTTATTGTATTTGGCGAGCCAAATTCTGAATGCGCTCCGCAAAGTTGTAACTGGAATATAGGTGATGAATATAAAATGCACGAACCTCAATTACCGGATACAACGGGCTGGCTGGTAGTAAGCACTGATTATAACAAGGTAGCCGATGATTGGCAATGCTCTGAATCCGGTCCGGTCAAAGATATACATTTCTGGGGTGGTTGGAGGGTTTGGCCGCCACCATATTTACAGGGTTTTGATATTAAAATTTTCAGCGATGTTCAAGCTGGAGTGGATGGACCTTATAGCCATCCGGGCGATTCCTTATGGGGTATGACAGTAACGGATTTCGAATCCACCCCCAAATACTCCGATACATATATGGGTGATTTTGACCCCACCTTCCCAAATGGTTATAGACCGCCATGGGCATGGCATTATTACCAGTACGATATCTGTATCGATGATTCCGATAATCCTTTTGTGCAGGAACAGGGCAGTATTTACTGGTTAAGTATCACACCGCATGTAGCCGAAGGAGATACTGCCTGGGGTTGGCTAACATCAACGGTTCATTATCAGGATACAGCCGCATACGAGATTGCCCCAGGTTCCGGAATATGGGAGATGCTTCGCCATCCAGATCCGGATTCCTTAAATGGATTGAGCATGTCTTTCGTCATCACCGGTGAGGGTGGAGCCGAAGATACTTGTATGTCGGGTGATGTTGATGGTGATGGCGAAGTTGACGTAGCAGATTTGTCATATCTTTATTCGTACCTTGATGGGACCGGTAATCCACCACCCATTCCTGCTACTGCTGATTTAAATGGTGACGGAAGTATAGATAGATACGATATTATTGAACTCGTCAGATGGGCAATAATGGAAATTCCCCCATCTGCGGCATGTATCCCAGGGTCAAATCCGTCGGTCGATACTGCGTCTTTAGTTTGTTGCATGCCTAACGGCACATGCACTGAGGATCTTGTCACATGTGCGTTCGGAAATGGCACACCACAGGACCTCGGGGAGACCTGTAATGACCCCACTATTGACTGCCCGCGGCCACCACAAGCCTGTTGCTTAACAGATGGCACGTGTGTGACGGTTATACCAAGTGATTGCATTCAGATGAACGGTGCACTCCAGGGAGTAGGTACATCATGCACTACGCCTCAAGCTTGCTGTATGCCCGACGGTTCTTGTGAAATGCTCGATCCAATGTGCTGTATTGATGCTGACGGAGTATCTATGGGCGGTACATGCGGCGGCGAGTTACAGGCATGTATTATGCCACGGGGTGAATGCCTTGGCGATATGGATCCTAGGTGTTGTATAGAGTATTATGGCGGAAGCCCCCAGGGAACCGGTACGAGCTGCTCAGATACCGGAGCCTGCTGTTATGATGACGGAACGTGCGCTAATTTTACATGGCAGGAATGCTCTCTAGGTTCTAATCAGACATTCATGGGATCCGGGACGGAATGTTGGGGCGATGGTAATCAAAACGGAATGGACGATGTTTGTGAACAGGAACTGCAGGCCTGTTGTAAAGATGACGGAAGCTGTACCATGCTTATAGAAACGACTTGTCTGGCAGAAGAGGGAATGCCAATGGGTCCCGGTACTGAATGTGGTGAACCGCACGCATGCTTAATGCCCTGGGGAGATTGCATGATGATTGATACTCTCTGTTGTATTGATCATGAGGGTATAATAATGTATGATGAAGAGTGCAGCACGCCTCAAGCCTGTGTTCTTGAAGGTGATTGTATCGGCGATATGGATCCGCTCGTCTGTATCAGTAATGGTGGCATACCCCAGGGACCAGGAACCTCATGTGGAGTTGAGGGTGCCTGCTGTAAACTGGACGGCTCCTGCGAAGTATTAACATGGCAAGAGTGCCCTCTTGACGTTGGCGATTTCATGGGTGAAGGGACAACCTGTGCCGATAACAATGGCAATGGTAAGGCTGACGAATGTGAAGGCTGGCAGGGTCACAAGATGCATTACCCGCAATTGCCGGATGAAGCCGGTTGGGACGTATTGGCCACCGCTCCGGCGGTTATGCTGGCGGCAGATGATTGGCAATGCGGTGAAACTGGATGGATCAAGGATCTTCATTTTTGGGGTTCATGGAAAAATGGTATTGAAGGCCAGATTGTACGCTTTAATGTACATATTTACCCCGATGTTCCCGCCGGACAAGATAAGCCTTATAGCCATCCGGATTATTATATGTTATGGGACCGTCAGATAACTGAATTTACTATCGTCCCAGTAGAATCATCGACATCTCAAGGATGGTATGACCCTGATACAGAAGAATATCTAACTGACGATCATCAGGATTATTTCCGTTATGATATCACTCTTAACGAGGAAGATTGGTTCTGGCAGGAAGAGGGTACTATATACTGGATTGCTATCTCCGCTGAAGTTGTTGACTACGAGAATTATCAGTGGGGTTGGAAATCGTCTCAGGATCACTTCCTTGATGATGCAGTCTGGCTCAGCATTCCCGACGGTTGGGTAGAATTGTACGAACCTACGGACTTCACGCAATCTCTTGACTTTGCCTTTGTAATAACCGGCGAGCCCGGTTTGCTGGGAGCCTGCTGTGATGATGATGGCGGGTGCCGACTAGTTGATTATGGTGAATGTAAACGGACACTTGACGATTTCCATGGAGACGGTACTTCCTGTCTCGGCGATGCTAATAGTGATGGTAAGGATGATGCCTGCGTACCCGTGGATATAGGCCTGGTTTATATTGATGTCGGCCTGCCCGGGGTCGAGGCCCCGGTCGATGAACTTGAGGAGGGAGTCGAATACGAATTCCGAATCTGGTTGCAAAATTCAATTGAGGTTTTTGGATTGACTCTCGGCTTTGAAGTTTATACAACCGACGGCGCCACCTGGACCTGGAGTTCCCAGCCTAATGGATGGGGACAGGAAGGTTATCAAACAGGAAATCGATATACGACGATTGTTGAAGGTAGCCGACTTTATAAAGATGAGAACGAGACTGTTTTTGATGTTTTCAGCGCAAAAGAGGTAAATATGAACGGCGTCCCCAATGATTCGATACTCCTCGGGGGTATAATCACTACTGTAAACCCTGGTATTGCTGTCGGTCCATTGGAGCATATGATCTCCGTTCATTTTGTTGCCGGCCCGAGCGGCCAAAACATCTGTTTTGACAGCGCTTTTATTCCGCCGGCAGGGTGGCTTGTCTTCGCAGATGAAGTTGGTACTCCTAATACGCCCTATTTCAATTCCGGCGTTTCGTGCCTGCCCATTGTAGGGTGTCGGGACGATGATAATGACGGAATTTGTGACCTTAGTGA
>JBDREQ010000048.1:0-27870 GCA_043819555.1 Candidatus Zixiibacteriota bacterium | reverse complement strand
AAATTGTGACCTGACAGTTTTTCAAACTAATTGTCCCCTGTGTCATTCCCGAGAAAGTCAGGAGCCCTGCGCTCCTGACAATCCCGCGTAGCGGGATAATTAAAAAGAATAACAGCATCGAAGGGATGCTGCCCTACAGATTATTTTTTTGAATCGTAGGGAAAGAGCCTGCAAGGCTCTTGCCAATCGCGCAAAGCGCGATAAATGTAGTTTGATTACCTTCTATTTGTTTTTTACTCATAGGCGTACTCCCTCCTTATGGATAACTTCATAGAAGGAGAATATTTCTTATTTATGGGTATTCTATGTGCCGGGCAGATGTCCACATCTGCCCGGAAATATATTACGTCACTTTATCCGACAAGCACCTTTTCAAGACGTTCGCAGATATAATCAATTTCACTTTCGCCGATAATCAGCGGCGGGCTGATACGAATCGTATGACCATGGCTGTCGTTGGCCAGCATATCCATATCGAGAAGCTGATGGCAGAAATGCATAGCATCACCAGATTTGACTTCGATGCCAATAAACAGTCCCTGACCCCGCACTTCTTTGACATGCTTCGACCGCGAAGCGATATCATCGATTTTCTTCCTCAGAATCGCACCCATCTCGGCCGACCTCTGAGCCAGCTTTTCATCTTCGATAACTTCCAGCGCGGCAATACCGCAGGCGCACGCGAACGGATACCCGCCAAATGTCGAGCCGTCACTGCCCGGCGAGAAAGCCATATCCATCAGATGCCGACTGGTAACCATCACCGAAAGCGGAGCCAGTCCGCCGGAGATGGCTTTGCCCAGGATCACAGCATCGGGAATGACATTTTCGTGCTCAAAGCAGAACATCCTGCCGGTTCGTCCCAAACCGACCTGGATTTCGTCGAAAAGAAGGAGCATATCATGCTCATCGCACACATCGCGCAGATTCTTGAGGAATCCCACCGGAGGCAGATACATACCGCCTTCGCCCTGCATCGGCTCGATTAAAACAGCGCAAGTGTTTTTATTAATCTTGCTTTTGACAGCCTCAAGATCGCCATACTTGACCGAAGTAAACCCGGGCGTCAACGGTCCAAAGCCTTCCTTATATTTTTTCGACGTCGAGAACGAAATAACGGTCGTCATCCGGCCATGAAAGTTATTGTCAAAAACGATGATTTCCTGATTTCCGTCGGGGATACCTTTGTGTTTCCATCCAAAATATCTTGCGAGTTTGATGGCGGTTTCCACCGATTCCACGCCGCCGTTCTTGGGCAAAACCTTGTTGCCATGGTCGCCAAATCGCGGAGCGATCTGCGGCATCATAGTGGCCACTTTTTTGAGAAAGAGAGCCAGTAAATCCGTATAGACAACATTGGAAAGCACGGACGCATATTGTCCTTGAATAGCATCGACAGCCGCCTTGACAATTTTTGGATGGTGGTGGCCCTGGTTGGCCGCCGAATAGGCCGCCAGGCAGTCGATGATTTTGCGTCCATCCTGAGTATAAAGCCAGCAGCCTTCCGCCTTGCGGATAATTGTCTTAAGCCGTTTATAATGCTGGGCTCCATATTTGGATTCGTATCCGATGATCTCATCGTCGGTCAAAGCCGAGAATCCCAATTTCATTGCGTTATCCGCCGCTTTAACATTTTGTGCTTTCATAGGCACCTCCGAGTCAGGAAATTCATCAGTTCAGTTACCGTTCCGGTTGTTTCACAGTCCGGTTATAGCCGTGTCAATATAATGGTTTAAAATCCGGTGGCAACCCCATTTTTCAAGGATTCGGCTCGATGAGAATAATATTAATCGAAAGGAAATAACGATTCGGATTATAACTTCATTTCTTTTTTAACCCGAAGTTTCGCGTCTATAAGTTTGTCGTGGTCAAGACGCAAAAGCCGGGCAAATCTATGCACCAAAAAATCTTCATGCCCATTTAATTGTTGATCGGTATAAATGACCCGCCAGACCATTTCGATAATTTTAATTTTTTCATCAATTCTGAATTGTTCATTTATCTGTTTGGTAAAATGATACAGATCAAGCTGTTTGTCGATTTCCTTTTGGGAAATTTCGAGGATTTTTTCAACCTCTTCTTTGCCGACCTCAAAATGTTCCTTCAATATGAGAATAATCTCATCCCGTTCTTCATCCGTAAACTCATCATCAATTTTGGCAATTTCCAAAAGCAATACTGCCGTGGCGACCTGCAGATCATGTTTATTCGATTGTTCGGAGGTCGCACCACTCCGGCGCTGTCCCATCAAATTCTCGAAAAATTTTTTCATAGCGGATTCCAGATGTATCTTATCAATTATTTACCGGAATTTCCCGGCATTAATTAAGAATAATAAATATCGATGAAAAAACATAATAAAATGTGTTTACGGTACCGACATTATGTCGATATTCATAAATCGTTATTATTTAATAGGATGCTTCAATAACCTAAAACAACACATTAAATAGTGTAAGGATTCTGGACAATTCACATCAAAATCGACTCAAACTGAGGGACAGCGCTTAGATTCTATGCGTCTGATTCACAACAACTTACTATATATTCAGATCAAATAGCAAATGGGCTCGCTTTTTGCTTTAATATGGACAGAAAATTAAACTTTTGTGGAATTTGATTATGAATGCAAAACTGACGATTTTAGTGACCCTCTTCCTGATGTTGGCAGGGACTGTTGGATCTCATGCGGGAATGTACACTTTTCAGCCTTCTCCGGCCGATTTATGGGACCTTTCCCATGATCAGGCATATACCTGGGGCATTAGCTGGGATTTTCCCGAAGAGCAGATTATCAATGTCAAATTGACCTTCAAGGCTATTTACAACTGGATTAACGAAGACAATTGGCTATATGTTCATATGCTTGACAATCCTCCGGTCGGCACTTTTCAGATCAGCGATCCGGCCCCAAGCAATGCCGTTGGATCTGATTATTTTTCCGGCCAGGGCATCTTAATAGATGTTTGGAGCGATCCAATTGGAGGTCCCCCAGGCGTTGATTTGACATACTCATTTGCTGATCTTGGAATACTTGATGATTTTAACCAATATTCAGCGGACGGAGTATTTGGATTTGGGGTTGACCCGGACTGCCATTATTTCAATAGAGAAATCAAATTAACTGTCTTTACATCCACAACAATTCCAGAACCAAGCACCGTTATTTTAATCGGTCTCGGATTGGCCGGATTTGGATTTTATCGTAGATTTAAATAGAATCAAACATCAGATAGAATTTTTAAGGCGGTCAAGTTGGCCGCCTTTTTTATGCCTTCCTGTCGGGAATCATATATAAGTGCTAATCATTTTTCTATGCCGGCTTAATTTTCACTTTCTATTTGCGCATATACTTCATATAATAAATTGCTCGGCCTTCATCGCGCCATTTCTTCTCAAAAAATGATGGGCTATAATCATCAATTGCGTCAATATTGGTAAACAATGGCTTGCCTTTGCTCTGTAATCTTTTAATCTGCTTCAAATTATCGGCAGCCCAAATCGCGTAAGGCCAGTAATCTGTAGCCGAATAAAGATAGCCTCCTGGTTTTAATAGTCCGGTGATTAAACGCATAAACTCAATCGACATTAATCGATGCGGGATGTGGCGTTTTTTCGGCCATGGATCAGGAAACAGAATATAGATTTTATCAAATATCGCCTTCTCAAAACACTCATTTATTACAATTTGGGCGTTTCCATTAATAAGAATTATATTGGACAGTCCTTTCTTCTCAATGCGGGGAATCATTTTATAAAAGCGGCGTTTGCCCAGTTCAATAGCAACAAATTTCCTGTCCGGATATTTCTCAGCTATTGACAATAAAAAATCACCCCGCCCGGGACCTATTTCCAATGAATGAGCGGAGAAATCATTTGGTCGATCCGGATAAAAATGAATTTCCTTGCGAGACTCATATTCGTACGGAAACGTCTTCACGGTCAAAACTCCAAAACGAATTTTCCGCGCCAATATATGACAATTTACTAATCTCGCCAATGATATTTACAGTTTGACCTCCGCCAATTCAAGATTTATTAAATCAATATTATTCATAGACCGCCTTTTCCGCATGACGCTACCGCCATTATAGCGACCGGCATTATTAGTATTGCCTTCAATTGTGTAAACATGACCAAGCTCAAAGGACATGACAATTCCGGCATGCACCCAATCCGAACTTGTTTTTCTTCTCAGAAATATCATTCCCGGTTCAATAGTATTTTTAACTATTTGGGATTCACATATAAATATATTTTTCCGCAATGACTCACGAGCCAGTTCATCGCAGGAAAATGAATAATTGAGCGGAGACCGAGTAGAGGTATTCGCATACGCTTGCATAATAATAAAAGAGACAAATCCGGCGCACCATGACCATTGCCGGCCTTCATTTCCTTTCATATAGAGCCGCACCCAGGGTCCGCAGTTTTGAGTTCCAATTTCCCGAGGCATTTCATGCAAATGCTGTTCTGCATATAAGGCTATCATTTGATTCGGGGATAAATTATTTAATCTAATTGATGCAATAGCCCGGCGCATCGGCAGAGTCAAACAGTCAATAGTATCTGCATCAACCAGTCCGGATTCTTGAATTCCATGGGCATATTGAAATTTTATGATTGCTCTTCTGGTATGTTCTCCAAATTCCCCATCAATGTTTAATTCAATTCCATGCAGGTTCACCCACTCCTGGACTTTTTTTACATCAGGTCCCGAATGGCCAATAGAGAGAGTTCTTTTGAGCGTTAATTCTCTCGATATATAATCGGAATCACTTAAATTGGGCATACTACTTTATCCTGAATTAACAAATGAATTATTGAGTTGATTGAATATCTATGCGAAATTTATGAGATTGAATCCCAAATCCATAAATAAATCACGCGTTTGGGAATGGCACGTAAAGATTATGGTTTGACGCTTCTGAGAAAATTCTTTTATCGCCCGTACCGCTAAAGCAATCCGATCATCGTCAAAATTGGCGAATATATCATCGAATATAATCGGCATCGGCTCGGATGATTTTTCATATTCTTCGATCAGCCCCATCCGCATCGCAAGGTAAAGCTGTTCCCGTGTTCCCCGGCTTAACTTATCGACTGATTTTCTATTATGAGTCCCTGATTCTTCAATTTGCAATGAATCATTATCGATCGGTTTGTACACATTATTATATCTCCCTCCCGTAAATTTCTCAAAATTCAGGGCCGCTGATTTAATGACATTGGGCTGGCGATTCTTCTCAGCGGACTTTAATACTTTCTCAAATACTGCTTTTGCGATAGTCGCGACCGCCCATTCTCCTGCTTTATCTTTCATGTTCTGGCGTACTTTTTCCAAATTATACTGAGCAGCCAATAAATCATCCCTGGTATTCATACTTTTTATCCGGCCTCTCAATTCGCCAATTTTTTGTTCTATTTGGGTTTTTTCAGAATTTAGTTCGCCTATTTGATTTCCCAGTTTTTCAATCCTTGATGCGGTTTCAGACGGAGACATGGATTTAAGATTGTCGATAAATAAATCGTAGTTTGTACCCAAGCCGGCCGATAATTGTATCTTCTCTTTGCACGTTTTTATCCCCGAAGATAAACTATCTCTCTCCATCGTCATTCTATATTGTTCTTTCACATCGCCTAAAGAATTTACGCCTATTTTTGCGAATAATTCGGATAAATCATTTTCCAGCTGCATTAATTTTTTATTCAGAGCTTCAGATTTGGAATTCATTTGCCTGAGTTGCTCAATGATTCCATTTTGTTCATGCAATTGTGTTTCGGTTTCGTTCAATTCTCTACCAATAATTTCTATGGCTGTTGATATTTCCGTATTGCCGTCTGCCGATTGCGAAGCTCCCAGCACAGGTATTAATAATTGTCTGGTCGTCGCGATGGATTCATCCATCTGATTGATTCGGGTCTGAAGACTGGCTTCCAGCCTCATATTATTTTTAATGTCCTTTATTGACGAAAAGTACTCTAACGCCGCCTCGGGAGTAGATTCCCAATTAAATCCAATTTTTTCGGCATACTTACGCCACTCAGATAAAGTAATCTCCCACTCATTGATTTCCGAGTCCGTTGCACCTTCCTCTTTATCCTTACTCGCCAAATCCGGATTTGCTTGTTTCGCCATAATGTCTTTTATAATTATTGGCAGGCTCAATAAGAATACAATCGCGGTACTTCCCATCGCCAGCATATTACCCAATATTAAACTGACAACAAAACCAATTAAACTCAAACCAGATAATAAGTATAAAATAAATCTATGAAAATCAGGTAACCTCCCCGATTGAGTTTCCGATTTTATCTTGTCTTCAAATTCTATTTCCTTAGCTCGCCGACGATAGTATTCCGCCTCCTGCAGTTGCTTTTTATATTCCTTAATTTTATTTTCCTCATTAATGCTGAGGGAAAAATCCAAAACAGCAGCTCTTGACCATTTGTTGCCGAGGCGCATAATTTCCGATTCTATCGAAGCGGACAGTTCTCTCTTTTCATCGCTTACAGGGGCTATATCGCGCATAGCATCACGATAACTTTTTAGCTGCGCTTTCAGTGATTCAATTGCGGATTTTTGCTCGAGCAGGCAATGATTAACAATGATTTGATTTTTTCGAATTAGCAGATTGTTTTGCTCTTCAATTAATTCTTCATGTCTTAATTTCACATTTGATATTTCTAATGATAAGGCCTCGCATTCCTTCAATTGCTCGCCTGAGATTCGCGATGATATCGGAAGAGCACCGATCTCTTTTTGCCTGGTATTCATCTCCTGAAAGACAGGAAACATTTTTAACAGCGCTTCAAGTTTTTGCTTTTCTTCTTCCACCTTAGCAATTTTGATTTTCAATTTATCCGCTTCGGCAGAGTAGTTTTCTCTATCCTGAATTAATCGATCGTACTGGTCAATCTCATCCTGGCATCTTTTAATCTCTGTTCGCAATTCATTCATCTGTTTGTATAATTGGGTCAAGATAGGTTTGGTCCGCCCGCCTTTTGTGTAAAACGAGGCCTGCCACTCGGAGATTTCGCGAGATATGGTAACCGATGATATCCTGCCAAGCCCCAGCCCGGTTCCGTAGATAAAATTGCTTATTTCTTCGTTTTCCAATGACTCTATAATCTGGAGTTCATCCAACCCAAAGGCATAAACATTATTGAAAATAGTTTCGGATATAGCTCCGGTAAATTTGCGCAATGAATCATTCCCGGAATAAACTTCACCGGACGCGGCAATACTTAAATCACTTTTTCCATTACCAGACAATCTCGATATCTGAAGGTCTTCACCGGAAGCCAGCCGGCAAACGAGAACACCGCCATATTGGCCGCCATCCACCGGCAAATATTGATTTAATGACTTACTTGCGCGAGGGAAGCCGAACAATATTCTACGCATAAACTCGAGCAAAGTGCTTTTACCATACTCGTTTGGTCCGTAAACAACATTGATTCCGTAGTCAAATCCGTTAATCGACCGATTCGAAAAAATGCCAAAGCCATTGATATGTACGCTCTTGATAATCATACTAATCGCCAGACAGTATTTTTTCCAGGGTTCGATCACGCGCCGTGATAGACAATTTCTTTATATCTTCATCTGTAAGAGTTTCCAAAAAAGTACTCCCCGGCCAATCTTTATACAACAAATTCAATTCGTTGCGGATTAAGCTCATAAAATCCGGATCGCCTGAATGTATCGAGTCATACGCAGAAATAACGTCGCTCGCAAAACTCTTTTCCATTCGAATCGCGCCAATATCATATTCGATGGCAGTCGATAAAAGAATTTTATCTACCCATAATGCCGGTTCGCGATCCACAAATTGATCGCGCAAATCTTCCAAAATGTTCTGTACAAACTCTCGCCGCCTTAATTCGGCATTCAGCGCTGTCTTTCCGTAAACATCCAAAGAAACTATTAAGTGGCGATTATCCGATTTTTGTATCAGTTCTTCAATTTGCTCATTTATTTCATCCGGTATATCTTCAATTGCTTCACAAGAACTAATATCTATCCTCAGTGATTCATAACGAGCCAGGTCAATCGGCCTAAAATCAATGGTAAACCCCGACCGGCGCGTATATTCAACCAGGCAGTATCCTTTGGGGCCATGTTCGGATGATTTGACGGCTTGAATATTCCCCGGATAGACAATTGCCGGATTTTCTTTTCTGATTATATTATAATTATGGACATGCCCCAGCGCCCAATAATCGAATCCCCGTGCGAGAATATCGCTTACCGAAGTCGGCGCGTATGACTCATGCCCCGTGTTTTCTCCAACATTGCAATGCAATACCGCAATTGCCGGTAATTCATCTTCCCGCTTAAATTTCAGTGAGAGATTTTCGGTTGTATCTCGAGTTTCATAACTAATCCCGTACACCCGCGCGATTAAATCCCCATCGACCGTTACCGCATGGCTGCTGGCCTTTTCGGATCCGAATACAAATGCATTTTCCGGGAGTTTCATTTTTTTTGACCAGCAATTGAGGGGATCATGATTCCCATGAGCGATAAATACCGGGATACCATTATCTGAAAGTTTTTTCAATCCGCGATAAAAATAAAACTGGGCGCGAATGCTTTTGTCGGATGAATTGAAAACATCTCCGGCAATAACAACAAAGTTCACTCTTTCCCTGATGGCCTGCTCCACTATGTTAAAATATGATTTAAGCGGAGCATCTCTTAGAATCTTGCCGATTTCATCGTTGGATGACAAAATTCCCGCAAACGGGACATCCAAATGCAAATCAGAGCAATGTATAAATTTAAAGCCACTCATCTATAATTTCTACTCTTCCTATACCCTAAATCATCAATATATTTCGTCATTGAATAGTTCAATAAAAAAAGTAAAATGTCAATCATTAATAAATTCCCAAAAAAAGAACCGGCTATTCTATAAGCCGGTTCTTCATCGCTAATCACCCCCAGAGGCAGATTTATTTAAAAAGAATCATCTTTTTTGAATCAGTATATTCACTTGTTTTAAGGCGATAGAAATACACTCCGGATGCGACCGCAGCACCGGCGCTGTTGTTACCATCCCAAATTACCGTATACATGCCCGGCTTTTGATTGGCATTCACCAAATCAACGACTTTTTGGCCAAGGACATTATAAATTGATAGTTTGATAATCCCTTCATTGGCAATTGTGTATTTAATCGTCGTCGATGGGTTGAAAGGATTGGGATAATTCTGTTTCAGACTATAATATGATGGAAGTATATCCGGTTTATTGCCGTGGCCATTATAAGCCGGTAATTCATTGCCGGATTTATCAAATGCCATAACTGAATTCATTTCGAAGCCAAGAGCCCGATCATACGTCAGCGATAACAATAAACCTTCACCCGGTCGTACTTCGCCAGCGCCCTCCAAATCAACAATGCCATATCGATAAGAATTTTCAGACTTTCCTCCGTATAAATCCAGCCCGTCAACAAGTTCGCCGGTTTGAATATCTGAGATAATTAAGTATTCGCCTTTATCGGAGAATTGACATTGGACTCCGCCCAGGGCTACTTCGCTATTAAGATAAAGCTTGAATTCGGTTCCCTTATCGCCCTGGATTTCCTCGGTATAATAATAAACCGGAGCAGTGGATATTTTGGGCTTGGCATTCGGCGGCGGCCCATACCGGAATATATAATTTATCAGATAGACTACATCCCCGACATTGACATTCTCGTCAGTGTTTGCATCGCCCGCATTAATTGGAATCGGCGGACGCTGTCCCTTGAAACAATAATTAACAAGGTATACCGCGTCTCCAACATTGATTGTACCGTTTCCGTCGGCATCACCTTCAGGATTGAGAGATATGAAGATATTGCTTTTTACAAATTCCGGAATAATTTGAGCTGAAGTAGGATCGAAAAGCAAAAACTCACCACCCGGAGGAAAAAATAATGTATCGATTACCGATACCTGCTCTTCCGCATCCGGATAAACTGTCATGAACATTCGCGCGACAATGCCATCTCCGGGAGCAAGATTATCTTCAAAAAACACTACCATTCCCAGAAGAACCTGGCCATTGATTGAATCAATATTCGATGTCACCACGTTTATATAATCAACACGTGCATTGGCATAAGATATCGAATCGCACATTAAAACGGTATTATCAAACTTCAGGGGGATACTAAAAGCTGCCACTTCTGTAATATTATGGAGGTATATCGGAACTTCTACTGTTGCCCGGGCTCAACCGTTACAGATTCAATTCGTACGGTATCCCTTTCAGGGATATCACCTGGAATTACTTCCAAATTGACGGTAAGGTGTGCGGGACTACCAATCGCTTCCGGTGAAGTAACTGTGATTGTTGAAGTATAAAATCCCGGCTCTAATTGATAGCTTTTACAGTTAACTTTTACATTTGTGGGGGCCGTACCTGATAATGGATGGACCTCAAGCCAATCTTCACCGGAAGTCGTCAGGGTCCAATCAAGAGTACCCTGCCCTGCATTCAATACATTAATTGACTGTTGCCATGGATTAAAACCAAGATACTCTGCCGTAAAATATAAATTATCCGTTGATAAGGCCAATATCGGCTGATTGCTTTCTATTGTCATGCGAACGGTTACGGTGCGGGGTGAATTAATCGCGTCTTCGGCTGTTATCGTTATATTAGATTCATAATACCCGGCACTCAATTGTGACGGATCAACAGTAATGGATATTTCGTCATCGGTCACACCCGAATTTTTACTTAGTTGACACCATGACTCATTTGTTTCTGCAAACCATTCAATCGGATTTCCTGCCGAATTACGAATCATGAGTAGCGATGATTCGCCAGCGTCGCCTTCCATGAAATCAAAATCAAAATTGCCGGGGATTAACACCAAGTAATCTGAAATTTCTCCGGATTCATAGATGGTCAGATGCGTTCCCGGCGTTATCCCGCTTTGTTCATAGACGGCTCCAGACGGGAAAATAAGCCTTAAGTCAAAAAGATCTTCGGTACCAGTGCCAAAGTGAATGCGATTAACTCCCGACCCGTTATAGCCGTTGGAAATATTATATTCCCTGAAAGCGAATAAAGCATCAGGATTCCCCAATTGACCCGAAGGATACAGGTAAGCTTTGGTCCCGATTGCCGCCCGGTTGGATACTATGCCTACCGGTTGTATCGTAATATACTGTCCCGAATTGATTTTATTTTCAAAAAACGAATTGATAATATTATCGGTGCGAGTAATATATATATCCATGTCTCCATCGTTATCATAGTCACCTGCGGCGACGGCCCCTCCCTTTGCCAAACCATCGTTTATACCGGAGACATCGGTTACCTCGGTAAATACTCCGTCGCCGTCATTGATAAATAACTGCGCCGAGCGATTTTCATTGGCAACAATTAAATCCAAATCACCATCCAGATCAATATCGACAAACTCGGAACCGCGGCTATAGTTAGTGCATGATGTCCCGGACTGTACCGTATTATCGACAAAGTACCCATTGCCGTCATTTATGAATAATTTATTCGGATCGGAATACCCGGCGCATGTATACATATCCAGATCGCCATCACTATCGACATCCCCGAACGACGTCCCCAATGCGGTTGGGAAATAACCCAAACTCGATTTATAATAGGACGACTCCAGGAAATGGCCGGTGCCATCATTAATAAAGAGTAGCGATGGTGCTCGATTTTGTCGATTCATAAAAATATCCATGTCACCGTCATTATCGACATCACCGAATACCGCCCGGCAGGTGAAAGGAATATTCAGAAGGCCCGCTTCTTCGGTAAAATCGGCAAACGAGAAAGTCCCATCATTTTGAAATAACTTTGCACCATAAAAGATATCCAGATCACCGTCATTATCTATGTCTGCCGAGGAAGCGGCATACCCATTATAACCATCAGCAGTTGAAAATTCCTGAATTTGAGCGTCAACGAAATTTCCTAATCCTGCATTTAAATATGTAAACCCAACTTCTTTTTCTTCGGTAAATGATAAAATATCGGGCCAATCATCGGCGTTTAAATCCCCCCCAAATACCCCCAGATTGTGGTAATCGGCAGCAACCCCGGATGATACCGCAACATCCTCAAAAATCGTCCCCCCGGACTGATAAAGGCGACATTGCCCATTCATATTATTCACAAAAATATCATCATCACCATCGAGATCATAATCAAAAAAAGCGGCCCCGAGACTGAAATCGCCATGCGACAAACCGGATTCGGCGGCTATATTTTGCAGAAAACGGTTGTGTATCACAATCGTAATTTTGATATTAGGTGCATTAATGGCATCCGGTGAAGTTATAATAATCTGTCCGGTGTGGTTTCCAAGTCCCAGGCCGGATGGATTGACCCGGACCTGTAATGTTGCAGGCGTTGTCCCCGAAGAGGCCAATATTTCGATAAATGAAGTCTGACTGCCGGCCGACCAGTCAATCAATTCGCTTTTGGAATCGGTTATGTAAAATTCCACGATTTCAGGATCGGCACCCAGTGGCATTTCCAGCACTCTTGAACCGGGTGAAACATACAAAAAATTCGGAATCTCCCCCGATTCAAAAACTGTTACACGGCTTCCTGATGCGACCCCGGGGTCATCGACAATAACACCGCTCGGAAATACTACTCGAACATCAAAAAGTCCGGGGCTTCCGGTTCCGATATGAATTCGACCGGTCGTACCGGAGCACCATCCGGAAGTTGAAGCTAATTCAGCCATTCCAATTTGATAATCTACATCGCCGATATGTCCATTTTCGTAAATATATGCTTTGGCTCCAATACCCGAAAAATTCGATATCGTACCCTGGGGGGTAATCACAATTGAGTTATTATTATTCACCTGATTGATATAGCACGGATTAATTAAGTTATCGGTTTTGGGAATATAAAAATCCAAATCACCGTCACCTTCAAAATCCCCGATTGCAATACCGCCGGCCTTACTTTCGCCATTGATGAGGCCAACTTCATTACTTTTATCAACAAAAACCCCTCCACCCATATTTTCATGATAGGTCGGAAAACCATCTTCATGGGGAAGTAGTAAATCGGGATCACCGTCATTATCAAAATCAGCTAACATCGCGCCGCGAGTATATCTGGGATAAGAGTCGCAATTTGGGTCGAGAGAGAATTGACCGCTGCCATCATTTAGGTACATCCTGTTACTATAGGAAAGAAACAAATCCAAATCACCGTCATTGTCAATATCTCCGAAGATGGCGCCCAGCCCATACGGTGAACCGGGCAGGAGATGGTCACCCGATGTAAAGATACCGGTACCGTCATTTAAATAGAGAGAGGTATTGCCACCATATTGTCTGCAAATTATTAAATCGGGATCAAAATCATTATCAATATCCCCAAAGACAGCGTGTGAAATTGACCCGGTTGATTGAATGCCGGTACTCAGCGTAACATCTGTAAAGTTAAGATTGCCGTCATTTTGAAACATCCTGCCGCCATAAAATACATCAAGATATCCATCGCGATTAATATCTCCAAATGCGGCGGCATATCCGACATAACCGTGCGACGAAACAAATTCTGATATTCCCGCATCGGAAAATGTTTGATCGCCATTATTCAAATACAGATATCCCGGATTCGAGCTTCCCGATGAATAAGAAACTTCAGTAAATACAAGAAAATCTAAAAATCCATTGGCGTCAATATCTGCCGTAGCAGTTCCCAGTGTTTTCACCGATGTCGCGACACCGGCCAATTCCGCCACATCCGTAAACGTCCCATCACCATTCGACATGAACAGACGATTCTTATTGACGGCATAATTGCCAACCATGATATCATCGAACCCATCATTGTTAAAATCAAATATCGCGGTTCCCACGGAAAAATCGGAATAGTATAATCCCGAATTGGGATCGGTCGCGATATTTACAAATGACAGCCCAGCACCAAATGAAAAGCTATATCCAAAAATCATTAGAATTATGGTGGAAACGATTTTGCCCCTGTTCATTATGTCCCTCCTGCTCTCACAAATTATTTAACGAGCTTTATGCTGCCAATGAGTCTCTTCCCTTAAGAGAGCATTCCCGCTAAAAAAGTACACATTTTTTCTAATTATCAAAGAATTTTCTTTAATTGATGATTTTCTCGGGCAGACAAAATTCTTTGTATTTTAATCCAGTTGCGATGCTATGGTTCGTACCTTTTGAAATATTAACGTCGGAAATGCTGCACATATGATAAATTATATATTTCGGCACGACCCTTCCCTAAGCCACAATTAGTGTAATTCATTGTATAATATACATATAGGGCTATAATAATTGCTCGATAAAAATCAAGTTTTTATAATTCAAAAGACCTAAATAACTTGCTTAATTCTGGAAATATTTTATCTTGCTGGGGCGTTGCCGGTTTAAACATTTGTTTTCAAGATGTGTCTCGATTGAATTCATGTTTGGATCGGTCGATATTTAAAGAAAGTCCGTTATTTGAGATAGAGAAAGGAACTGAAGCGATGGCTAAAGCAGGCGCTCGAATTATAATCAGACTAAAAAGCACCGAAAGCGGGTATATGTACACGACGACCAAGAACAAAAGAAATACTCCCGACCGAATCCAGATTAAGAAATTTGATCCGCTGGTTCGCAAACATGTCCTCTTCAAAGAGACGCGTTAGCTGAATCATCCAGGGAATTTAAAGCCGCCGAATATGGCGGCTTTTTTTGTGCAAAATTATCGAGGAATTTAATAATTTACTTCTCCGATGAGTCCGTTTATATTCGGTTTGATGACTGAATTTATATTGAATCTTGTCACGGTAAATTAGGACACCTCAACCATGCCGATTGTCGGATATTACGTCCATGATATCGATCCTGTGCTAATTCACATCTGGGGAGAATTTGGCATTCGGTATTATGGAATTGCATATGCCCTGGGGTTTCTTATCGCCATCTATCTATTCAGGAAATATCGGGAAAAAGGATTAATTTCAATTTCCGCAGAGCAACAAAGCTCACTTCTTTTCGCGTTAGTGCTTGGCGTATTAATTGGCGGCCGCATCGGACATGTTCTTTTCTATGATTTACATGATTCCATTTCAAATCCTCTATCCATTTTTGCGGTCTGGAGAGGAGGGATGGCAAGTCATGGCGGATTTATCGGTGTCATTATTGCCAGCTGGATAATGACGCGGAAATTTGGGATGCCATTTTTTAAACTTGGTGATCTTTTGGCATCCATGGCTGCTCCGGGATTAATGTTGGGACGAATCGCCAATTTTATTAACGGCGAATTATGGGGTACGCCATCGAATGTATCCTGGGCCGTCATTTTTCCTTACAGCGCGCCTATGGGAACGCCGACCGATTTAATACAGCCGCGTCATCCCTCACAATTATATGAAGCCGCCATGGAGGGTTTATTCCTTTTTATTTATACTCAATGGCGAATATGGAAAACCGATGTTCTTAAGTCCCCGGGGCGTATCAGCGGTGAATTTCTTATTTTGTATGCCATTGTCCGTATAATCGGAGAACAATTTCGAGAATATGACTCTCCCCCAATTATGGGCGTAAGCCGCGGGATTTTTTACAGTTTATTTATGATAATACTGGGTGCGACTTTTATAATCAAATCAAGGCGCCCCAAATCGGATTCATAAATACTGACTGGTATTAAAGCAGTCTGATCTTTGCCAAACCATATTCCTCATACTCCGACTCAATTGCCTTCGCGATTTCGACACCAGGCTTTAGTTTTTCATATACAATAGGCAGTACATCTAATGCCGAACTCATGCAATAGAAGGGAATATTCTTTTGAGCAAATATATCTTCGACACTCAAGCCGTCATTTCTTTTTTCCATGCGATTGGTCAGACTAATGACACCAATGACTTCCACACCAGCTTCAATAAGGAAATCCAGCGTACTAATTAATGATCCTCCTGTAGTCGTCACGTCTTCAAGAACAAGCGTTTTCCCTCGCGGCATCCCCACGAAATATCTGTCCCTGGGCGCGCCATGATCCTTGGGCTTGGCCCGACCCATAGCAAGCGAATGACTCCCCTGGGAATAATCGGCCGATCTCCGGGCAGACTCAAATTGAGCCAATATCCCCAGCTTTGTGGCGCCCTCAGGTACGCCATAATATGTCTCTACAGCAATACCTTTGTCTTCGACGAAGGCGAGCAAATGCCCAATCAGAATTTCTGTTAACCAGGCATCCTCGACTACATTTCGCCAGTTGGCGTAAAAATGGGATAGGCGGCCGGATTTTAGAGTAATCGCATTATCAAAAAAGCCGTAAACGCCATTGCTGACCACAAACTCATTAAAATCATTTTGATTGAACTCTGACATATAAAATCTCCAGCTATAGACTCAGATATTTAATAAAGAGGTTTTCATCGCATTGTCCATTAAATTCTTGGGATTTATGGATAAAATAGAATTCAGAATCTATTTTTTCAGACAAAAAAACCGCCCCAAAGAATGGAGCGGTCTGCGGCATATTTTGCGAAATCAATTAAAGATTACCGCAAGGTTTATCCCCCAATCCAAATATAAAATTGATGACAACTCTGATATCTCCGATATTAAATTGATTATCGCAATTACAATCGCCAACGATTATTTCCGGAATCGGCAAATGACCTTCTTTAAAAATATAATTGATCATTTTGACAGCATCTCCCAGGTCAATCCGATTGTTCCAGTCTACATCGCCATGTAATCGCCAAACCTGAAGCGCTAAATCAACCCGGATGGGTGAATTGGACGCCGTCTCCGAATGAATGAAAAAATGATCGTCATAAATACCATATGTATAATCCCCGATTTCGACTATTGCTTCTATCCAATTGGGCGATTGACCTGTCGTTTCGACAAATCGCAACCAGGGAATATTTTCCTCAATTGAATAATCCATGCACCCGGGATACCGATTTTCGATACGTGCCACACATCTGGTATTTAAGTTTATTTCACGACAACTGCTATTTTTTTCAACATAAATATCACCAAAAACTTCCTGGGCATAAACTGAATCGCTGGAAACGGTAACCACCATTTGTGGTGTTTTTGTCCCGGCAATGACATTAAGTGTTACGGCAATTTTCCCGGGGCTATTCGTGGCATGATCGGCTGTAATTACGATCGTATCATAATATATTCCGACCGGTAATCCATCGGCATTAAGTTTAGCCGTATTAATAATGGGTTCTATCCCTGATTCATATACAATATCCAGCCAATCCTCTTTATTAGCCGCTTCCCAAAAAATACTGCCGCCGCCATGATTTTCAATTTGGAAGTGTTTATAATCCGGCGCCGGATTAATTCCCTGCTCGCACTCGTAGTAAGTAAAATTCAGTCCCGACGGTATAACATATAATTCCGGCGGGTTAGCCATAACGGTGTATTTAATAATATATTCAAAAGGGGAATTGATTGCCGAAGTTGACGTTATCAGTATCGTGTCATAATACATGCCATCATCCAGTGACTCAGTGGCAAATGTCAATTCCACATCGATTGGAGCTATGCCGGAGGCCGGATTTACTCCAATAATTCTGTCGCTCACCTCGGTTATGCTGAAATCCATCGAACCTTCACCCGAGTTGAAAATATAAAAACTCGCCGGATCGGCATTCGTACCGGTTGCGGCCACAACAGTCAATCTTTCAGGTTCCGCGTCTATAACAGGCAGATCCGAAACAATTTGCAATGAAACCGGCACAATGAAAGGCGAGTTTGTCGCTTCCGGATCGGTAATGACGACCTCATCATAATATTCTCCAAAAGTCATTCCGGCGATATCAAATGATAATGTAACCGAATCCGGAGGAGAGCCTGAAAGCGGGTCGAGAGTCAGCCAGTTTTCCGAATTGGCAACCGTCCAGTTTAGATCACTGCCGAGAACACTGGTAGATATGTGCAAAAATCTATCCATTGGGTCTTCACCGCCCTGGACGGCAGAAACCGTTATCTGCTGAGGGGCGGCGGTGATGGTCGGGGGCAGTTTAATCATATTTAAGGTAACGGGAAGATATTGAGGCGAATTGTCCGCTTCTTCACATGAGATTATAATATTGCCAGAATATTGGCCCTCATCGAGGACTAAGGCATCAATCAAAATTGAGGTATTGGATGGAACAATGCCACTTTCAGGAGCGACCGAAAGCCAGGAGGCATCCGACATTGCCGTCCATGATAATTCTCCATCCCCACCATTACTGATATTTAACCCTTGCGGAGGCGGCGAAGGAAATCCCACCGTTCCATTAAATACCATAGATGACGGTGAAAGAACAATATGAGGAGACAGCGTCGGATTCCCCACCGTTATGACTCCGGGGAAAAATTCCGGTAGAAAACTGGTAGAATTAGGATTGGTAAACATTAAAAACGCAATATCCCTGGTAATGGAGTCAACGTAAATAAATTGATCGGGCGTACCCTGAGGAATATCAAAATACAGCTCGGCCAATAGACCGGAACCAGGAGGGATATTTGCCTCCATTATCACAACCGCACCAAAGACCGCCGTATTTTCTTCGGGATATATTATATATGGCGTCACGGAAAGATACTCGACTCTCGAACCAATGACTGATATCGAGTCGAGTGTAATATCATCAGAACTCCAGTGCAATGGCAGAGTAATGGCAGCCAATTCCTCATCATTTCTGAAGTTAACTTCCAGAACCGCCTTTTCGCCGGCGTTGACCGAAACTGATTTAATATAGACAGTATCCGGAATTCCCGGATCATTATTTTGACCAAATACTGCGTTAGATAGGCATAAAGCCGTCAAAAGCATCCATAACATCCTGTTACGCATGAAACCTCCCGGTACAATGGCAAAATAAAGTAATTGTGACTCGTTAATTGAATTATATGAAGTACCCGCCCGTACTTTCTTATAATATCAAGATATACATCCGCGTAATTATGTCAAGAATAAACAAAATAGGGGCAGCATTATAAGTGGATATTTTGATTTACTAACTAACAATTTGTAAACGGATAAAAAAACCCGGCCGAAAAGGCCGGGCTATAAAAATCTTCAGAATATAAATAATCGTATTATTCCTTTTTGGGCTCTTCGACTGCGATCGTGCCCGGAATAAAGGCCGGAGTAAATGAGGCTGAACTGGTTTTGGTGAACATTAGAAATGCCGGTTCCACCGTCGTTGTATCAATCACGCAGGAAATATCCTTTTGGGCAGTATCGCTCGACAGATACATTTTGGCAAACAAACCGCGCCCGGGAACCACATATTCCTCGGTTACTACAATTGCTCCAAATACCACAGAAGTCTTATTTTCGGCAATTGTCACCGGCAGCATTTTTAAATACTCAAACCTGCCTCCAGCGAATGAAATCGAATCAATAGTGACACCCGTTCCGCGCAGGATTAAGGGAATCGTAACAGCCGCCAAATCCTGATCATTAACAATTACAAAATCCGCAACCGCTTTTCCGTTTTCGTCAAAAGAGAACTTTTCAATGATTAAAGAGTCGGGGCTATTCTCATCATTTGCCCCACAGAGTGAGACCAGCACAAATAAGCAAATAGCCAGCGCTTTGATATTAACAATTAGTTTCATTCTTACCTCCGAAGTATCTTTTAATCAACCGCAAGAGCGACTAATGTAATAATAAAGTAAAATTGTGTCAATCTCATTTTCGATAAAGTTTATTTGATTTTCTTAGGCGCTCTTTTCTTCGTTTTGGCGCCATTCGCCTTTGTAGTTTTTTTCTCTGCGGTCGATTTGGAGCGGGACCTCTTGCGCTTTTTCGCTTTTTCGATTTCTTCGGCAAAGAGTTTTTCCAGGGTGTAAGTTGATGGCTGAAAGTCAAGTAAAGCATGCTCCAATAATTCATCAACGGTATCGATAAAAATAAACTTTGTCTTTCGTATAATCTCGCGTGGCAATTCTTTTATATCTTTCTTATTTTCTTTTGGCAGAATGATAGTAAATATGCCGGCGCGGTTGGCAGCGGAAACTTTTTCCTTTACTCCTCCCACCGGAATAATCTTGCCTCTCAAAGTAACTTCACCGGTCATCGCTATATCACTGCGAACCGGGCGTTCGGCCATAACCGAAGCCAGGACAACGGCGACAGTGGTTCCGGCGGACGGTCCGTCTTTGGGAATCGCGCCCATGGGAAAATGAATGTGAATATCAAAATTGGCGAAATCATCATGATCGATACCGAGGATATCCGCGCGAGAACGGATAAAGCTATGGGCCGCCTGAATTGATTCCTTCATTATCTCGCCCAAAAGACCGGTCGTGGCAACCGTTCCGGTGCCTTTCATTTTGAGACCTTCAATAAGCATTAAATCTCCGCCGGCCCCCGTCCAGGCCAATCCGTTAGCGACGCCAATTTCGGGTTCGGTCATTGCCTTTTCCGGAATAAACTGGGGTGTACCAAGAAATTCATCAATTGTATTTTCTGTCAGAGTAATTTTGCATGGATCGCCCATGGCCTTTTTTCGAGCTATGCGGCGGAATATTTTTTTTAGCTGTTGCTGCAGGCCAATCAGTCCCGCTTCCATTGTATATTGGCGGATAATTCGAATCAAAATCTTATCGTTGAATTTAAATTCCGTTCGCGCCAGTCCATGCTTTTTGTATAACTTGGGGAGAATATGTTTCTTGGCGATAATGATTTTTTCTTTTTCGATATAACCCGGCATCTCAACGATTTCTAAACGATGCGTAAAAGGTTCCGGAAATTCTTCGAGACCGGTAATGCTGAGGACGAAAAGAACCCGCGATAAATCAATGGGAATTCCAATAAATGTATCCACGAATTTTCTATTCTGTCTTGGATCTATCGCTTCGAGTAATGACAAAAGGGCATTGGTATCTTCCGATTCGACAACATACTCAAGGTCCTCAATGAAAATAACGAGATTGGATGATTTTTCGCTCTGGAGAATTCTAATCAAATGCCCCGGACCGGCACCGATATCTGTTCGATATGTACCCTTGATATCTTCTACTTCAATTAAACTGGTTCCGTTGATGCGCACGAATTTTCGGCCAAGCGACGCGGCCATTGCTTTGGCCAGTGACGCTTTTCCTGTCCCGATGGCACCGATCAGGCAAAGGATCGGCAAATCTTTATGATCCTTACTCATCGTACGCAATGCCAAATATTCCAGAATCTGCTCTTTGATTTTACTCAATCCGTAATAACCCGTATTGAGCGATTCCTCGACTTTTTTTAAGTCAATGATTTCTTTTTTTTCAGGTTCCCAGGGCAAAGACAGAACCAGATCAAGATAGTATTTACTTGACCCATATTCAGCCGATGAAGATGATAGATGTTTTAGGCGGTCAGCTTCGGATAAAAGGTACTCGGAAACTTCTTTGGGGAACGATCTGTTTTCCTTAATCTTCTTATGATAATGTTTCGCTATATCTTCCTCTATAAAATCATCTCCCAATTCGCGGCGAATTTCCATTAACTGCTGGCGCAAAAAACTTTCCTTTTTCTTTCGCTCCAGAGATTCGGTAACGCGATCATTAATCCGAGCCAGGGTTGATGTGTTTTCAATTTCGGTTTTAAGTTTCCTGAGAATGGTCTGACACCTTTCGGGAATCGTAATCGATTCAAGAATTTCCTGCTTATCATGAAGTTGAAAATGAATCATTGCCGCCACCCGGTCGGTGAAATGAGATGGAGACGACCGGCTCATTCCCAGGGTATATATCAATTCTCCGGCGTAGCGGGTATCCAAACGGGTTAATTTCGATATTAGCTCGATAATTTCTGAGGTGTCTTTTTCGAGATCGGGACTATCATCCGGACCTTCGGCCAGTTCGGCGACTAAAGCCGTCAGGAATGGCTCGGAATTTTTTATTTCAGCCAAAGCAATGCGCCGAACCCCTTCCAGGGTTACCATCCGCGAACCTGCTATAGCTTCTTTAACGGATTGAATTCGTGTCAGTACCCCGACCTGAGACAGATATTGATTTCCGCCATTCGGCGTTTGCTTAGGAATAAAAGATAAAACAAGCAGATTATCCTTTTGGGTAACCGCATCAATCAGAGCCAAATTTTCCCGGCGTCCGATCTGAAGAGTATGTATTTCACTCGGAAAAATAACGGCCGAGCGTATCGGCAGCACGGGAATCGTTTGCTCTTTTTCAGCAGAGAGAATCGGTAATTTTCTGCGCGATTTTATTATTTTATCCATCTTTCCTCTTTATCGGCTTATACAATATTTTCTCAATGAAAGTTTACCTTTCATTTAAGTAATTGTCAACCTTTGAGGAAAGAAGACTACAGAATTCTCATCCCGTCATCATAAGCGGCTTCAAATCCCCACCCATTTTCCGGATTTCGAAATCCGGATTGTCATTCAGGGCATCGACATTAACCTTTATACTATCGGGAGGAGCCGCCAGCCGATAATATCCGGAGCGATTGTTTTCATAAAGAGGCCAGCCGGGCAGAAAATCACGCCCAATTTCCTGGCGCAGACGATACAAATACCGAGCCTGATTAAATCCCTGCTCCAAATCCTCCTTATACAGCCAGCCGTTATCGCGGGTCAGCCGGGACCATGCCAGCCGGCACAGGTACTTAAAGGATTTTCCGGTCAAATTAATCGTCTGGCCGTTGATCCGGACGCGGAACCGTTCCCGAACCGCCGTTCCGTCAATCTCAATCGATTGTGGCCAGGAATCTGCAATTCTGGTAATGTTGACATTAGCATTCATTTTATTCTCCTTTATTTTTTGAAATTGTCTCTCGATTTTATTAAGACGGATTTCTGAGAATATATTTTGAGAGATTATAGCTGGCCCCTTATCTAACATCTCCTTCAAATCGAATATCTCATTTCGATAGAGATTTAATATTTCTCCCCTGTGAAGGATATTTCCGACGGCATCATGAATTTCCTTAAGCTCAATCGGAAGACCGGTTCCTGCAGAAAACGCCAGCCCATTTAGCAAACCCGGCAATTTTGAATAATTATCGATGGTTTTAATGACGGCCGCCGAGCTTGACAGGAGCCAGGCCATCTGGCGGGCCAAACTATCCATCATCCCCAGATGAAGGTGGTAGTCGTTTTCAATATCCAAGGCCGAAAGACCGCTTTTCCAGTCAATCAGCAGAAAGGCCAACCGTACTCGGCGCATTTCATCGGCTGTTGGTTTATCCAATCGGCTTGAGAAATGACGGATCAGGGGGCTGGCGCCGTGCAAATGCCGAGAAGGCACAAGCGCCCCGCCCCCAAAACCGATACCGGGCAAATACATATTTTGAGCGACAGGGCTGTCAAGAATATCAAAAAATATCTCCTCATCCGGCTTCGCCCAAGACAGATCCCAATCCCTGATAATTTTCCGCGCGGTGGCAATTCCCAAACCGGTCACGACTACAGCCATTCCCAGAGCCGTTATTGCTATCTCTTCGCCCCGGTCATTTAGAAATCCTTCATCCATAAGTTGAGCATAAAGCGCGGCGTTTATTTTTGGCTGACGTCCATTGCGGACGGCAAAAAATGTCCGCGATAATAATTGGTTTATATCTTCCGGGCGTTTTACCAGTTGAGAACCGAATAAATCAAGAATGATATCTTCCACCGGCAGAGTATCCAATCGCGAGCTTAATGGATTGGCTCGATTATCAATATAGTAATCCCAAAGGATTGACTTTTCCAGATCGCATGAGGCGAACAATACCGCCCGGCCGGCCTTGATGTCCTTATCCAATAAACCTACCCGTCCGGCCCGCCCCGACATGCTTTCATACTCGCCCCAACTCAGAGGTTCCAATCCCGGTTTGCCGGTATATCCCTGAAAGTTGTATTTCTGCGCTTCCACAAACACTGTTGAAGCCGGCAGGTTAATTCCCGTCGATAGCGTTGTTGTGGCAAAGACTGCTTTTATATACCCCTTGCGATATCCCTCTTCGACAGCCATCCTCTGCCCGATAGTCAAATCGGCATTATGAAAAGCGATTCCGCAACTAAGCAGGCTGATAAGATTATCAAGAAGCGACGAATTTTCCTCATCGCCCAATTGGGACAAAAAATACTCGCGCTTTTTATCATCCGATTCAAGCCCGGCATACTTGGCGAATTTCCGGGCGGCATTGGCGGTATCAATTTTTGATTTGAGAAACACAAGCACCGATTGATTCGATTTTGCCGCTTCTTCAATATTCTTGAATAGAGTGTCAATTGTGTTTTCGCCCCGAGGGCATGATTCTTCACCGGTATCTCCCGAATTGTGGCACCGAAAATAAAATTTGCCGTCCGACGCCACCCCCCGGCGCAGTTCTACCGGACGATTTTTCTCAAGAAGCAACCGGCATCCCAGCCATTCGGCCAGATCATCCGCCTCGCCCAATACCGCCGATAAGGCTACAATCTGAGGGCTGTAATCGCAGTACAATAATTTGGCCAGAGCCAATTCCAACCGCGCTCCGCGAGATTCATCCTCAAGCATCTGCAGTTCATCAATGACGACCGTTCCGATTTGTCCGAGAATATCAAGATTGGTCAGAAGCAGAGAATTGAATTTTTCATAAACCATAACGGCGATATCGAACCGCCCGTTTTCGATATCGGTATCATTCTCGGGATGATCGTGAGTCCCGATCAGAACTTTCAAACCGATGCCCCCATAACAATCCGCAAACTGCCGATACTTTTCCTCGGCGACAGCTTTGAGGGGCACCAGAAAAATCGCTTTTTGCCGTTGCTGAATGGCCCGGATGAGAGCCATTTCTCCACAAAACGTCTTACCCGCCGATGTCGGCGCTGAGATAAGGAGCGAATCCCCCTCCATTAATTTATAATCTTCAATAGCCCTGTACTGGAGAGGCAGCAACTTGCCCTGATACCGTTTCTCCCACTGATTCAATACCGGCTCCGGAATACTGTATGGTAATAATCGTTTACGCATAATCATTTCCCCTTATGTTTTTTGTGGGCGGCAGACGTCCCCGTCTGCCCCTTTCCATATTCAGGAACATTCTCCCCACCCGCAGGCAACACACGAAAAGCAGTACCCGATTCGAGCCAGATATCCGCCGCAATCGGGACAACTGTTGGCATTACTCGCTTTATTGTCCGAATTAACTCTGGATACGCCGACAAACATACTGCCCCGCGCCGTCCCGGCCATTGATGCAATAAATAAAGCTCGTGATTTCAGCTTTACCTCCGAAGACATGTCTTCCATATTTTTCATTTTATAAAGCATTACATCTCCTGTAAAATGACTCTTGAAGAAAATGACATCTGCCATTTTGGTTTTACCACCGAAGATACGTTTCCCTTATTTTTCATTTTATAAAGCATTTCATCTCCTGTTCGTTGATATTATCGGCGTAAATCAAATATACTGCACATTTGTGCAGTAGTCAAGTTATTTTTTGTTGGTTTTCCTTATTTTTTTTATTTTTTCAATTATTTATTTCTGATAACTATATATAGCGTCAATATTTACAACAAACACAACATATTGGCCCCAAACGGTAGGGCAAAATCCCTTCGGCTCCTGCCAAAACTCAAAAAGCCTTGCTTCATGCGGGCTTTTTATTATTGCATAAAATCTTTCCCCTGTCATACCAGCGCGTGAAGGAACTCCAAATATTTTATCATGATGCAAACTCCGCATGGATTCCAGCTTGCGTTTCGCTGCCGCGGAACTTGCTGGAATGACACCAAGACTAAATTGTTTTGTGGGCGATATTTCCTGAACTAATATGGGGTGCCCGAAGGTCGGGGTGTGTTCTCTCGTCATTGCGAGGAGCGAAGCGACGCGGCAATCTATTGTAGATCGGTGTTCCGAGCGCAAGCGAGAAACCCGGCATTTTTCTGTAGGGAAGGAGCCCGAAGGGCTCCTGCCAAAAATATTACTTTTACCCAACCAGGCCTGCGCCCACGTAGCGACAACTCTCGAGTTGTCGTTATTTTTTTGTACACTTGACACACCACGTGACAGTTAAAACAGACCCACCCCTGTCATTCCCGAGAGTTCCGTTACGACGGAACGAGTCGGGAATCCAGAAAAAAACTATTGACTAAACACTTTAATACATTAAATTGATATATAGCTTATATTATTATGACGAGGGCAAGGCTTATGATTCTTAAGAAAATACTTTTCACTCTGATAGCAATTAATTTTATTGGTGCTGGCGTATTAGCTTCTTCTCTGGATCTTTATCAAATCCAATCATGTGAAATCCCGGGAATTACCAAAATATCCGAATATACTTTTGGCAACGAAAAAGTTTCAGGTGAATCATATATTTTGGTCCGTTCGGGACAACGGCTCTTACTTTATTCAAAATCCACAGACTCAATCTTATATGAAGTTACTCTTCGCGATGCCCGAGAATACAAAATTGCCTTGGGAGATATTAACAAAGACGATGTCTTGGATATGATAGTCGCTATGAGTTTTGATGTCTCGGGAAAATCCGATTCGGCGGCTGTGATTGAATTATATAATACAGGATATGAATCTCCGACCGAAGTCGTTTATTACAACAATTATGATTTTGAACGCCCCGGCCAATATGGCGGTGATCATATTAAACAATTTACAATTGAAGCATTGGCTGTATCAGATTTAAATAATGATAGTTCTGACAACTTGGTTTTCTCATATAAAGGAGCACTTGGATATAGCTATGGAGGGTGGGATGCCAATAGTGAATTTTTTGGACATATCGTTATCTATAATGAATTCCCAAATGACACTATGGCCTATTCGGAGCAACAATTCTTCTCCTCTCCCATAACTATACGCAACGGATGTACACCCGCAATAATCGGGACCAAGCATCAGTCGGGCTATTCTTATGACATAGGTCCTTCTCCTGACGGATCACAATCGTGGTTAATAAATAGTATTATTTTTTATAATTATGCTGACAGCGAATTTTATCATCTCCATAGTACTAAATATTCCAGTTGCGCATTCTCCGAGAGCCGTTCATTTACAAATAAATATGACCTATTATTATGCGCTAACATTAATCCTTCATCTTGTCAATACGAAATGCTCTTAAACTATCAATGGTGGACAACTTGTATGGGACCATATCAAACATATACTCCAATTTCCGGAAATGAAAATTACTACGGCTGGATTACAGGCGATTACATCGAGGCTGATACCCTGGAGCCGGCAGTCTATTCGCATTATGCCTTCCACCCAGATTACCCGAATACGTATTTTGCTCTTGCCGATGGTAATTTCAGGCAGTTTGAGGCATCAACCAATAACGAAATAGAAGTACTACCAACGATACCATCGGGGAACTTAAACTGGGAATATCCGGACGATAGCTCT
The DNA here is from genome assembly GCA_043819555.1 of Candidatus Zixiibacteriota bacterium. Taxonomy (GTDB): domain Bacteria; phylum Zixibacteria; class MSB-5A5; order GN15; family JAAZOE01; genus JAZGGI01. The sequence continues at coordinate 534 of JBDREQ010000048.1, read as the reverse complement.
ACCCCCTTCCTTGTTGCTGTAAATGGCAATACGATTGACCTCTATGCCTTAATGAGCCCCACGTCGACTGAAAATGACAATCCGGTCTTACCGGTATCCCTGTCTTTAGGCCCGGCAATGCCCAATCCGTTTAATGCCAGCCAGACTATTCCCGTCAGGATAGATAAAACCGGTGCCCATCTAAATGTATCTATTTATAATCTCCTGGGCGAAAAAGTTGATCTCTTATATGATGGCATAATGCACGATACTGAGATTGAATTTGAATGGAACGCGGGCAGTTTCCCAAGCGGAATATATTTTATCAGGGCTCAATCCGGCGCGGAAGTATCGGTTATCAAATCGGTTCTTATTAAATAAGCGCCACCAAAATCCTGCCTTTGCCTGTGTTATGCCCTAAGTTCACAAACGAAGTGCAACACCTCGTAGAGGTGTTATGGGACATAGATACAAACAATTTAACCTTGAAGAGCGGTGTGAGATTTCCAGATTATCAGCCTCGGGCTGCTCGATCAGGCAAATCGCATCAACTCT
>JBDREQ010000047.1:0-30193 GCA_043819555.1 Candidatus Zixiibacteriota bacterium | reverse complement strand
ACAATATGTGATGGCATAAGAAAGTGATTGCAATGAGAAAAGGTGTCTCTTATATTTGAAATACAAAATACGAAAGGTTTTGACGACGTACAAATAGAAAATCTAGAGACCGTAATATCAAAATAATACTACTCTTAGGTTTTACAGTAATTTTGGCTAATATGAAATTGAAATTATATTCCATTTTAAAATAGTAGTAGATCATGCACAATGAACTGAATATACCGCATATCGCATATTGAATATATTCAGGGAAAAATCCCTTCAATTGCATAAATCTGAGAATAATAGTCACGAGAAAAAATACTATTATCCCATATATTGATCTGACAAAATATGCGAATGGTAGCATTATCTTTTCTCCTTAAGATTCAATGCCCGGCGTGTTATATCTTTTAACCATTCAGGCCATTCCCCATTGAGCCAAAATTCTATGCTTTGTAAAATAAAGAAGATTAAAAGAAAAATTAAAGTTGTGATTACCGCAGCAGGCATTGCTGCTTCGCCAAATCCTTCACCTCGAAAGCCGTAATCTAGTAGTTCTGTTACTAGAAATGCAAAAAATCCCAGCATAAGGGCATTTATTGTCTTTATGAATAAATTTGGACCTAACCCGAGTAAATAGTCAATAGCACGCTCATTAAAGGATTTATTTGAAGATTTCTTATTTTGCCCTTCCAAGTCACTCATAGTATCATATCTCCTCATTCATACCATTATTGTGATTATATAATACTTTGTTATAACATAATTCACCTAATTCTAATGTCAACCAAAATGCTATGAGATATGTAAAATAAATCACATTTAAAGCCATCCATTGATCGGTGGTAAAAGGCCAGTGTGAATGCAGATAAATTCAATTTGGAATTAATCCAAATTCTTTTTAAAGGTTAACGGACAAAGCTTTGTTGTTGAAAAAGTCACAATTATTCTTAAACGAAAATAAAATTAAATATTTGAATAAAGTCAAGGGATGCGGTAAATTATATATTCAGATTCATATTGGTGTGCCTTATCATAATGGCAAATTTGATTAAGTGAGATGAGGGCTAGGCTAAAAACTGATTTTAAATTAACTCAATTAGTGAGGAATAGAACATAATTATATTTTCTGGCATCGAAGGAAAAGGAAAAAGTAAGTGTTTAGTCCTTGGTATTCTATTGGATTGGGTTAGCGAATTATCAGATGCCATCATCTGCAGGTAGATCAAAGAGAATCACAAAGCAGGAAATCCTTCATGCTATTCAGGAATATGATAAAACTAAAATTCGTGACTGGGCCTCGGGAAAAAAGCATATTTTCAGGCCATTAACTTCGCTATTGTTTGATACTGATCCGATAATCTATTGGCGTGCCATCGATATGATTGGGTTGGCGGCCGGCATTATCGGCAAAACCGATCTCGAAAAAGTCCGCAAACAAATACGCCAGCTTTTCTGGATGATGAATGATGAATCGGGCGGATTATGCCGTCGAGCCCCCGAAACGATCGGCGAAATTTTAATAAATGTTCCCCGGTTAATTCCGGAATATGCTGAGCGACTGCCATTATTCTTATGGGAAGAGCCGTTTGAACGGGGAACTCGTTTTGCCATTTACAGATTGATGATTAATGTGCCAGAATTGCATGGCTTGTTTATTGATTACTTAGATGAATATACGAAATCGCTTAAATCGGAAGATGAAATTATTCGCGGCTATTCCTACTTGATTATTGATGCGTCAAATGCATGTCCAAATGTTGAGCCAATAAATATCCCGAAAATAAATCCGACCGTAATCCCAGTTTATGATTTTTCATCCGGGAATTTGAGTGAAATTCGACTACCTTGTTAATTACTTCAACTGATTTTCAAGCAGGCTGACATGGGCCAAAGCGGCCTCTTTTTTAACGCCTCGTTTAACAAGTTCATCGATAATTTCTTTTTTCGGCATTCCATCAGCAAAAAGTTTAGTGATATGAATTGAAAGTTCTACCGGTGATGTTGTGCCTTCGATAAAGTTCCAGTCGCTTTTGAGGGCAATAGCTTTTTGTTCTTCCGAGAATCCGCCAAAAACCGCCCGCCATTTCGGAACCGGAATGATATCTTTCATATCGGAAGCCATTTTCTTTTTGCCGGTCTCCAGCGCATCGGATTTGATTTGCATTGTCGGTTCGCCAAAAATAGCGAATTTTATCCAGTCAAATGCAAATTTCAAGAGTTTAATATCGTCCGTCTTGAGTTGCTGAACCAATTCATTTTCGATTTCGATTTTCTCAAGAAAACTACTTTTGAAGACAAAATCCCGGAATTTATCAATATTATAGCAGGCTGTAAAAAACATCTCCATCCGCTTGGGATCGATGTGATTTCCTTTTTCAAAGAAATCGCTGAGAGTTATTTCTTTGAACCAATTCCCATATTCGTTGTATTCTTCTATACCCTGGTCGGCGAGCCATTCCGCGACGGTGATAGTATTTTCCTCATTGTGCCCCTTACAGGTTTCTTCCTTGAGCAGAAAAAAGAAATCTTTGTCACTATCCGGTTGGTTGGCTTTGGGGGAGGCCAATCCAAGCGGATACATACGGCATGGCCAGGGGCGGTCCTCGTAAACGGTACATCCTTGTTCAGATACAAACGGACAGGATTTCTTTTCATTGTCTTCCATTTTAAGGAGCAACACCGGATGTTGGGCGTTTTCGTCAAATGGAGAAATTGTATATTTGGAAAGAAATTCACCCGAAGTTATCCCAAGGCGAATTTTCAAACGAATAATATCATAAGGTGTCAGAAAAATATTCACGTCCCCGCAACAAAAATTAAAACAAGGAACACCCTTATGACATTTGAAACAAAATTCGCTGTTCTCATCCATTCGCGGATATTCTTCGAGTATGGCTTTCTTGAGGTTTTCAATTTCCCGCATTCTATTTACTCTCCGTTTTCAACAATAGCATCTTTGTGAGCGTCAGGCGCCCAGACCGGCAATGGCCCTTCTTGTCTGGTAACGGGATCAAAGCGATGGCGATAAGAGGCGTATTGATTATATTTCGTTCTCATCCGTTCCCAGCCCCGAACATAATAACCGCATTCGTCATTGAAACAGACATATTGCGGATGATCGCCCCAGGTCGATTGGTCTGGGGGAGCCCATTTCTTCATTGTCTGTCCGCAATGCGGACAATTTGTGTCATTATTTTTCATAAATCCAATATACTTAAAAATCTGGTTTGGGTTACAAATAAAATCCTCCGGGTTTGGGCCCGGAGGATTTTATTATTATCAATCCTAAGAAGATATTAAAATCCTCATAGAAAAATGTCAATCCAATCAGCCACCCAGTAGTTCATGTTCCAAAGCTTCAGGATAAACATGCAGCATCGGGCGTTTGATCATTTCCCAATCGCCTGATTTTGGATTCCAGCGGCAATTCGCAAAGCTGTGCCATTTCTCATCATCCAGAGTCGGGAAGTCGGAGCGACGATAGTAACCCGGCCAACGAGTCTCTTCACGGAAGAGAATAGTTCTGGTATGAACTTCGGCCTGCCACATGCGCTGGATGTTTTCCCAGACACGAAGAAGTTCGTGCAGGTCTTCAGCCGCCAGTTTATCAGAGTCCTCTTTAAGGAAGGTGAGAAGTTCAAGGGCTCTTTCCAAACAGGCTTTATTGGTTGTAAACTGAGCCGAAACACCGCCGACATACTCATCCATAATCTTTTGAAGACGGAACATAAACATCTTCGGACGGATATAATTGGGGTTGATGTCCGGGTCGGTCGTTTTGTCTTTGTTAGTCTCAAAAACTTCAAGTGGTTTGAGGGCGAGAGCTTTAAACTCATCGACTTTGCCGGAATCAAGATTTGGCAGATCGTTATTTTCAACGATAAACTTAACGGCAGCCTTACCGCTGATACGGCCTTCAGCATGTGAACCTGAGGAGAATTTGTGCGACGAGGCGCCTGAGGCGTCACCGGCGCAGAATAAACCCTTAGCGGTTGACATGTTGGCGTATCCCCAGAAATATTCATCTCTGGTTTCATCAGTCTGGAGATCATCCGGACCGGAAACCCAGGCGCCGGAAGCGCCGGAGTGGGAACCGATAAAGTACGGCTCGGCCGCGGCGATTTCGGAAGGTCGGTTTTCGGGTTCAATATTACTGGCCGCCCATAGGATAGCCTGCGAGATTGTCATATCGAGGAAGTCTTCCCAGGCTTCAGCTTCGAGTTCTTTGAGTTTTTTCTTGGCTGTTTTTTCGTCGCCTGCTTCAGAGGCGATTTTTTGAATCGCATCGTTAGTGCGCATGAAGATCGGGCCCTTGCCTTCCATAACGTCAAGCATACCGAGCCAGTTACGCAAATTGGCAGGAATCGGTTTTACCAAACCATACGGTTTCCATTTTTCAAGTTCATCACGGCGTTCGATCATATAGTTTCCGCCCATGGCGTTTGTCGCGGCTGCTTTGAAGAGAAGGAACCAGGCGCCGACCGGGCCATAAGCATCTTTAAAACGAACCGGGATAAACCGGATTTCCTGAGATGTCAGCTCAGCGCCGGCACGCGCGGTGAAATACGTCGATGAACCGGAGTTCCATGGAGGATACCAGGCACGACCCAGTCCTTCACCGGTGCTGCGCGGTTTAAATACGTGAACAGCTCCGCCCATGGCGCAAATAACAGCCTTGGCACGGAAAACATAATATTTGTTTTCACGAGTGCTGAAACCAACTGCGCCAGCAACGCGATCGCCATCCATTAGAGGTTCGGTAATGAATACGCGTTCAAAGTATTCACCATTAGCTTCGGCCAAAGCATTTTTGGCCGCTTCGGCAACGATAACTTTGTATGATTCACCGTTGATCATAAGCTGCCAACGACCTTCGTGAACGTATTTGCCATTTTCATCAGTCCAGATCGGCAAACCCCATTTTTCATAAAGATGGACGGTTGAATCAACGTGACGAGCGATATTGGCGACCAAGTCTTCACGAATAATACCCATAAGGTCCATGCGGACATAATCTACATAATCCTTAATCGTATTTTCACCGTCGGTCAAACCAACATACTGGTTTATGGCCGAAAGACCCATAGCGACGGCACCAGAGCGATCCATAGCAGCTTTATCGACTAAAGTTACTTTGAGACCATTCTTCTTGGCCCAATAGGAAGCCTCAACTGCCGCGCCACAAGCTGCCATACCACCACCGATGATCAAAAGATCTGTGGTGACTTCAACAGTTTCGAAATTTTGCATTCTCTTAATACCTCCAGATTTTACTTAAGAGTGTACACTTCAGATAATCTGAGCGCTTCAGGCTCTTGAGCCAGTGTTTGATCGTTTAAATTATCATGAGCAGTAGCATAACCGCCCGCCGGCTGTGCCTTACCTTCTTCGGTTGTCCGAATTGGGAATTTGAACCGTTTCAACATGTTGTTACGGAATTTCACCGTCCACATGATACTGTCAGTACTACGCATCGGCGTAACCGTCGCACCCATCGGAACGAAATCGGCATAGCCGCGAACTTCGACTGCCTGAGTCGGGCAGATCTTGACGCAGCTGTAGCACTCCCAGCACATGTCCGGTTCCTGATTAAAGGCCTTCATTTTATCCTTATCCAGGACCATCAAATCATTGGGGCAAATATACTGACAAGCGGTTTTGTCCAGCGCTTTGCACCCATCGCATTTTTCGGGAATTACATAACTTGGCATATATCCCTCCTAATTGGAAGTTTCCCGTTTGTTTGTGGTTTTATATATTTCTTTTGTCATTTATTTTTTTATCTTCGCATCGCCAGACGCATGGCCATGCATCTTAACTTCAACCTTATCTTCTTCTTTCAAACCGCCATAATAGTCCCGAAGAATACTCAAAACTTCAGTGCGGGAAAATTCTGCGGGAACTTCGCCACCCTCAGAGAGAGATTTGCGCAGAGCGGTACCCGACAGGAAGAGGCGATCTTCTTTACCGTGCGGACAAGTCTTCATGGAAGCCATGCCGCCGCATTTGTAACACCAGAATGTCCAGTCAATCGGCAGCATCTTGCATTCAAGAGCGCCTTCCCAGAGTTTGAAGAATATTTCCTGGGCATCGAACGGTCCGTAATAATCACCCACTCCGGCATGATCGCGGCCAATAATCATATGTGTGCAGCCAAAATTCTGACGGAAAACGGCATGCAACAATCCTTCGCGAGGGCCGGCATAGCGCATATCCAGAGGATACCCGCCCATTATGACGCGGTCCTTGTCAAAATAATGTTCAACCAGAGTGTTGATGCAATCAACGCGAACATCAGCAGGAATATCACCAGGTTTTAATTTGCCGACTAATTGATGAATATAGAGGCCGTCAGATACCTCAATGGCGATCTTGGCCAGATACTCATGCGAACGGTGCATCGGGTTACGAAGCTGCAATGCCGCGATTGTCTTCCAGCCCTTTTCAGCAAATGTTTTCCGGCTTTCCGCGGGACGCTGATAAATTCCCTTGAATTCTTCAGGGAAGTAACTTTCGGATAAAACCTTTACCGGACCAGCCAGATTCCATTCCTTTTGCTCCATTACCATTTTAACTCCGGGATGCTCAGGGTCCGTCGTGGTATAAACGTGCTTACATTCAAAGTCCTTGTCGATTTTATAACACTCTTCAACTTTCATTGTACCCATGATCTCATTCGTTTCACCGGAAATCAGACAAATATCGGTACCCGGATTGAATTTGGCATCGTGAGACAAAGTAACCGGAATCGGCCAAAAGATGCCGTTTGCCATTTTCATGTCCTGACAGACACCCTTCCAGTCAGCTTCATTCATGAAACCTTCCAGGGGAGTGAATCCGCCAATACCTAAGAAAATCAAGTCGCCGGTTTCACGAGTAGTCATGACTACTTTGGGCAGAGTCCCCGCCCGTTTTAATTCGGCTTCTTTCTCCTTACCTTCAAGAAGCAATATTTTTAGTTTATCGCTTCCGTGAGGAGATATTAAATTGGATTTCGCCATTTCTGACCTATCCTTTTTTAAAAAAGTTAAAAAACAACATTATTATCTACATTTATCGGTAAGTATGTGACATTTTTCACAAGCATATTCTAAACCAATTCATAATCAACGATTCGTTTGTCGTCAAATATGTGACTTTTTTCACAAACTGGATAAAAAAAAATGAACTTACTCTCCCATAATCTCCACTTCTTTACGCTGAGAATGTAAATATTTTCACAAGTGATGTCAAGCGAAAACGAAGTTATTTCTTATTTAAAATTGCTTTAAACTTTCGCCAATCCGCGGTTTCTATTGCTCCATTAATCCAATAAGATCGCGCTTTGATCAGACCTTACACAAAGTCAAAGCCGCCCAAAAAACTTGGGACATAATGCAACAACCGCTAAACATTGGATATGCGTTGATATATAATCAGTTACGAGTATGGGAGAGATAGCAATCACTTGCTGATTCAATGGGGGATAAAATAGATTATGTATTCCTTGGTTTAAGCGTTGAATATCTTGCCATAGCTTTTGTTTTTTGTAATGTCGTCAATAATAAATACAGGACAAAAAATATATGAATTACATTGGCGAATAATGGCGATAAAATCAAAAGATTATGTAGTCTTTGTGAAATAAGTAACAATTTGCTTGACAGGGATGATGAACCTGTCTATTTTTATAGTTGATAAATAAATCTGTCCTGTATATAGGTTCTTATGTAATAATTGGAGAGCAAGGAGAGTAATTATGGCTGAACATCGGCTGATAAACCCCGATTTGCAGTTTATCCGAGAAATTAAGAAAAATGGTGGCGAGTCGGTGAAAAAGTGTTATCAATGCGCCACATGCTCCGTTGTCTGCAATCTTTCTCCGGATGATAATCCATATCCGCGTAAGGAAATGATTCTGACTCAATGGGGTCAGGCCGATGAACTTATTAAAGATCCCGATATTTGGCTATGTTATCAATGCAACGACTGCGGAGTACATTGTCCTCGTGATGCCAAACCGGGAGATGTTCTGGCCGCGATTCGCGCCTATGTTTATAAGCGATTTGCTTTTCCCTCATTTATGGGAAAAGCCGTGGCATCACCGGGGGCTTTGCCGTTTTTGTTTTTGTTGCCGGCTTTGATTTTAATTCTCTGTATTTATATTTCAGCTCCGCGTCTAGATACTGGTGATTTCGTATTTATTTCCAGTGAAGTTGTAGATTTTAATTTATTTCTCCCCCACAGCACCGTTGATGCTCTCTTTGTATTGGGTAATATTATTATCTTTGCCTTTGCGTCAATCGGTTTTTCCCGATTCTGGAAAGCCCTAAAATCACGCGGCGACACAGTCAAAGCGCCTTTCCTGAAGGCGTTCTGGACGACAATAACAGAAGTAATTACTCATTCCCGTTTCAAAGAATGCGAAGCCAACAAAGATCGCGCCACGGCGCATATTCTCGTATTGGCCGGATTTGTAGGAGCGATGGTTACGACGGGTTTGGTCTTTGTATTTATTTTCATACCGCATTATTTGAATATGCTTGGTTTGGAATCGCTCCATTCGTTTTTTGAATTGCCTCTGGCGCTGCCTCATCCCGTGAAATTTCTTGGGGCCGTCAGCGGATTATTGTTATTTTTGGGCAGTGGTATTATGATCTTTCGCCGCTGGGCCGACAAAAAATCTGTCGGCGCTAATGGGTATGCTGATCAATTCTTCTTATACATAATCTTTCTTACCGGTTTTACCGGCATGACATCATGGCTAATCAGAGTGATGGGCAGCGGAGAACTGGCTTATTTCAGTTATTTCTTTCATATTGTTTTTGTGTATATGCTCCTCTGGTATATGCCTTATTCCAAATTCGCGCATATGATTTACAGGACGCTGGCTTTAACCTATGCTACTATGATAGAGCGCGAACCACGCACCGTCAAAGTTCCGGAGGTGGCGGCCGAGGCTATCGCGGTCGCTGACAAAGCGGCCTAAATATAACTATCCGAGGCGGTCTAATGGCCGCCTTTTTTTATATACAATTTTGGATTCAATGAATTTATCTTTAGACTTGATGAAATTGACTATTTATAAAACAATTTTCTCATTCAGGGGTTGATTCTATGAATAAAGGTTGGGATGATCTCCGGAAGAATGAAGACTGGTGGGCGGTCTGGATAGGATTTGCTATAATCGCCGCCGCGTTATTGCGATGGATTCCACAAATTCCCAAAATAGGCAAATGGTCGACGAATCCCCTCGAGGCCTTCATCATTCTAAAAAATGGGATTGTTGTCGGCACTAATATCATGCCGCTTTTGGCATTAATGATATGCATCGGGGTTGTGACCGCGATAGCGATCGCAGTTATGAAAAATCAGTCGGTTGGGAAATACATCGCCGGATTCGCGGTTATATTTCTGCTCGCCTGTATAGCGTATTGGATTGCCAATCAATCCAATATTAAGTATTGGGGACTGAGCTATGCCATGTGGGGACTTCTGGTCGGGCTTCTGATATCCAATACAGTCGGTACGCCTTCGTGGCTTTTGGCCGGAGCTAAAACGGAATTGTTTATCAAAACCGGATTGGTGCTTATGGGCGCGGAAATTTTATTCAAAAAGATTCTTGCCCTGGGGCCTCCGGGACTAATGGTCGCCTGGATTGTTACGCCTATAGTCGTTGTGTTCATATATATTTTTGCTGTCCGCGTTTTGAAAATGAAAAATAAGGCGCTGGCGATTATTATCGCGGCGGCGACTTCAGTCTGCGGGGTATCGGCCGCTATTGCGACGGCCGCCGCCTGCCGGGCCAAGAAAGAAGACCTGACTTTAGCAGTTGGAATGACTCTGATATTTACCGTTCTGATGATGGTTTTTATGCCGATTGCTATCAAAGCCTTAGGTATGGATGCCGTTCTGGGCGGGGCCTGGATGGGTGGAACTATCGATTCAACTGGCGCCGTTGTTGCTGCCGGTTCGATGCTCGGTCCCGATGCCGAAAAAGTTGCCGCTGTCGTCAAAATGATCCAAAATGTACTAATCGGGATTCTGGCTTTTTGCGTGGCCCTATACTGGTGTTACTGCGTTGATCGAGAACCGGGGGCAGCTCGCCCCAATCCGATGGAAATCTGGAATCGTTTCCCAAAGTTCGTAATCGGATTTGTCGGGGCTTCGGTGATATTTTCATTTATTGTGGTTCCGGCAATGGGCGGCGATTTCAAACTGGTCGAATCCGAATTTATAAATCCTATTACCAAAACAATGCGGGGATGGTTTTTCTGCCTCGCCTTTGTCGCCATCGGCCTCGAATCTAATTTCAAAAATCTCGCCAGCCGGATGGAAGGCGGCAAACCGATGACGCTTTATATTGTCGGACAATCATTCAATTTGATTCTTACCCTGGCCGTAGCGTTTCTGGCCTTTATAGTGATGTTCCCGAACGCTATTTGATAAAAAAAGTGAATTGATGATTTTGAAATGGATCAAATTTACCGCAGGACTTTTACTAATAGGGGGGATGGCCGTGTTTTTCGCCTCGGGATATACGCCTCCCGGTATCCTCGGTGAAGTAGTCCGCCACAATCAGCAAAACGATATAGATGCTTCTCCATTTTTCTATGGCGATGTAGAAAATTTTTCGGAAATTTTGACCGGTGCGGAACAAATGTATACCCAAAGGCGGTTACATATGTCAAAGGAATAAGACACGGGCAATTAAATAAATGGGAGGTCAAAAATGTCCACAAAAGAATTACAGCAGAGCATTATCGAAAATATGCGTAAATGGCAAAAAGTGGAAGATGCGTCAATTGAGCAGTGCAATGAAATTATTACTAAAACCAAAAATCCAGTAATCAAAATGGCTATGGAAATTATTCGCAATGATTCAATGAACCATCACCGGGTGCAGGAATTGATTGCGTCCAGCCTTGAAGCCGACACGATGTCACTGTCGCCTGATGACATTGCCGATGTTTGGGATTTGATTCAAAGACATATCGATATGGAAAAGAAGGCCGAAGCATATGCTACCGAAGCTCACGATGCTCTCAAAGGTAAAAAGATGGTCATCCAGGAATATCTTTTGAATTACCTGTTAGTCGATGAGAAAAAACACGACATGCTTTTAGATACTCTTGAGACAATCAAAAAGGGCATGTACCCTTACGGATAAGAGTAAGTTCTATAATTACATCATGATTTGAAGGCGCGGGTTGTATGATTCGCGCTTTTTTCTATGACAGAACTAATTAAGTCGTCACTATTCACATTAAATTCAATTCTACGGAACAATTTAATAAAAAAACATTTTCCTATATACATATCGTATTATAGATTAGAGGGTGCAATTAAGGCTCGGTGAGGATTTATTTATGAATGCTTCAGAGATATTTGTCAATTGCCTGAAAAACGAAGGGGTCGAATATATTTTCGGCTTGCCGGGTGAGGAAAATATCGCCTTTTTGGAAGCGGTTCGCAAATCCGATATAAAATTTATCTCCACTCGACACGAGCAGACGGCCGGGTTCATGGCCGACGTCTGGGGACGGCTGACCGGAAAGGCTGGAGTATGTCTGGCGACAATCGGTCCCGGGGCGACCAATCTCGTTACAGCCATCGCCGATGCCTATCTCGACCGCTCGCCACTGGTAGCGATAACCGGCCAGGCCTCGACTGATCGGCTGCACAAGGAATCTCATCAGCATATCGATATTGTTTCAATGTTTCGGCCAATTACAAAATGGAACACTCAGATCACGCGCGGAGAAATCATTCCGGAATCGGTGCGCAAGGCGTTCAAAATCGCTCAGACGGAAAAACCGGGCGCGACCCATCTGGAACTTCCTGAAGATATCGCTCAGTGCGATGTAAAAGATCATTGCGACGTCATCCCATCACGCAAAGTCCGCCGTCCAGCAGTTGATTACAAGGCGGCCAGTCAGGCGGTGGAGATGATTAAAGCGGCTAAAAAACCGCTTATATTGTGCGGCAACGGAGCCATTCGCAAGAGGGCTTCCAAACAGCTCAAACTGTTTCTAGACAAGGTCAATATTGCCGTGACTAACACTTTCATGGCCAAAGGCGCCGCCCGATGGGATTATGAATATAATTTGCTGACGATCGGTTTGCAGGCGCGCGATCATGTCACCTGCGCTTTTGAGGAAGCCGACCTGATTATCTGTATCGGGTATGATCTGGTAGAATACTCGCCTCAATTTTGGAATCCGAATAAGGATAAGAAAGTTATTCATATCGATTTTACCGAAGCGGAGGTGGATGAATATTATCACCCCGAGGTCGAGCTCATAGCCGATATTGCCGGAACATTATGGGAATTGAATGAACGCTTTAATGGCACAGAACAAGACAAAGGCGCCTGGGCGGCCAAATATCGCAAATTGATAATGAATGATATTCATGAATTTGACAATGACGTTTCATTTCCCGCCAAACCTCAAAAATTAATCGGCGACATTCGTTCCGTGATGGATGATGACGATATTCTGATTTCCGATGTCGGGGCGCACAAAATGTGGATCGCCCGTATGTATATCGCTAAATCGCCCAACTCATGCATCATCTCAAATGGGTTTGCCTCGATGGGCATCGCTTTGCCGGGGGCGATGGCGGCCAAAATTGTGTATCCGGAAAAGAAAATTCTGACGGTATGCGGAGATGGCGGGTTTATGATGAATGTCCAGGACCTCGAAACAGCCGTCAGGTTGAAACTTCCGATTGTGATCATGATCTGGAATGACAACGGCTACGGCCTGATTGAATGGAAACAGAAAAATCAATTCGGGCATGCCTTTGGAACATCGGTGGGCAACCCCGATTTTGTCAAACTGGCCGAATCATTTGGAGCGGTAGGGATGAGAGCCGAGAAAACAGAAGATGTCAGGACCATGCTGGAAAAAGCGTTTACAATGGATAAACCGGTCGTTTTGGAAGTACCGGTTGATTACTCGGAAAATTTGAAATTGACTGAAAAACTGGGCAAAATAGTATGTCCGATTTAATAAAGCGGGAGGCGCATTATGGCCAAATCATATAAAATGTATCTGGCGGGAAAATGGCTATCATCAAAAAATAAAATCAGAATCGAATCGCCGTATGATGACAGTCATGTCGGCACGGTCGCGGCGGCATCGGAAAAAGACTATACCCGGGCGATTGACGCGGCCCAAAAATCGTTTGAGATCACTCGCAATCTGCCCTGTTATGTTCGGGAACGGATTTGCCAGGACATCGCCGATGGGATTTTGAAAAATAAGGAAAAGCTTGCTCGAACGATGACGCTGGAAATGGGCAAGGCAATTCGCGATGCTCGATTGGAAGTTGAAAGAGCGGCCAATTGTTTTCATGTCGCGGCCGAAGAAGCCAAACGGATCGGCGGCGAAGTAATGGATTTGGATTGGGTGCCGGGTTCCGAGGAACGAATCGGATTAGTCAGGCGGTTTCCGGTCGGGGTCGTGGCTGGGATTTCGCCGTTTAATTTTCCTCTGAATTTGGTGGCTCACAAAGTTGCTCCTGCGATAGCGTCGGGATGCCCGATTGTTCTTAAGCCGGCTTCAAAAACTCCAATCGTGGCATTGATGCTGGCGGAGATAATCGACAAAACGGAACTTCCCAAAGGAGCCTTATCAGTCCTCCCCGGTTCGTCGAGAGATTCCTCGCCTTTAATCAAAGATCCTCGAGTAAAAGTGATAACTTTTACAGGTTCATCTCCGGTCGGCTGGTGGATTAAAGAAAACTCGGGTGATAAACGAACGGTTTTGGAACTGGGAGGTAACGCCGGGGTGGCAGTGGCTGACGATGCCGATATTGATTTTGCGGTGACTCGATTAATTTATGGAGCTTTTGGCCAGGCCGGTCAAAGCTGCATTTCGGTTCAACGAATTTTCATTCATGAAAAAGTATATAACAAATTCATCCGCAAATACCGGGCAGCCATAAAAAAGATTAGCATGGGTAATCCGTTGAATGAAAAAACCGATGTTGGGCCAATGGTTGATCTTGAGTCGGCCAAGCGTACCGAAATGTGGATTAATGAAGCGATTGCAGGCGGAGCCAAACTACTGGCGGGAGGAAAACGTCGGAAACGGATGCTGCAACCGACCCTGTTGGGTAATGTCAAAACGTCGATGAATGTTTGCTCACAGGAAGCCTTCGCTCCATTGGCGGTGGTATTCAAATATCGGAATTTTAAGACTATGATAAATCAGATAAACAGCTCTGAATTTGGATTACAAGCGGGCATATTTACGCAACGGATTAAAGATATTTTTTATGCCTTCAAATATGTCGAAGCAGGGGGAGTTATCATAAATGATATACCTACTTATCGGGTTGATCATATGCCTTATGGCGGCGTCAAAAAATCAGGCATGGGCCGCGAAGGTATCAAATATGGCATCGAGGACATGACCGAAATAAAATTGTTGGGATTGAATTTGAAATAGAGGGATTTCAAGAATCATACAATAAAGCGCGGATTGTTTCCGCGCTTTTTATTTCTGCATATTTTTTAATTCTTCAATCATACGCATAACGTTTATCTGCGTTTCTTCATCCTCAAGCCGAGCGGCATACATTTCGAGCTGCTGCACGGCGTTATCATATTCTCCTTTGGCGCGATATATCATTCCGGCGGCAAGGTAACATTCGGAACTGTCGGAGTAATTGTTTTTAAGGGTATCAATATAGGCAATCGCCGAATCAAAAACGCCATCGTTTGCAAATGATTGCGACATCAGCATTAAATTGGAATATTCACGTGGATTTAGCTTTTGCGCCCGACGAAAACTTTTCCACATTTCATTATAGTTTTTCATTTGACGATAAAATATTGCCATGCTGGTATAAGCGCGGGATTCATAGGGAGATAATTCGGTCGATATTTTAACCATCGCCAGGGCAGAATCATATTTGCCCATATCCAAATATATATGAGAATAGATGTTGAAGGCATCAACTGAGTAAGGATCATAATTATATATGGAATCGGCGTAAATAAATGCCTTGTCGAAGACCCGGTTATTGATCCAATGTTTAACCGTTTTCTCCCACCGGGTTTGAGGAAAATTACTTAATAATTGGTCGTTGATTTGATTGGCCCTTGATTTGTCATTATTGTTGTGTAAATAATCGCGCAGCATGACCAAACCAGATCGACTTTTAGTCTTATCCAACTCCAATAACGATTGCATATATGCCAGCGACGGTTCTGTTTTCAGATTTGTCGCCAAATATGGGAGAGTCACCGCAAAAGATATGGCGATGATGATCGGATATAGAAATTTCAGTCTGCCCGATTGGACATAAATTCGAGTTAGTAGCAGTATCGGCCCCAATCCAGTCAAGGCGAACAAATCCCAATCGCGAGCCATTCCCAAACGGGGGTCAATTATCAAAAGGAAAATCAATCCCCCCATTGAAAACAGAAATAAAAATCTGTTAATGGCATCGTCTAACAATGACCGGCGGGATTTCCAAATGAATATAATCAATATCGGCCATAGAGGAACAGTCAGCAGGAACAGGTTTATTATATCAATTAAGTGGTTAACTGAAATAATGGCGTAATCAGGCGTTAATGGTTTGCCTTGCCAAAGGGGAAGAATATGAGACCTGAACGCGATTGAAGAGTAATATTGATGAATAAACAAATAGATAAATATTCCTGATAATATGATCAGAGCCATCCAAACAGTCTTTTTATTTTTCCGATAAAATTTTTGTCCAGCTCCATGTGAAAATATCAAAACCGGGAATGATAACGCGAAGAAAATCATCTGCAAATGTAAATAAATTCCCAACAGGATTAAGAGGGCCGGAATCAATATCCCGCCTTTGCCTTTCAAGTATCGGATAGAGGCCAATATATATGCCCCCGCCAGCGGCCAAAGAACCGGGTAGTTTTCGGCGTATCCGAAAAATAATAATAATGAACCGGAGAATAGAGACGTTCCCCATATCATTAGCTGAGACGGTCTGTCATCGCAAAGATGTCTGACAATAGATGATAATAAAAATACCGTAGCAGCTCCGGAGAGAACGGATACTATTGCGAAGGCATATTCACCGCGCATTAATCCATCAAATGGAAGTAATCGAGACACCCAATATATTATTCTTACCGCTCCGGCTTCCGACCATTTGAAAACAACCGGCAAGTCGCCCCCGATATTATTTATTACCGAATAGCCATCACCCAATAAATTTGTTGGCATTCGTAAAAACCAAAAAATGAGAATGCCTATTATAGATATAACAAGCGAAACCAGAAAATATCGCTTAAATAACAGGTTTGCCAACCGCTCGTAAAATATGTTAAGATGGCCTCGAAGGGCGAAGATCACCGAAATTGAAATTGCTAAACCAGCCGCCAAGTATATATAAAGCCAGGCATCGGGGAGAAATTGCAAATGATTAAATCCCCAAATACGGGCGCCTGAAAACGGTACAGCGATTACCCGAAGCAGGCAGATTAGAATTAAAGCGCCTATTCCCGCAAATGTGGTCCATTTATCTTCGGCAATTATTTTTTTCATGCTTTAGTATAGTTTTCGGCGCAAGAGCGCCATTAATTTATTTCCGGCTAGTCCGTATTAATATTTTGCATGGTTTGGATCGCCTGTTTTCTGTATTCATCATCCGGTGACATATCGATAAAGATGTCCAAGTAATAACCGGCGCTTTCCATATCACTCAATTTCATTTTGCTCATCCCAGCAATTAAATAGGCAATTGGTTTCGTACTGTCAAGTTTGATGCAGGATTGCGAGTACGCGAAGGCAGAATCATAATGAGCCATGTTGTAATACCCTGATGCGAAGGCTTCGCTAAGTTCATAAGAATTGGGAGCCAGCTTTTGAGCTTTTCGTAGCGCCGATAACATCTTGTCGTATTGGAGAAGGTGATGGTATGCCGATCCCATTGCGATAAACAGGCGGCTGTCATAACGCCCCATTGAAGTGGAACTTTCGAAACATTGCACCGCCCGCGCATAATGCCCCATTTCAAGATATATCTTCCCTTTTAAATTATAAATTTCCGCCGAAGGGGGTTCATTTTTTTCAAGATATTCGGCAATTGTCAGAGCGCTATCTATTTTTCCGTTTTCAAGCAGTTCATAAGCTATTGGAATCTTCGAATACGAATGAAATTGAGCCTGCAATATGTTTTCAAGGCTATCAGCAGCGGCGCTGTCGCCTCCGGTTTGATAATAGTGTTTAAGTAAAGTCATGCCGGTGCGGCTTCGAGGCATATCCAAATTTAGGAGGTATTTGTAATGCTCTTTAGCCGATTCGACATTTATTAATGTAATGACAAACGGCAATGAAATTACAGCGGCGAATGCGGACAGCACAAAATAATATTTTCTGAGATTTCCGGCGTGTGTAACTATCAGGCAAACTGATAATAAGGCGACAGGCATACTTGTTAGAGCGAATAGGTCCCAATCCCGCCCCATTCCCAATTTCGGATCGATCATGACCTGAAAAAGGAAACCGCCAATGGCTAAAACGCTTAGAAACAAGTTTATTTTATTAGACATCAGTGATTGTCTGAATTTCCAAGTCGTATAAATAAAAATCGGGAATAACGGCATGAAAAGTATCCATAAATTGACGGTATCAATTAGATGCGAAGGAGAAAATATCCAATATTGCGGATCGGGCAGACGGCCGGGTGAAAAAGCTATTAGATAATCTCGAAATTCGGATGACTGGGTTAACAAATTTATGGCATAAGCGGCTACTGTAATTAATATGAAAAAGCCTAATACACGAATAAACATCTTTCGCCGCTTATAAAATTGAGCGCCGTATCGACTGTACAACAGCAGCATTATAAAGGAAGGCAGGAAAAACAATGTTTGAAGATGCATAAACAGAGCTATCGGGATGAATGCGGCGGGCCGCCATAAACCGATTTTTCTATCCAAAAATCTTATGGCGTAGTAAATATAGGCGCTTAAAAGGGGCCACAGGATGGGATAGTTTTCGGTATACCCAAAAAATAGAACAATCCATCCCGAGAAGATTAGGGTACTGAAAATAAATAACCGCGATGATGTATCTTTCGTTATTTCTTTTGCGATAGACAGAAAGAAATAGATCGTAAACGCGCCGGAAATTACAGAGATAATGGAATAGCTCAAGATGCCTTTGTCAGTTTCAAATTGCGGCAGTATGCGCAAAACTAAATCCGCAAGCATGATAGCCCCAATTTCGCTCCATTTGTAGATAATGGGTAAATCGTTGCCGATGTTGGCGGTTACCGAAAAACTATCCCCCAAAAAATATATTGGCGGCCTCATTAACCAAAAAAACAGAATTGATGCCAAAATTAATATTATCCATCGCAAACGATATGATTCGGGAAATAGTACATTTCCGGCCTTCTGGTAAATCATTCCCAAACCCAAACGAGAACTCATGAAGAAAAGAAGTAAAAGGACAGAGAATACTCCTGCAAAAATCCAACTATGTGGAGATGGCAAAAATAACAAATGATTAAATCCCCATAAGCGTGCTGACGGGGATAGAAAAGGAACAAAATGCAGGATTGACAGGACAATAATTGTGAGGGGAATTATCAGACTGCCGTCATTATCCGGATTAGGTTTCATAAAAATTAACAGTTAATTCGTTATGGCGCGATTAATGGCAGCAAGGATATCTCTGGCTCGATCAGCCATTGGATTAGCCGGGTCCAGCCTCAGAAATTCAGTTAAATATGATTCGGCCAGAGTCAGGTTGCCGCTATTGTGGGCGCTCAATCCGGCAGCCAAATAACCGGCCGGATTATTTAGCTCAAGGTCAATCATCTGTCGGGCATAAACAAGAGCTGAGTCATAGCGACCCATGCTATAAAAACCTGAAGATAATCCCTCGGCGATTCTAAAAGAATTAACGTCTCGCTGTTGAGCATCCCTTAAGGCTTTCATCATTTTCTCAAGCTGGCCCATTTGATTATAGGCTTGAGCCAGTTGAACCAACGGCCGCGAATCATAACGGCCCAAATCAGCGGCCGTCTCCAAATCCTGAATAGCGCGGGCGTAATGCCCCTGCTTTAATTGAATAGATGCTCGAAGTAGAAAAATCTCAATTGAATACGGGTCCAGTTTAAAAAGTGAATCTGTTAAAATCATAGCTTCCCGGTATTGTCCTCTATTAGACATCTCATACGCCGTAGGGACCAGAGTCGCCGCCGGATAATTATCTCGCAATATATCTTTTAGGCTATCAACAGCGACAATATTTCCCTGTTCTTCATACATTTTTAATAGACTGGTTACGCCGGTTCGGCCTCGCTCCCGATCAAGAGTGAGTAAAAATTTATAATTTTCGACGGCGCCATCATAATTCATGTTTACCGCCAGATACGGAAATATCATTGTTAAAGAAGCTACCATAATTACCGGGAAAAACCGACTTAATAAATCGTGTCGTTCAATAGCGATTTTCGCGACAAGAAGCAGCGGCGCTAAACCGACCAGGGCAAATAAATCCCAGTCACGTCCCATTCCCAATCGCGGTTCGATAATGAACAAAAATGCAAATCCGCCCAAGGACAAAAGAATCAAAAATTGATTTAGGCGATTGGCAAATAGTTCTCTCCAGCGACCGAAGCTTAGAACCAGCAAAACCGGAAACACAGGCATTAATAAGAGCAGCTGATTACTAATATCGAGGAAGTGTTCGAGAGAAAAAAGAGTGTAGCCTGCTGTTGCGCCGCGCCCGTCAAAAAGCGGCATTAAGTAAATTTGTAATTCAAGCGATCGTTGATAGAATTGATATAACAGAACGGCCGAACCGGCACATCCGAGAATAATAGTACCCAGGATTATTTTTTTATGACGTTCATACAGACGGGCCGGAAAACCGCGTGAAAATAGCAGCAAAATAAACGAAAAGATAAAAAACACCGTTTGGAGATGCAGTAATACCGATGCCGCCAGAAAAACAAATGAGACAACCAGGCTGTTTTTGCCCCGAAGGTATCGAATTCCAAAATATATATAGCCGGTCATAAACGGCCAAAGAATGGAGTAATTTTCAGTATATCCAAAAAACAGCAACACCCATCCGGAAAACAGGCTCAAACAAAAAATAAACAGCCTTTGTGCGCTATCGCTCCCTAGTTCGTACGATAGTGCAAATAGGAGAAGGATGGTTGCGCCGCCGGAAAGAACAGAAATTATGCCATAGGCGTAAGCTCCGGATTCGGCTCCTGAGACGGGAATTAATTTTGAGACCATCACGGCCAGAAAAATCGAGCCAATCTCCGACCATTTGTAAATTACGGGCAGATCGTTTGAGATATTTGCCGTTACCGAAAAGCTATCGCCAAGAAGATTCACCGGTAATTTAAGTAACCAGAAGAATATGACGAAAAATCCTGATGCGACAAGCCACCGTTTTGGGGAAGGCTTTTCCAGAAGCATAGTAGCGGCACTGCCGATAACTCGATTGCTAATTTGAGTCATGGGCCGAAAGAAAAGCGAAAGAACAACTATCCCCAGGGCGGCGTAGATCCATAAGTAGATTGAGGGCAGAAATAATAAATGGTTTATACCCCAAACCCTGCCTTGCGGAATCAGAAAGGGCAAAAAACGTAGTCCCCACACCAATCCAGTTACCCCTGCGACTGATATGAGCACGGTATTTCGATAGCTACTTCCGTGTGTCATCGAGTCCGACTCAATCATTTATTGCTTGACCAGTGATATGACATCGCATTATATATTATCACGCATGAATAAGCAACTCGAAATTGAAATATCCGACGATTATCCGGATGGTTTGACCTGGCAAAAGACGATTGCGACTTTCCATCCCGAATCTCCCGAGCAGGTGGCGGATATTTTCCACCGAGCCAATGAGGTCAAACAGCCTGTTTTCATTTCCGGATTTGGTAACAATATTAACCCGGTGGGCGATAAATTTGCCGAATTTCTGGTTATCAAATCGGATCGGCTCAATGATATTATTGAGATTAATGCTGCTGATTTCTACCTGACGGTTGGAAGTGGATACCCCTTAAAAGAAATCAATAAGGAATTGGCCGAGAAAAACCTCTGGTTTCCATTCGCGGATACTCATTACCCGGGATCATTCGGCGGCGCTTTGGCGGCAGGATTAGCCGCTGATGATGGCGCCCAGACTATTCCGTTTTCAAAGAGCCTTTTATCTTTGACGGCTGTTTTGGCCGATGGTACGATTGTCCGGCCGGGAGCAAGGGCTTGTAAATCGGTTTCCGGGTATGATATTTCGAGGGTATTTTATAATAGCTGGGGGACGATGGGTTACATTTTCGAAATGTCATTCAGGGTTTTGCCAATATTACAAAAAGACAATCATCCTCATCTTTCTATTTTCCATCCGAACTATGGTGACTTTAAACGGAAGTTTGCCTCCAATACCCCGCCGGGGAGAGAATGCCGGGCTCTAAAAGACGAATTTGACCCCCTAAATACCCTGCCGATAATCTAATCCAAATCGATTTTGACATGGTATATATAAATTGGTATTATGCAGATGTCATGATATTGAATAATGCCGATTGATGAAATAACGTAAAGAATTTGCAAATGACTAAAATGTTGTTCTCATTTAACGCCTACAATAAACTTATAGAACTGATTTTGGAATCAAGTCGAACGATTCTCGGCATTGAAAAATTCCTAATTAATCGAAAAAGCGAAGCTGCGAACGCTGAGCGATTAGTGGCGATTCGCCACGATGTCGATTATTCACCGGCAAGGGCTCTTAAAATGGCCCGGATAGAGGCAAAATATCAGATTAATACTACCTATTATATCCGCCGCCGGTTTTTTGACAATAATCTGGATATCATAAAGCAAATTGCCCAATTGGGCCATGAGATTGGGTATCATTACGAAGAAGTGGATACTCATCAAAAAGCTCCCAACAAACAGGTCGCTCGCGATGCCGTCGGTTTTTTCATCGGATCGCTTCTGGATCTGGATAAACTCGGATTTAATATCAAAACGATATGCGCCCACGGAAATCCCTTATCGGGTGTGGATAACCGACAGGTCGTCCATCTGACACGCAGCGACGACTGGCTTGATGATCTGGCATTCACTTATGACCGTGATTTAATTGTTGAGAAAATATCGAATCGCCTGATCGGCGACGCCTCGATAGATATTACCGGTGATGACTTCGATGTCTATATTCCTGACACTGGCCGATTCAATCCCAGGTATAATCTTAAGGATCATATCGATAATTGCCCCACAGTCGGACTTTCTAATTTTAATTCGCTCAAGGAAATATTGGAAAACAGGAAATATCGAAGAATCTATATGAATATGCACCCCGATCGATGGTCGGATAATAAAATTGTCTGGCTTTATGACCTGGCATTGGATACGGGGAAAAATTTTGTCAAGTTATTGATGGGGAAATCGGGGTATAAAGGGAAATTGATTGGCGATAAAATTAAGGATGGCGGTTAATGAGCGGCCGGGTTTTGGTTCTCAATAGTTTCGTCAAAGGCTGGAATATCTTAAAATCCCTCGTCCGAGACGGTTTTGAGGTAAACGCCGGCGATTATCGTTCGGGTGCGCCTGGTCTTTATTCGAATCGCATTAAGGACAGATCAAAAAATCTGATATATCCAAATCCAAAAATTGATGAAGAAGGTTTTGTTGAATCAGTTTTGGAGCATATCCAGCAGCATAAATTCGATATTGTTGTACCCGTCAACGCCGCCGAAATGATGGCTCTCGCCAAACGAGCCGCGAAAATCAGGGAGTATAGCCTGTTTCCTTTCGAGAATTATTACAAATTGCTGCTATTGCATGATAAAAAATATTTTTTTGAATTAATCGCCGGAATTCTGGGTAACAATCTCCTTCCCCTAAGTTGGTCGATAGGCGATAAAACACCCCCAACTTCTGAGATTCTTGATAAGGCTGGCTTAGGCAGTGTGCCATATAGTACCATGCCCGATTATCCCAATCCTGAGAGATTTCTAAATTCGATACCCGAACTGGCATATCCTGTTGTAGTCAAAACGAGACGGGCAACTTCAGCGGTTGGTGTTTATCGAGTATCTACTAAGGACGAATTTATCTCGGCTTGCCGTGAGCTGGGAAACGAAGATATAATTGTTCAAGAGAACCTGATTGGTCGTGGAGTTGGGATTTCATCACTGCGCTGGACGAACCCAAAATTGACAACTCATTTCGGACATAAACGAGTTCGTGAATATCCCATTTCCGGTGGTGCCTCAACCAGCCGAGAACCGTGGGACGTCGATAATCATCCATGTTCTGACTCCTTAAATGAATTGCTTGAAAAATTGAACTGGCATGGCGTGGTTATGTTTGAATACAAAGAATGCATAAATCAAAATGGCATTTTTAAATATAAATTACTTGAAGCAAATCCTCGTTTCTGGGGTTCGGTGCCTCTGGCTATCGCCAATGGAGTCGATTTTCCGGGATTATTATGCCGAGCCGCGATGGGAATGGAAATCCCCCAAATTATAAATAGTAAGTCGGTGAGGGCTCGAATATTTTTTTCCGATTCGCTTTCTGCTATACTTAATATTCTAAAAGGCCGTCGAGTCTGGTATCATCTCCGGGATTATTTCAATTTTAAAAATTTATATCTGGACGATATTGATTTTCATGATATATCAGCTACAATAAAAAACATCAGGCAAATGTTTTCCGAGTTTTTCAAACACCGCAAGAACCAATAAATTACGAGAATCGAACTTTAATCCTCCCTACACTTTGGTAATTTAATGACATTGCGCAAATACTGAACAGCGCCAACAATGTTTGATTCTATTTCCTTTTTCACAATCAGAATATTCCCATAAACGGTCGATATATAGGAAATATTATATGTATCTGAATAAGGAGGGAATCATGAAAAGATTATGCGCTATCATGGCAGTTTTGTTTTTTATAATTGGTTGCCAGAGTAAAACCGTTGTAATAAAATCCCGGCCAGTCGAAACCGGGCAGGAGACAATAAATAAAGGTCAGGCGACATCTTCAGATAATCATCTTATCCACGGCATAAAGTTTTATACGGCCGGCAAGTATAAGCAGGCGGCTAAGCATTTTATCCGGGCCATTTCAGGCAACAAGGAAAACTGGGAAGCTCATTATTACATGGGACTCACACTCCAGAAACAGGGACGATTCGATCGGGCTATTGGTTCATTCAAGTATGCTCAAAAGTACGCACCCCAGGATAATCTTGTCCTTTCCCGAATTAATTATTCGTTGGCTCTAAGCTGGGAAAACGAAGGCTATTTTGCCCGTGCGGGTGAGCTATATACGCAGGCGGCCAAACTAAATCCCAAAGATACAAAGGCCCGGGCCGGTATTGAGCGGACCAAATTGAAATCCGCCAACTCCAATAATAAAGGGAAGAAAAATCCCAAAGCATTTTAGGCATATATTTTCTTAGAAACCGGATAACGATAAAATTGTTGTCCGGTTTTTTTTGATCCTGATTTGGCTTGATTCATATTATACAATCGATTAATATCCAGATGAGGGATACGCGGATTAAAAATATGAATATCGAATTATTTTCTATTAATGATTACGATGATTTGCTTTCGCTTTGGGAGAGATGCGGGTTGCCTTATGACAGAACCAATCGAGACAGCCGCGAGAATATCGAACAACAAACTTATGATGATCACATTATAATTTACCTCCTTCGGGATGATACTGGAAAACTTATCGGCTCGGTCATCGCATCCTCCGATGGCCGCAAAGGCTGGATTAATCGTTTGGCCGTTGACCCTGACTATCGAGGGAAACGTCTGGGGGAGAGACTCCTTGAAAAAGCCGAAGAATTCCTGCGCGGGATGGGAGTTGAAATTATTGCCGCTTTAATTGAGGATGTTAACTTTCCTTCAATGGCTCTCTTCCGCCGTTGCGGATATGAGGGTTGGGATAAAATCGTCTATTTCAGAAAACAATTGACTTAATTAATCCATGTTGCGAAATTGCGAGCGGGAGTTTTTAACCTGTGAGGGATTTTTATGCAATATCCAATATGGGAACCATTTTTGGCCAATAGCCTGATTATTGCTATCGTGGCCATTTTGCATGTCTTTGTATCCCATTTTGCCATCGGCGGCGGATTATATCTCGTCCTTGCGGAAATATGGGCGCGGCGGAAAAATGATGAAGCGCACCTTGGTTATGTAAAAAAACACTCCAGGTTTTTTGCCCTGACAACACTTGTATTTGGTGCCGTGTCAGGCGTGGGGATCTGGGTCACGATTGGACTGATTCATCCAACGGGAACCAAATGGCTGATTAATAATTTCGTGTGGGGCTGGGCGACCGAATGGGTTTTCTTTTTCATCGAAATTACGGCCGCTATGGTTTACTATTACGGGTGGAAGCGATTATCGGCCAAAACGCACATCGCCATTGGATGGATATATTTCATCGCCGCATGGCTGTCGCTGGTGGTCATCAATGGAATTCTAACCTTTATGCTGACGCCGGGAGAATGGCTGACGACCGGGAATTTCTGGGATGGATTTTTCAATCCCTCTTATATCGCTTCGACCTTATTTAGAACCTGCATATGTTTGATGCTTGCTGGTCTCTATGCGCTGATTACGATTGCCAAAGAAAAAAACGAGGAATTCAAAATAAAAATCATGCGCCGCAACGGCTGGTTTATAATCATCCCGCTGCTCCTGGCGATTCCGACGGGACTCTGGTATTACAATGTGCTTCCGGAATCGGTTACCGGGGCTTTTTTGCCCGGTATGGTTCCGACTATCGCCTTACAGGTTATGATTTTCTCTGCGGGATTGCTTTTGCTGCTTTCGGTATTGGGTACTCTCGTTTTCCCTCGCAACACGGGTTACGTTTCCGCCGCGATCCTGATGCTTCTGGGACTTATGGTGATGGGAGGATTCGAATGGGCGCGAGAGGCGGCTCGCAAACCTTATATTATATATGATTTCCTGTATAGTAATAATGTCTTGAAATCGAACGAAGCAAATTTACCGGCTGAAAAACCAATACCCATTAAATATACATCCGGTGATCGAGGACGTGACCTGTATCTGGCCGGATGCCGTTCATGTCATACGTTGGATGGTTATAACTCTCTCGGAGAACAACTGGCTGGCCTGGAAATTGAACATATCGCTGGAATTATTCCCCGCTTGCAGCATTTCATCGGGAAAATGCCGCCTTTCCCGGGTAATGAAAAAGATGCCGCCGACCTGGCTGAGTTTCTGGCATCCCACGTGTTTCCTGATCCTGTATCCACCCGGGCGGATTTGACGGAGTCAGAGAAAAATAAAATCGTTTTTGACCGCCGCTGCGGCGGATGTCATACTCTTAATGGTTTTCGCGAAATAGGGAGCACGTTTAACGATCTGGGATATGATGAATCGGAGGAATTCGTTCTGATGGTGCAGGAATTGACCGATGAAATGCCCGCTTTTACCGGTGACGAAAATGAGTTGAAGATGCTCATTGCTTATTTGAGGGAAGGCGCGAAATGATGAATATACCGATTATGACAATTTTGACGTCGGGACCTTCGATGTCAATTCCCGGACCTTACTGGCTCTTTACTATTTTACACTGGCTCATGTTTACGTTTCATCTGATTGCTATGAACTTTCTTTTCGGCGGAATTCTACTGATTATTTTTGCCAAAAAATCCCCATATCGGAAACTGTTATTGCCCGATATATTAAAAGCGTTTCCAACCTCCCTGGCGGCAACGATTACACTGGGAGTAGCTCCTCTACTGTTTTTGCAGGTGATTTATGGCAAATTCTTTTATTCGGCAACAATTATTTCCGGATGGAATTGGTTCATGGTCGTACCGGTTGTCATCGTCGTTTATTATTTGCTGTATACCGCCTCAATTAAAAAGAGTCTTGCAGATAAGAGAAGAATAACTCTACTCTCGATTGCGGCAGTAGGGCTGGTTTATGTATCGTATACGCTGACAATGATAGCGGACTTGGCCATCAAACCGGAACTATGGGCGGCCCTGTATCAATCCTCGCCGGAAGGAATGAATTTAAACCCAGACTGGATTCAGACATTTTTTCGCTGGGGACATTCCCTTGCCGGGGCGCTGACAGTTGCCGGAATCATAATTCAGCTTTTTGCGCTGTACTATAAAAAAGTCAAAGGCAATCTTGAGTTATTTGTTTACGGGCGCAGAATATTCATGATAGGTATGATTAAGGCGACAATTCTTGCGGCCATTTATTTGCTGGTCATTGACCGTAATATCTTAATGGCCTTTCTGTCTTCGCCGGGATTGCATGTGTTATTAACCGCTATTGTTCTTAACATCGCCGCGATAATTATAAATTATCGAGTGTCCAGCGTAGAAAAAGGTCGCGGACTTATTTTGACAACGGCCAGTTTGGTTTTTGCGGGAATGTTTTTGATGGTCATGACGAGACACTTCCTGCGCCTGGTTTATCTCGATGGTGTATTCGACCCGGCCCGTCTTGATATTCAAACCCAGATGGGGCCATTGATTTTATTCCTGGCCTGTTTTGCACCCGGAGTAATCGTTACAATCTGGATGATCCGAAAATATTTTTCAGCGTTTCGACAAACGTAAGCGTCGGGTATGCAAGCTATAATCAACGATCATCCCCCAAACGGGATGATCGTGAGCCACCGGTTAATTATTTAAGGAGGTTCGCAATGCCAAAGCTCATAAAAAAACTATCGAAGAAGAAGGGACTTAAACCGGGTTCGATTGTTTTTGTCGGGGAACAGAAGATTGAACAGACAAGATTCAGGATCATCGACTATAACGATTCCGAGCTGAATGAATATGAGGTTTCTTCGATAGAGGAATGCTATCCATATAAGGATAAGGCAACCATGACCTGGATAAATATAGATGGGCTTCATGATGTATCTATGCTTGAAAAAATCGGTCAGCATTTTGGTTTTCATCCTCTGGTCATGGAGGATATCGCCAATACCGGACACAGGCCCAAGCTTGAAGTCGGCGATGAATATATATTCATGGTATTGAAGATGCTTTATTTGGATGCCACACATGACAATATCTTATCTGAACAATGCAGCATTATCTTCGGGAAAAACTTCATTATCTCTTTCCAGGAACGGGTCGGTGATGTTTTTGAATCGGTGCGAGACAGATTGAGAAAAACCGTTCCTCGTGTCCGTTTTATGACTTCCGATTATCTCGCTTATACTTTGGTTGACGCCATTGTTGACCATTATTTCGTCGTCCTTGAGGGCTTGGCGTCTAAAATTGAGGATATGGAAGACGAATTGATAAAAAATCCAAAAACCGATGATCTGGAGACGATTCATGATTTGAAAAGACAACTGATATATATGCGAAAAGCGACCTGGCCTCTACGGGAAGTTGTCGGCGGACTTGAGCGCGTGGAAACCAATCTGATTAAAGATTCATCAAAACCATACCTTCGGGATCTCTATGAGCATACTATTCAGGTTATCGATACCGTTGAAACTTTCCGGGATATGGTTTCGGGATTGCTCGATATTTATCTTTCCAGCATCAGTAATAAGATGAACGAAGTTATGAAAGTATTGACCATCATCGCCACGATATTTATTCCCCTTGGATTTTTGGCCGGCGTTTATGGAATGAATTTTGATACATCAATCAGCGGATTCAATATGCCTGAGCTTGGGCTGCCTTTTGGATATGTTATGTTTTGGGTTATCGCTTTATTCATCGGAAGCGGACTATTTATTTTTTTCAAACGAAAAAACTGGCTTTAAAATTCTGTGGTCATGGAGAGATAAATGGAAGTTCAAAATATCATTGAGGAAATTAAAAATTGGTTGCTCACCAGCGGGTTGCGCATACTGCTGATAATATTTTTGGGCCTTATTGTGCACCGATTATTAAGATTAGTTTCAAATCGATCTATAAAGTTCGTCAAAGATGATAAGCGGGAAGATGAAATGAAGAAGCGAGCGGATACAATAAACTCGCTGATAAAAACAATAATCGGAATTTCAATCATCCTAATCGCCGCTACTATGATATTGGGAGAATTCGGTGTCGAAATAGGTCCGATATTGGCGGCCGCGGGTGTTCTTGGCATTGCCATCGGTTTCGGATCGCAACGTTTAGTCGAAGATATTATAAGCGGTTTTTTTATTCTATTGGAAAATCAACTGCGTGTCGGTGATTATGTGCAAACCGCAGGCAAAAGCGGAATCGTGGAAAAGGTCAGCCTTAAATTAACGGTTTTAAGGGACATCGATGGCAATGTTCACTTTATAAGAAACGGTAAGATTGATATTGTTACCAATATGACAAAAGACTATTCGAGGTATTTATTCGAAATCGGCGTGGCTTATCGTGAAGATGTGGATGAAGTGATGCAGGTTATGAAACAGGTTGATGAAGATCTTCGAAAAGACGCGAGTTTTGCCAGTCTTATATTGGAGCCGATTGATATAATGGGGCTGGACCAATTTGCTGATTCGGCCTTGATTATCAAGGCCAGAATAAAAACAAAACCTCTTAAACAATGGAAAGTAGCTCGTGAATTCAACCGGCGTTTGAAAAAAAGATTTGATGATCTGGGGATTGAAATACCATTTCCGCATATGACTATGTACATGGGGCAAAATAAAAAGGGTAAATATACTACTCTAAATCTGTCACATTTAAATAATGCTGAAAATGATATGAATGGTATTTAGGTACAGAGGTACAAACCGGTGGCCCACTAAAACTTGTTGCGGCGGGTTCCCGCTTTTATGCCTATGCATCAGCTCCATCAATCTCCAATGGCACATTGCCCGGGATTCCGCATTCGTATTTAATAATAGCGTAATTGTACGATAATCGCAGCGGATTTTATTTATCATACCCGCTCATCATGAGTAATTCAAAAAACAATGTGGGAAAAACGACATCAACAAATATCCAACCAACCCATCATTGATTCCGAAATCATCTGCATTTGTATGCTAAATTATATTGATGTTAAGGTTGCATGGATTCCAGCGTGCGCTAAAATGACACAGGCGGGGCCTGTTTATTGTCGAAACCACGGGGATTTCGACCGACAATTCTGGATACCCGCAAAAGCCCTTTCAGATCTTGCTCGGGTATGAAAATTTGAATGGCGGTTTGGTTTCGTAATCACCACCGAGTTGATATGACCGAAAACGTTAATCTGAGGA
>JBDREQ010000046.1:0-5981 GCA_043819555.1 Candidatus Zixiibacteriota bacterium | reverse complement strand
ATCATCGGCTTTTGTTATTGTGCCGGAATTCAGGCTGACTATAATCAGCATAATCGTTATGAAGCCAAGCAGATTTTTCATGATATTCTCCTTTTCAGACCTTAATTTGCTTTCCTTAAGATTCCATTGATATTTGTGATTTGTCATTTTCGATTACTTTATTTAATTTTTCCAATTCTGGTAAGAGCGATTTATTAAAAACCTTAGAAATGGACGGCAGTAACAGCATCGTCACTAAACCGGATACTATCATAATCGCCAGGAAGAACGAACCGACCGTTATATATGGCACCAAAGTGCTGAACATCATCGGTATGAATCCAATGGCGATAACCAGTACATTTCGTGTAATAGCCTTACCGGTTCCCTCGAAGATTAAACGATACGACTCCTTAAAGTCATTTGTCCGTTTATGGATCGTTCTTAAACGTTGTATGAAATGAATCGCGAAATCAATCGATAATCCCAGGGTTAGCGAGCTCAAAACGGCAACCGGCATATCATAAGGTTTTCCGATATATCCGATGAAAGCATATATTGCCATAATCGTAATGGTCAGCGGAAGCATAGAAATAATTCCCCAGCGTATAGAGCGGAATAAAAAGACCATCATTAAAAACACTATTATATACGAGCCAATAAGAGAGCGTCTCATTCCCGAAACCATTTGGTGCTGCCATACAATGTTTATATATGGCATTCCTGCCCAGTTTATTGAAATCCCATTAGGCGGAGGATTGTTTTCGATGAATTTGTCAGCCCTTTCAACAACGCGGGAGACTGCCATATTATCTCCTGCCTTTAATTGCACCCATAAATTGGCTTTATCATAATTGGGAGTAACAAATTTAAAGAGGTCGTCGGGGCTGCCTCCCGACATCTCGAACATGAAAAGCATCTGGCCTATTTCAGTTTTATCTTCTGGCAGAACGGCCTTGGATGAATCCGCTCCGAATAACTCAAAGCGTACTTTCTTAACAATATCAGGAATTCCCGAAACAGCGCCGACTATCTCATCTTTTTCCAGTTCACGCTGCAAAGATTCCATATATTTTTGTACCGCAGGCTCCTTTATAATGTCATCTTCGGTGCCTTCAACTACCAGGTAATTTATATAGGTTCCGGCCAAATGCTTATTCATAACAGTATCGGCGATCCTGATAGGATGAGATGTCTTAAACCATTTGACCGGATTATCATTTACAACTATCAACGATAAACCTATTGCTGACACTACCACGAGCGCCAGAGAAGCTACTATTATTGTTTTACTTTTCTTGTAAGATAAATCCCTAAACTTATCCATTACCTTTGACATGACTCCGCTATTGCTTTCAGTTTGCCCAAAATCGCGCAGAGCCTTTGATGGAATAAGAATTCCAATGGCCGGATTGAGAGTTATCGATAAAAACCAGGCGACCAATATACCAAATGCTACAAATATACCAAATACTTGCACCGGAGGAATTGGTGTTAGTGCCAAAGAGATAAATCCTGCTATAGTAGTCGCCGAAGTAAACAGCATTGGCAAAAATAATTCGCTTATCGCATGCCGTATGGTCGCATCTTTATGTTTATGCTTTTTGTAATGCTCGTGAAATTCAGATATTATATGAATTGAATTCAGGACTGCGATAGGTATCAAGAATATCGGTATCATCGATGACATTATATGAACCGTGTTGCCGGTTAGAATCAAAAGCCCCATTGCCCAGATAACCGACATGATAGCGACAATCATTGGGGCAAGTATTATCCGTACTTTTTTGAAGAATACCAGAAGTAGCAGGAAGATAATCAGCAACGAAGCAGGGGCAGAATAAGCCATCTGAGAAAACATTTCCGCGCCAAATGAATCTTCAGCCATCGGAAGCCCGGCGATATAAAATTGTTCCCCGCCTCCCAATTCGTCAATTATAGTCTTGATTTCCCCAGCGATCTGATATGACATATCTTTTGATTCAATCGGTATCATTATGGCTAATGCCCGTCCATCCTCTGATGCGAGTTTCCCTTTGAAAATCGGATTTTCATTTATACGGGAAAGGATATAATCGGCCTCTTCCTGAATTTCGATATGATCTTCCATCAGGGTCCCAATAATTAATGTTCCACCGTCACCCTGTTTGATATCATCAACCGTCGAAGGGGCCATAATATCATCAACATTGACTCCCTCAAGATCCTCTATTTCTGCCGTGACATCGTAGATTCGATTCAAAGTCTCAGGATTAAAAACGCCATCTTCATTTACTACCCCAACCGCGATAATATCAGATAATCCAAAAATTTCTTTTGTCTCATGCTCGAATAGCCTAACCGGTTCGGTTTCCGCCAGCATATTTTCTGGGTCTGTATCAATAGTGATATTCGGAAATTGCGCCGCGAAGAAAGCAGTCACCAGAACAGCTAGAGTAATAACCCACCATGGACGCCTTATTGCAAAATCTGTCAGTTTCTTAATCAACGTATTTACCTCCTTGGAATAACTATCTTTTTTAACTTAGATAAGCAGGGGTGAAAAACGATTCAGAAAAACTGATATTATTTGTTAGAATTGCTTGAAAAATAGAACATTAGCCACAAGGTGTTGCGTGACAATATATTACAATATAGATATATTTTATCTATTTTGCTGGAATTTCTTATCCCAATGCTGTTTTAGGACGCCGCGCAACTTTTTATCAAGAGAAGAGGGGAACGGCTCTTCCTGGCCATCGCGACATAATTTTACGGTTTGTTTAAGAGTATCAACCATAATACGGCAATTCTCGCATTTGCCGATATGGGCGTCAATTTCTGCGCATAATTCTGGCGATACGCCGCCGTCGAGATAATCATTTAGATCATTTATATAATCAGGACAATTTTCTGCCATTTTCAGCCTCAAGTTCTTTCGAAAGCTTATCTCGCATCGCCAGTCGAGCCCTCAATATACGTGATTTTGCTGATGCTTCCGATTGTTTGATTAATCGAGCAATTTCTTTAATTGAAAATTCTTCCACATTGCGCAGGAGAAAAACCTCGCGATACTTAAATGGAAGCTCGTCAATAACAGTATCGATCAATTTTCCAAGCTGTTTTGATTCCATAAGTTTAAGAGGGTCTTTCCAATCAAACAATTTCGTATCAGCATGATCGTGCGAATGACCATCAGTAGTTTTGGGCAGGTATTCTTCAATCGGTTTCAAATCAACCTGTTTCCGTTTGGCAAATTCAGCCCGAACCATGTTAAGAGCGATAGAATAGAGCCAGGTTCCAAAGGATGATTCACCTTTGAACTGGTCTATTTTATCAATCGCCTGGAGTAACGAATCTTGCATAACATCCTCAGCATCTTGACTATTGCCAGCAAGCCTGCGGATCATTCCATACACTTTATCTTTATGAGCGTCCACCAATCGCATAAACGCTTCAAAATCGCCCGATTTGGCTTTCCCTATAAGTTCTTTTTCATCCATTTGATTAAATATTAGCCAAAACGATTCAAATAAAAAAGAAAAATGTTGAAATTATTAATTCATTAGAGTTGTGCATATCTTTGGGCCTATTTGACGCAATATTCATGCGAGCGGATAACGATTCCTCCCGTGTTGTATATTCAACCAATCGTATATTACTCTGTTAGAAATCCGTTTAAAAACCTCGGATCCTCAATGTAACATATAGTAAATCAATAAGTTACAAGCAAAAGCGGAGGAGGTGGGATTCAACGAACGGTATTTTGGCTAACTTTATGCTACTACATAAAATACGCCTAATTCCGTGCCATAACAAATGTTAGGTTGAGTGAAGTTGCGTGCAGTTGGCTGAAGTTACTTGAAGTTCCGTGTAGTTCGATGTAGATGCGTGTAGTTCCTGGCAGTTCCCGGTTAGAAAACGGTCAGATAATCCTCGAAATTTATATCCGTATTTTAGTAGCCGTATTGCGGCTATTTTTGCTAAAAATCAAATATATATTACAATAAGATTCTTAACTAAATCATATGTACGTATACAAACCCTATCAACAACAATTAAATGGAGGTGGGGGGATCGAACTCCATACTCGCGTTGTGGCACAAGAACTTACACCGTATTGTGACCAAATTGTGGCCGTTTATTTGGCGCCTCCCAGCCAAAAATCATTTAGTGCGCTGGATCTCCATGCTTAGCCAGCGAATTCAAGGACGATTTGAGTTCTTAGAACGACCAAGTAGCGCCGACAGATAGATAATGTACCAACGCAAACGTATGGACTTCATCATTATCTGCACCACCCTTCAGAACTCTATATCCTAATCGGAGGCGAAGTGCATCCGTGGGATCTGCATAAAGTGCCAACAACACGTCTTCAGCACGACCTTGGGGAGCTGCCAAAGCATCCCCTTCTATTATGAGTCCCAGTTTCGATCCAAGGTGCCAATCGATGGCGAAATTGATAAGGGGAACAAATCCTGTGTTAGCCTTTTCCTAACTGTTGATGCCGTCGTCGATTCGAATCGAGGCATCTCGGATCTTTGCCGTAAGTCCAATACCTGCGTGGAGTTTTTCTTTGGTTAGCAGAGTGTAGCGGTAGGTCACTCGGTAAGAATCGAAGCGATATAGAGAATTCAAAGGCGTACGTGCCGTAAAGCGAACACCATTGAAGTCAATATCGCGATCCACGGTACCGGAGGCTTTAAAGCTCAGGGGAGCTACGAGAAATGACAGACGGTGTTGTTCTCCGAAATCAATTGAAAGGCGAGTTCGTACGAATGCTGATCCTTCTGCCGTTAGCTCTTCAGCGAGAGATAAATCCGTTCCAGTGTTTCCTGGTATGCGGACGTCGTTGTAACCGTTGAGTGCCACACCACTTTCAACATCTACGGACCAGTCGGCATGAGCGGTTTCTGGTTTGAGTCCGTTAAGGAACACTAACGCCAGCAAACACATACAAATTCTATACAATTATTATCCTACCTTTCACCTTAAAGCTATTTGAATGCAGTGATTTCATCTACAATTAGACTGAAAGGTCCGGCCACTTTGTCCGCTACAAAGAATCCTATTTGTCTGATTTCAGCTGCCACTAATGGCTTAACATCTCGTAGTATTCTGCCTCGAAATGTAGGAAGAAATGACGCAAATGGAAGGTCTATCTCGATCCAATCGCTTGGATCTGTTGAAAAATCATGCTTGAATGCGATTCCATCATACTTACCATCAGTTCGAATCCTGAACTGGTAGGCTCTCCCATCCCCCTTGACTCGGATTCGCAATCCGTTGAATTCACAAAGATTGAACTCCTTCGGAAGAGTCCGGATGGATGCGAAGCCGCCATTGTTTTCCAGAGAAACTGTTCCTGAAAATTGCAAACAACTATCATGGGTCAATGACGCCACCCCCTCTGAAAGACCTCCCATTACGTTATCGTTAACGGATACCCACTGTCCGATCTCTTCAGCGTTGTCAAAACTACAAATTGAGCGAGTTGTATCATCTTTTTTTAACATCAATCTCTCCTCGGTTATTACATATCTATTTTGTGAAATCAAAATCAATAGCGCTCCACATAATACGGAAAAAACTCTTGTCATAATAATCATATAAATTATGCTAATTGTAGTCACTAAAAAAACGTTCCCGGTCTCATGACCGGGAACATCTGACTTACGATTAACTTTTTGACTTGGCTACCTTCGGAAGCATGACTGCATCAATGATATGAATCACGCCATTAGAGCAAACTATGTCAGTTGTTGTGACACGGGCCTGATCGATCATGACTTCGCCATCTTTAATCTTCACCATCAAAGACTGACCGTTAAGAGTCTGAGCTTTGTCGAGCTTGACCACCTCTTCGGCCTTGACGTACCCATCTGTTTCCCGTCAAAACCTGCCGTACTGATTAATAGTTAAAATTAAGAGATGCTTTTGGTATATTTAACTATCAAAAGAAGGAGTTATTTATGAGTCCGAAAGTATCATCAGAATCAGTTGTTCGTGAGATTAAGCGGAAA
>JBDREQ010000045.1:0-2515 GCA_043819555.1 Candidatus Zixiibacteriota bacterium | reverse complement strand
GCATGGTCCTCGCCGTCCCCACCAGCGACAGGTTGGGCCACGTTAATAGGCGAACAACCTTTGTAATATGGAAATTACTTCCAGTTGAGCTTTTGAATCAATTGTTCCAAGCTTTTTGATCAGCCTTGATTTGTCTAATGTTCTTATCTGATCAAGGACAATCTGCCCCAGTTTCTTTTTGAACAGCGATTTTCGCACTGCCAAATCACATCAGAGTTCTACGGCGACGCTTTTTCCATGAGCGTCAAAAATTGTTTATAAACAAATGCTTGCATGAAACACCTTCAAATAAACGGTTTAGAGATGAAGACGAAATATGTCTCATGTAGTCTCAATGGTGAAAGTTAAAAAGGTACCCCCAATATTCATTTATGTCAAGATATACCTGTTTTTACTGCATATTGTGGTGGAACGAAGTTTTATTAACAAAATATTGTGGCTATTTAACATTTTTCACTTGACATATCATGCGACATATAATATCTATATTATCATGGCAAGGCAGATCGACCCTTATCGGTATTTTGCTCACCCGGAATCCCCTGGGCAAAAGCAGTACGAGACCCTCCGGGCTTTCTATATGGACAAACTGCCTGCGCGCGTGGTTGCGGATCGTTTCGGCTACACCGTACCCTCTTTCAACGCGTTGAAACAGAAATTCAAATCTGGAAAACTCTCGTTCAAGTTTACCGAAAAACCAGGACCACAGGGTTCGCGACTCCCCAAAGAGATCCAACAACGAATATTTGAGATCCGGCGGGTATACAACCTTTCAAGCTATCGGATTGCTGAAATTCTGGCAATTGAGGGGATTGAGGTCAATCCCCGAACCATTAATAGGCTCCTTGAGAAAGCCGGGTTTCCTGCAGTGCCGCGCAGGGCCAGGCTGAGCATAGGAGAAACCGTATATGGCGCCAAAGTTCCCCACGAGGCTCAGATACTTGCGACTGAATCATTAGAGGGGAGAACCGTTGAGTGTACCGCCGGAGGTATTTTCCTCTTCGCTCCTCTTATTGAGCGGCTTGGCCTGCCGAAAATAGTAGACCAGGCGGATTTGCCGGGTTCAAAGCAAATTCCCGCCCTACAGTATTTCCTCTCCTTTCTGGCTCTGAAACTCATTGGTAAAGAGAGGCTCAGCCAAATAAACGATCTTAATTTCGACCAGGGAACGGGCCTTTTTGCAGGCCTAAACGTGCTTCCAAAATGCACTGCAATTTCAGATTACTCCTATCGGTTGGACTCTCATGTTCTGGATCGACTGCTTCAAAGTTTTGTTCGCCAGATGAATCACCATCATGTGTATCGTTCTGATACGATCAATTTGGATTTTCATACGATTCCTCATTATGGGGATGGGTCGGTTTTGCGAACCCACTGGGTCCCCACTAAAGGCAAGAGAATGAAGGGCGCCTTAACCCTCTTCGCTCAGGATTGTGAATCCACCGTGTTTCACTATGCTCAAGCCGATATTCTCAGGTCAGAGGCTTCGGAACAAATCATTGCCTTTGTGAAATTTTGGAAAAAAGTTCATGGGAAACTCACTTCCACGCTGGTATTTGATTCCAAACTTACCAGCTATGAACAATTGAATGTCCTGAACGAAATGAAAATCCAATTTATCACATTGCGCAAAAGGGGAAAGAAGCTTTTGGCGGCGATGGAACGAATTCCCCACAGCCATTGGCAAAAACTCCACCTGGATATTCCCAAGAGAATATATAAGAATCCCTTTGTGTTTGAGTCCATTGTCGACCTGCCTGGTTATGATGACAATCTCAGACAGGTCGTCATGAAAGGCACGGGTAGAGAACGCCCTTCCTTTTTGATTACAAATGACTTCCAGAGTCCAGTAGATTCTCTTGTATTTCGTTATGCTAAAAGATGGCGGATTGAAAATGGCATAGCCGAAGCGGTTAAGTTCTTCAGCCTTAATGCCCTTTCTTCTCCGGTTTTGATCAAGGTCCATTTTGATGTTCTAATGACCATGATCGCCCATTCTCTGTATCACTTCCTTTCCCAGAGACTAAGAGGATTTGAAGAATGTCGGGCTTCTACAATCTTCCGCAAGTTTATCAATATGAAGGCCGATGTGGCTATACGAAATGGTAATATCATTGTAAAATTCCCGCGAAGAGCTCATAACCCCATCATCAAGTCTGCTCAGCTCGATAAGGCACCTTCCACCATCTCTTGGTTGGGGAATAGAAAAATGCTCTTTGAATTCAGGTAAAATAGCCAAAAAATGAAGATTAATTATGTCCTAAATCGCGACGCGAAAATCGCTGTTTAAATGAAAAAGATCTTTAAAGCCCGCACCGGAGGTGCGATATGTTCAATTCTATATTTTATGCGGCAAACGGTTTTCGTTGTTCGGTATCGTCCCGATTGTATCGGGATAGCATTTTCTCCCCGATATCCGTATGACGATTACCGGTTCAATCGGCGCAACCGTTTACCGGGAACCGAACGGTTTTGAACCGCAATGGCGAGCGCTAACCCCGTGGCTTGCCGCGGG
>JBDREQ010000044.1:0-5645 GCA_043819555.1 Candidatus Zixiibacteriota bacterium | reverse complement strand
AACAAAGCCAATTTACTGTAACTAACAATGCCATATTAAATTACACGGAATTTTGAAAGATAAAATGTGGATAACTTTTGAAAATTACATAAGACCTGTCATCGCAAGGAGGCCGAAGGCTGACGTGGCGATCTGGTATTTATCATCTCAAACCATAGATTGCCACGCTCACTGCGTTCGCTCGCAATGACAGGCAAAAGCCTGTTTTCCGCTGTCGCGCGATGTATCCAGAGTTATAAATATTATACTATTTGTGGAGGGAAATAAAAAAGAGGCGGCTTCCGGATTCGAACCGGAGAATACAGGTTTTGCAGACCCGCGCCTTACCACTTGGCTAAGCCGCCTAAAGATAAAAAAAGCGGGAAACGAGGCTCGAACTCGCGACAGCCACCTTGGCAAGGTGGTGCTCTACCAACTGAGCTATTCCCGCTTGTTTATTTAAATCAGCGTTTTAATATACGCATGGCCCAAAGTTTGTCAATAGAATTTTTTTAACATTATCGTCATCTATTATTTCGGCAAAACGATTGCGTGGCTTTAATATACCAAGATTGGCGGATATCGAATTGGGCTTTTACGGGATTCATTTAATCATTCTCGGGCATTTCATTTTTTAGATAAGGCGATGTTATATAGTTCGACATATTTACGGGCCGAGGCATCCCATGAATAATCTTTATTCATGCCGTTTTTCATTATCCGCCGCCATTTGCGTTTTTTTGAAAAATCTTCGACGGCCGATTTTATGGAGGTTAGCATAGCTTTCGCAGTGTACTTTTCAAAGACATATCCGGTTCCGGCTCCAATTTCAAAATCAACGGGCTCGATGGTGTCGGTCAGACCGCCGGTGGCTCTGACAATCGGGACGGTTCCGTATTTCAAACTGTATAACTGATTGAGGCCGCATGGTTCATATCGGGACGGCATAAGAAACATATCCGCTCCGGCCTCTATCCTATGGGCAAGGATATTGTCGTAAGTGAGAAACACTTTTAGCTTGTCGGGATATTGCGTCTGTAATTTTTCAAGGAGCCGGTGGTATTTTTTTTCGCCGGTTCCCAGAATTATCATTTGGATATCCAGAGAGAGTAATTCTTTGGCGGCTTTTTTAATCAGGTCGAAACCTTTTTGATCGGCTAATCGGGAAATCATGCCAATTAACGGTACATTATCGCGCGCCTTTAGGTCGGCTAATTTCAAAAGCTCGATTTTGTTTATTTTTTTTCCGGAGAAATTTTTTGGGCTGTATTTTCGAAATAGAAGCTTATCCTGGGAGGGCGACCAATCATTATAATCAACTCCGTTTATTATGCCGAACAAATCATTGCTCCTGTTTTTGAGGACGCCCTCAAGGCCGGCTCCGAATTCTTCAGATGTTTGGATTTCTTTGGCATAGGTGTGCGAGACAGTATTGATAACATCGGCATAGGTAATACCGGCTTTGAGGAAATTAAGTCTGCCCCAAAATTCGAATGGCTGAGTCGCATAAAACAGATTTTTTTCCAAACCAAGTTTATCAAACGATTCGGCAGGGAAGAGACCTTGATAAGCTAAATTGTGAATTGTCAGAATCGTTTTCGTTTCAGAATAATAAATATCCTTCTCGCAGGCGGTTTTGAGAAAGGCCGGCAGGAGCGCGGTTTGCCAATCATTGGCATGAATGATGTCCGGATGGAAGTTTATCCGAGGCAAAAGTTCCAGGATGCCGCAGCAAAAGAACAGGAAGCGTTCGTCATTGTCCTGATAGTCTTTTCCGGTTTTCGGATTGCGGTATAATTCGGGCCGGTCAAAAAAGAAATCATTGCCAATAAATAAGTATTCGAGGTTGAGATTATTGTGGGCCAGACGGGCGATGTCAATCGAGCGAATAGTTTTATCGATCTCAATATCAAATGAGATATCGTCCCTGGCATTCTTCAGTAAGTTTTCAGGTATGGTTGAATATCGGGGAAGGGCGACTTTAACGCTATGGCCAAGCTCGGCAAGTTTTTGAGGAAGCATTCCGGATACGTCGGCCAGGCCCCCGGTTTTGGCAAAAAGGACAGCTTCTGAGGCGGCAAAGAGGATTTTCAATTTTTGCATCTGAAAACGCTCCTTAAGCTGTCAGATTTCAATCCGTGACAGATTCGCTGGGCAATTCCAATTCTCTAAGGAATTTGGCTCCATCTTCGGGGCGGGTGGGATTGATGTAAAAACCGGTGCCCCATTCAAATCCGGCGACCCGGGTCAGTTTGGGAATAATTTCTATATGCCAGTGATAATAATCCCGATATTCATTACCGACCGGGGAAGTATGCAATATATAATTGAAGGGGGGGTTATCCAATCCGGTCTTAAGTTTCATTAGGATACGTTTTAATATTGCGGCCAATTCGTCGTGTAATTCAGTATCGATATCGATAAAATTGCTCGAATGTGCTTTGGGAAGAAGCCAGATTTCAAAAGGGAAACGGCTGGCGTAGGGAGCAAAAGCCATAAAAGAATCCGATTCTTCAACGACTCGCTCATTATCGGAGATTTCCTGGCGCATAATATCACAGAAGATGCAGCGTTCTTTGTATTCGTAATATTTTTTGGCGCCGATTACTTCTTCGGCCACTCGCTTGGGGATAATGGGTGTCGCGATAAGCTGGCTATGGCTATGCTCGACAGAGGCTCCGGCAGCCTGCCCATGGTTTTTAAAAATCAGGATATATTTAAACCTTGGGTCGCGCTGCAGGTCCATATATCGTTCGCGATACGACCAGAGAACGTCCTTGATCCTGGATACAGGCAAATCGACCAAGTCAATATGGTGGTCCGGGGTTTCGATAATGACTTCATGAGCTCCAACGCCATGCATTCTGTCGTAAATGCCTTTCGGTTCGCGGCTTAGTTCGCCTTCAATGACAAGGGCCGGATATTTATTAGAAACAACTCTTAATGTCCATCCCGGTCGATTTGATTCTGAACCATTAACGCGATAAGAAATAATTTCAGGGGGGGTGGCCGATTCATTTCCGGGGCAAAAAGGACAGGCTTTGGGATCTATCCGTTTTTCATTTTTGGTAAATTGAGCTGGACGCTTGCCGCGTTCGGTCGAGATGATAACCCATCGTCCAATGACAGGGTCTTTTCGAAGTTCCGGCATTTAACTCTCCATGTTGGTTAATTTGAGCCCAAAATATGCCCGAATTGAATTTGTGTCAAGAGATTAACCGTTTATGATTCTTATCGGCGAAGGCGTCAAAAGTATAAACTAATAATCAATTTAAACAGACTGATATCTAAAGTTGATTCAATCGATTCTCGAAAATATTTCTAAAAATCCCTTCGTCATATGAATTCAGGGTTTTATTTCTTCGGGCCATTGAGGCGCGGGCAACCTCTATCGCTTTGTCTAATTTATAAATATCGTATCCTGATTCATTCCCCCAGCTAAAAGATGGAACCTCGCTTGAGGTAACCAAAGTACCGCCATAAATATTGCACGAAAAACCAATTGAAACTCCGGTGTTTATCAGAGTACCGATACCGGTTTTGGTATGATCGCCGATAGAACAGCCGATTTTCATGAATCCGGTATTTACGTTTTTTCCGTTCAGCACAACGGAGATATTTTTGTAATTGTTTTTTAAATCGGAATTTGTAGTCATAGCGCCGAGGTTGACCCAGCTGCCCAAATAGGCATGGCCCAGAAAGCCGTCATGATATTTGTTAGTATAACCCTGAAAGATGGAATCTTCGACCTCGCCTCCGACGCGGCAGGCAGGTCCAAATGAACATCCTTCGCGAATGTTACCTCGGAATATTTGCGTCTGGGGTCCGATATAGCATGGGCCTTCGATAAATGATAAAGGACCGACAGTGGCGTTTTTGTCTATAATTACGGGCCCCTTTCGATTGTCAATAACGCAATTGGCTCCGATTTCTGCATTGGGGGCGACATAGAGTTTATCCTGAGATAAAATTCGAACGCTGGAATCTATACGAGCATTGTCAATCAAGCTTGACAGATTGAAATCGCCATAATATGCCGAATAATCGGCGGAAATTTCGTTTCCATTTAAGTTGACCAGGTCCCAAAGATAATTGAAAAAATCAAATTCACCCTGGACAAGATCGGCCCTGATGCCCGTCAACTGTGATTCGCTATCGCCTGAAAAATTAATATTCTGAATGTCGGAGTTTGAGAAGTTTTCACAAATGACAACGGCGGCTGTTATTTTGTCATGCAAAAAAATGCGGTTTTCAGTGCAGGATTTTAATTCATTGATTAGTTTTGATCCAAGCCGCAGACGTCCGTTTATAAAGACTAGTTTATCGCCGGCTTTGTAATTAATCGCATTGATTTCGGCATTGGTTTCTTTTGGGAGAAATGGCGATATTTCATCCCGGCATGAAAAGGCAAGGGAATAATCCGAAAAATTTCTGGCTATTTTTTCCCACAGTTCAAAAGCTCCGCATCTAAGTGTAAA
This sequence comes from Candidatus Zixiibacteriota bacterium, assembly GCA_043819555.1. Lineage (GTDB taxonomy): Bacteria > Zixibacteria > MSB-5A5 > GN15 > JAAZOE01 > JAZGGI01. The sequence goes on along the minus strand of JBDREQ010000044.1, from coordinate 1,188 downwards.
AACCGCGCGATTAAGGGTAAGAGGGTAAAAATTGGAGTAATTATTGTCTTCAAAAATAATAAGTTTATTAGCCATTTGCAACCCATCAATTTAAGTTCAAGCCTGATTTAATCAATTAAAAGCGCCTCTTCCAGGCTAGTCAATTAAAAACGCTTTTCCCGTTTTATAATGTATTTAAGCAGGGGATACCCGAGCAAATAGCAAACGACGGTTTGGCCCACAAAAATCTCGCTGACACAAATCCAGTACGGGACTTTATATAAATAGCTAACGTATACTGATACACCGAAGGCGTTTATAACGATGGGGGGAATTGGCGCAAGATATGGCTTTTTTGTTTTTCTCAAAAGAAAAGTCAGCCATCCGGCAACTAATGTCAATAATGAACCAGCGATAATGTCGATAACTCCCACCGGTCCAAAGATATTTGCAAGCAGGCAACCTATAAAAATACCAAAAATGGCCCCGGGATAAACGAAAGGCAGAATGGTCAGTGATTCGGCGATTCGGAATTGAATATTTCCGTAACTTATCGCTGAAATTCCGGGAGAGATTGTTATTACAAAATAAATGGCGGCGATCAGTCCGGCAATTGCGATTTGTCGAGCCTTAAAATTCATTTTTTATATTAGGCATCTCGATTCGGATTGTCAATTAAAATGTAATATAATTACACATCCCCCAAAATGCCTATTTCATTGTGGCTCAATAAAAAAGAGGTAAAATAATCCTTGACACATTTGGGAGTTGTGGATATATTTCAAATGAGTCATTTCGTACATATTTGTCCGCAGCCATTGAGCACGGCTTGCGAGGGGTTTGCAGATAGTCTATTTGTGCGCATAAATACCTAAGGGCTGCAGGGTTTGGCAATAAAAAAATACAATACATTTATGTGAATATTCGCAAAGGAGTGAGCCATGAACAAAAGGTATGGGACTTTTGTTGTAACGCTTTTCCTTGTTATGTCATTTTTTTATGCAGGGGCATGGCAGGAAGCAGGCGCTGACACAAAGGGCCAAGAAAAGCAATTTGTCTGCAATTGGACCGTTGATGATCCCCACAAAATGCACTTTCCCCAATTGCCGGACGAAACCGGATGGGCTGTAAACGCGACCCAACCGCTGATTATAGCCGATGATTTTCTATGTACGGAATCCGGCTTAATTAAGGATATTCATTTTTGGG
>JBDREQ010000043.1:0-5510 GCA_043819555.1 Candidatus Zixiibacteriota bacterium | reverse complement strand
GCAAATATTCAATGGCTCTATTTTTTATTTTATTTGTTCTTAGCACCTTTTTATCAGACCTAAATTAAGAAGTTGAGCATATACATATCCCTAATATTTTGTTTTGCTTACGATCAATTCGGGTACCGCTCAATTGGCGAAGTCTTATGTTCATGAAAAGAGTGCATTCGCTAAGCACGCTCTGCACGATGCCCCCCGTATCATTCGATCCCATTTATTCTGTTCAAATTATAGTTTTGTTCATTTTTAATGAACAAATATATTTATCGAACATTAACGGACTTTAATCGCGTCTAAATATTTCTATTTTATTGACATATTTTATTATATTGACATTTGTTCAATTTTAAGATATGTTCATTAAAAATGAACAATAAATTTTATTGAACAAAAAGGCGCTGCAACCATGCAAAAGAGAATTGGGGATATAATTGAAGAGGCTTTAAGAAAATTTGAAAAAACGACCGGCCTCGAAGCGAACCTCCAAGCTGAACACCTAAATAACACAAAGTACCCGGATGGTTTAATCCAAATTGCTCACCAGAATATGCAATGGCATTTCGCTGTCGAGGTAAAAGCAAGGGTGACACGCGCGACAGCCGGTATGAAAAAATTAGATCCGTTGAAGGGTGAAGAAAAAGTTCTGATGGTCACTGAATATGTAACGCCTCCGATTGCCGACCTATTAAAAGAGCTGAATATCTTTTTCATTGACACTGCCGGAAATGCATACATCAATGAACCTGGGCTCTATGTTTTTTTAAAGGGAAACAAGCCTCAATTAACCCTGAGGGCGGAAACCCGGAAACGCCTGTTCAAGCCGGGCGGCTTGAGGGTTGTTTTTGCCCTGCTGAACAACCCCGAAATGATCAATAAACCGTATCGTGATATTGCCAAAGCGGCAGATGTTGCTCTGGGAACAATCGGTTGGCTCATCAGGGATTTAAAAGAAATGGGTTTTTGCATTGAAATCGGCAAACGCAACCGAAAGCTGATGAACTTGAAAAACCTGTTTAAACGTTGGGTTGAGGCGTATCCGGAGCAGTTGCGGCCCAAGCTTATCAGAGAAAGGTTCGAAACAGCCAACCTCAATTGGTGGAAAGAGATTAATATAAAAGCGTATGGCGCCTGTTGGGGCGGTGAAGTTGCAGCAGCCAATTTAACGGGCTATTTAAAACCGGCCAAAGTCACTATTTACACAAATGAACCATTTGGAAAATTGGTGCTGAAAAACAGGCTACGCAAAGCAGAGCAAGGGAACGTTGAAATCCTGACACCATTTTGGAATTTTAAATACGAGCTTGCGGACCGAGGTATCGTACCTCCGCTCTTAGCTTATGCAGACTTGATGGCTACCGGTGACCCCAGGAATATTGAAGCTGCAGGAATGATATATGAAAAGTATATTGATAGATTTATCAGGGAAAATTAGTGAGACGTCTGTTTCAATTCTGAGAGAAATACAAGAAGTTTCCACAAGGATGAATGTCCCCTTTTTCGTGATCGGTGCAACCGCCCGCGATATTATTCTCGAACATCAATTTGATATTAAACCGAAAAGAGCGACCATTGACATTGATATCGGAGTCCTCATCGCCGGATGGGATCAATTCGAAACGCTGAAAGATGAACTGATTCGCTCGGCCAGGTTCAGTCCTTCGAAACAGAAACAACGTTTGATTTATAACGATAATTTCCCTCTCGATATCATACCGTTCGGAGCGATAGAAGATGAGAACGGTTCAATTTCATGGCCGCCGGATCATGAAATCCGTATGAGTATCGCCGGTTTTCAGGAATGCTTCCAACATGCGGTTTCCGTTAAATTGAGTTCAAATCCGGAGTTGATTGTAAAAGTGGTAAGCCTGGCCGGACTGGCGCTTCTTAAACTTATCTCCTGGGATGACAACCCGGAAAGGCGTCGCAAAGATGCGCCGGATCTACTTTTGATTATGCGACACTATCTCGATGCCGGAAACTTGGACCGCTTGTTTGATGAAGGAAGTGATATCATTGAGGCGGATAGTTATGATTACGACCTTGCCTCGGCTCGCTTTTTGGGCAGGAACATCGTAAATATCTCAAGCCCCGCTACAAAGGCCAAGCTGATCGAGATTCTTGAAAGGGAAGCCAATTCGAAATACGGGCACAAAATCGCTTTAAACGTCATACAAAGCGATTGTTATCGAAGCGAATCGTATAAACGCGTTGTTGAACATTTCAACGCGCTATTAAAAGGCCTGGTCGAACAATTCTGACAACGCCCCGACATAAAAAGTGAATTGTATAATATGTCTGAATATTTTAAACATATGTATTTAACATAAAATCTTGACCCTTCATCGCTTATTATATTAATATGGTTATTACTGGCCTGAACCTCCTGAACCCACAGATCTAAAGCTGATTTCTTTCTCCTGACTTACCAACTTATATAATTTAAATTCTACATTGGAATATCCTCAATTGGCAATTCGGAGCGTTAAGGTAATCTCTCGAAAAAATAAAAAAAGCTCTAATCCTAAATTTTAAAAAGGGGGCATAATAATGAAATGCCCGAAGTGTCTATCTGAGAACCGCGAAGGGGCCAAGTTTTGTAATGAGTGCGGTCATAAATTAGAATTCGCCTGCCCTAAATGTAGAAATTCAATTCGCCCGGGGAGTAAATTTTGTGATGCGTGTGGTCACGACCTCTCCAAACCGTTTGCGTCCCCTGAATCCCCTGAACCCTCGAAATCTTTTCGGGAACTTTCCAAGACGGCTGAATCTCCCACTTTACTCGAAGGGGAACGCCGCCAGGCCACCATCGTTTTCTCCGATCTTTCCGGTTACTCAGCAATGAACGAAGAGCTCGACCCCGAGGAAGTGGAAGAAATCATGAGCCGCATCAAAAAAGAATCGGTGCGTATCGTGGAAAGTTATGGAGGGATCGTCAATCAGTTTGTCGGGGATGAGATTTTGGCTCTGTTTGGAATTCCCACAGGCTATGAAGATGACCCCATTCGTGCTGTCAAAGCTGCTCTGGAGTTGCATAAGATGGTCCGAAAGATAAGCCCCGGAATAGAGAATCGCACTGGGAAGCCGCTCACGATGCATACCGGGATCAACTCCGGGTTGATCGTAACAAACCTTCGAGATGACCGGAATGGTTTATATGGCATCACCGGAGAAACGGTAAACACCGGGGCAAGGCTGAAGTCGCAGGCAGAATCAGACGACATTCTGGTTAGCCCGGAGACAAAAAGATTGATTGCACCCTACTTCGAGATGGCAGCACTTGAAGAGATCAGGATGAAAGGGAAAACCGAACCCATGACACCCTATCGAGTCATGGGTGAGTCGAAGATCCAAACCCGATTTGAGGCTGCAGAGCAAAAAGGTTTTACGGCCTTCACCGGGCGGGATCAGGAATTAGCTGTTCTCAATGCCTGCCTTGAAAAAACAGTCCGGAGAAAAGGTCAATTCGTCACGGTGACGGGAGAAGAGGGAATGGGAAAGAGCCGTTTGCACTATGAGTTCCGGCACAAGCTGGACCGTGAAAAGATCACGGTTCTGCAAGGAAGGTGTCAACCCTATGGGCGCAATATCCCTTATTTCCCTTTTATTGATGCGTTGCGGCGGGGGCTCCATCTTAGAGAGGAAGACAGTCCGGCTGAGTTGTTGGAAAAAGCCGTTACCAACATCAGGGCCATTGATCCCTCGTTAGAGCAGTTTATCCCTCTTTATCTTCACTTGTTGTCCATCCCAAGCTATTATTCCCTGCCCGAACATTTACAAGGCAAGGAACTGCGGAAAGCTATGGAAGAAGCTCTGGCCGTGATGATCACCCTGAACTCACAGCATCAACCGATGATCATGATACTGGAAGACTGGCACTGGAGCGACGACGCCTCCCAAACAGCTTTAAAACGCTTGATTGGAATGACCGCCCCTTATGCATTGATGGTGATGACGACATACCGGCCTATCTATCAGGCCAGCTGGGGTTATTCAAGCTACCACACTCGGGTTGTATTGAAACCCCTGGATGTCCAGAACACTGAAAACATCATCAAGTCAATCACAGTCGCATCACATCTGCCACAAGGATTGGGGGATTTGATTCTTGAACGCTCCGGTGGCAACCCGTTATTTATTGAAGAAATATGTTATTCTCTAATCGAAGAGAGCTTGGTGAAGGTTAAAGATGGACGGGCTGCCTTGACTCAATCTTTGGTAAACCTTAGCTTGCCGGATTCAGTGCAGGCAATTATTCGTACCCGGCTGGATCGCCTGGACAAAAATGCCAAAGAAGCCATTCGGTTGGCCTCTGTTATCGGCAGAGTGTTTGGGCAACGGATTCTGGAGAGGGTCTATTCAGCCCGTACTGCACTTTCAGAATCGCTTGAAGTATTGAAGTCCCTCGAGGTGATCCAACAGACACGAATTTTACCGGAAGCCGAGTTCACCTTCAGGCATGTTTTAACACAAAAGGTTGTTTACGACACGCTGCTTCTACAACGCCGAAAGGAGCTTCACGGCATTATCGGGCTGGCTATCGAGGAACTTTATGCCGAGCGTTTGGAAGAGCAGTTGCCGATTTTGGCCTATCATTATATCCGAAGCGATCGGCAGGACAAAGCCATCGAGTACGCCCTGTTAGCCGGAGATCAGGCTGCCGGCCTTTATGCAAACAACGAAGCCACGGCTTACTACGAACAGGCGGTTACGATGTCTAAAACCCTTCCTGAATCTTTGAAGGTTCAAAAATGGCAAATTGACGCCGCCCTCAAACTTGCTTCTGTTGGGATAACACGACAAGACATAGAGAGGGACCGCACAAACCTGGAGCAGGCTCATGCTCTGGCAGAAACATTGAACGATGAGTCTCGTTTAGCCAGAGTGCTTTACTGGCTTGGAAGAATCCACTATGTTCTCTGGAACCCTCAGATCGCTATGGAGTATGCCAGAAAGAGTCTTGAGATTGCTGATCGGCTTGGAGATGAATCCCTTGCGGCTCCCCCTGTCAATCTCATGGGTCGCGTCCACTTTCAACTATCGGACTTCACTGAGGCCGGTCAGTTTTTGGAGCGGAGTGTTGAGCAGATGCGACGGATCGGGAACAAAGTCGAGGAATCCACAGCATCAGCTGTAGCAAGCTATGTTCTAGCTTTTTTGGGCGAGTTTGATCGAGCATTCGTCCATGCCGACCATGCGATCCAACTGGCTCAAAAGATTCAAAACCCCTTTGCACAGGCAAATGCCTATCATTTGAGAGGGTGCATCGGTGACCAGCGAGGTGAGTGGACTCAGGCGATTGAGGATTATGAGAAGGGAATACGTATCGCTGAAAAAGCGGAAGATCTTTTCCGGCTTTATTTGGTAAAATCTTGGAAGGGTCGAGCCCTCGCGATGATTGGAGATCCTGGCCAGGGGCGAAAATTGCTTGAAGAGAGTTTAGCCCTTGCTGAAAAGATCGGAACCAAGTTCTGGCTCGCATGGCAGAAAAACGCCCTTGCCTCTTGTTTCTT
>JBDREQ010000042.1:0-7529 GCA_043819555.1 Candidatus Zixiibacteriota bacterium | reverse complement strand
GGTTACAAATTAATTGATTATGTATATACACTCCGGAAATATTCCGAGCAGAGGGACAATAGTTGGATACCTAAATGAGAATAGGATCAACTATAAACCTCTTGACTTGGTCACAATAGGTGATATTTTGAAGTAGGGTGGTTCGCATCCAACGATAAGCACAGTAAAAAGCCCAGTTATGATGAAAGTACTAGATGAAAGTGTATACTTATCAATTACCGAATGAGACAGCCGTGGGAGAAACTCATATTCGCATAGCAATCAGTTTCATGCTAATGGCTTTTTGCATTATCATGATTGCTTTTATGAGTACGTCGTTATACGCAGACGAGAATCACTCTGTTTCAATTACTCTGTCTATTGATCCTGACACCATTTTAGTAAAAAATTCTTCCAAAATTGCGCTTTGCATTGAGGCAGGGAATTTAGAAGCGCGAACGTCAGGGAGTTTAGTTTATCTTCAAGCTCCAGAAATTCCAACTTTAAGAAATGTATTTATAGATCCGAGTGGGTCATCGAAAAATTTTTCCATTCAAGATGGAATTTCTGTAGAATCACAGACATATACCTACATTGTATCTCCTTCAAAGCCCGGAGTTTATTCAATTGGGCCATGGATCATTAGATTAGCCGATACTACTATTGTTGTTGAACCTGCGGTTCTTACGGTACTGCCTTCTTCATATGAATATTATCTAATTGAACGATATTTGGATTGTGATGGTTGCACCGCCGACCGATTTCTATCCTTGACGTTGGATCAGGACAGTATAATGATCAATGAAAAAGCAACCATAGACTTGAAGGTTTTTCTAGGTACAAAGACGTATAGACCTTTGGAATTTATGGACTTTCCTTCTCCTGGGGCAACTATAGACTATGTTGAAAACTTCCCACAAAGATACTATCAAAAAATGGGGTTGCGAGAATACAAAGTTATTCGTTATAAGTTTCAAGTTACCCCTAAGAGACCTGGTCCACTTGAGATAGGTCCAATAGAAATTAGATTATCCTGGGAGCAACAACCACTTCAGAGGAAAAAAGATCTTTTTTCATTTTTATCTGGTGATTTGAAAAGTACGTCAATCAGATCAAGTAAATTAGTGGTTTATGTACACCCCCGGGAAAAGTATAGCGGTGATATTGTCATCACGAGTGACAGCTTGCTGGAGTCCGATTATCCGAATTGGTTTACCTCGCAACGTAACAGAATACGTTCAAAATGGTTCTTGCGATCAAGTCTTTGTAACAACCTTTGCTGTGAAGTATCTATAGATGTATCGAGGTCCGGTCAAGTTCTTCAGAGTAAAATCAACAAATCATCCGGATCGGATGCATATGATAGGATTTGTCTTGACGCTGTTCAGTTATCTGATCCTTTCGTTCCTTTGCCGGATGTTTTTTCAGGTAAAAGTCTTAAGATTACTGTACAATTTCAAACGCAGGAAACAAATTGATGAAAAAATGCAAAAACTTAATTATAACGGTCATTGGCATAATAACTACAATTTGCATTTGTATGAACCTTGGTTCATGCGGATTAGGTCGGCAAACCTGTGATCAGTTAATGAATAAGCTAAATAAGGCGGACGGTGACAAGAAAATATCCATAATTCAGGAACTCGCCGAGCGAAGATGCAATGGAACAATTGAAACATTAATAGGTGCATTGGAAGATAAAGATTATGGAGTCAGTAGAGCTGCAATAGAAGCTCTCGTTACGATTAGTTCCGAAACAGAAGAATATCTTTTAGCCAACATGGAAAGGCTGAAGAGGCGTTCGGATTTGTTACGGTTGCTCGGACAAGTAGGTTCCAGAAAAGGAGCAAAAGCCCTAATGAGTCTTTGTTTAAACACTACAAGGGAAGATATTAAGGGTGAGATTCTCCACGCCTTGGGGGTTATAGGTGATCCAGTGGCTGCCGACATCGTTATTTCCGAAATGAATCGGGGAAATGCCGGGAACGGATTAAGATATACATCAATAGTCGCATTGACAAAAATGGGTCGGCCTGCTCTGGGACGCATTAAGTACGCTCTGGATGACTACGATCCATACGTACGTCTCGGTGCTTTTGAGGCATTACTTGTAATTGGAGATAAACCTATATTTAAATCTATTTTTTCGGAGCACGAAGATGTGGATATCTCAATAGTACTTGCACTTGGTGCGATAGAATCGGGTAGCGCAATAGATACTTCGCATCAAAGAGTGCAAAAACGGATCTCAAGTCAAGACAGGAAATTGATGGATTCGTTGACGGGAGATGTAATGCAAAAACTAGATGAGCTGCAGCGGCGGAGCCATACAGATATAGACAGTATTATTTTACACAATAAACTCATGGTTGATTTAAGAACTTGGAATGAATCGTCTAATGCCGTACTGGAGTTGGAAAGAATCGGTTGGTATCCAAAGAGCGCAGAAGACTCTGCTCATTTTTTTGCGGCAAAACGCCAGTGGTCAACACTCCGGAATTCAAACCTTGCATCAACTATCCTCCTGTCTCAGCTTCGGCATGCTGAAAGGGGTGATTGCGAAGCGGCAGTCTTTTCACTCATTGCCATCGGTGAAGAGCACAGTATTGAAGGTTTAATAGTTGCATTGGCTGAAAAAGGGAATAGGCGAATGGCGGAGGCTTTTCTTAATTGCGGTAATGAAAGGCTTCGTGATGTATCCAAGTGCTGGGCAGCACTACATGGTTATGATGTTACTGATTCAACTGGTAGCCAACTGGTTATTTGGCGAGATACGGAAAGATAAATCATGCCAGAATTCGATAGGAATTTGTGCCGAATAACGATATTCATAGTGTTCATTGGAAGTAGTATTAGTTGTGTGAAAGATACTGATATCACATTGAAAAGTACCGCAGCAAAAGATCCGGTGGCATGTGCTCAGTTATGCTGCAGTAAAGCTGGTGTACAGTATCCTGCTTCACTACAACAACAGAACATTTCAATAAGTCTACCTTCTGAAATTCAAGGGATTGGAGTCGAGGAATTAAGAAACCAACTTATTCTGGTAGACCAATTATTTAAGCGAAAGCAATTGGACAGTGTTCGATTTGTTCTCTCTGATGAAATCATTAAAGCTAGGAAGATTGAAAACCAACTCAATAAGTCGATTGCACTCGCATGTTTGGCCAATCAGTTATCAAGAGCAGGACGCAGGCAACGGGCATCAGACATCCTTTCTGAGTCAGTCAAAGCGCTCATGCAAGGTGCGAGGCGACCATCGCCATGGAGTAGTATGTTCCGGGATGTTTATGATCGTACGTTGGAACCCCAGCATTTTGAAAGTATTGTCAAAGGTTATGTATTAACTCATGAATTTGATCGCGCGCTATTGTTGGCCGCATCTATGGACAGCCAAATACCAGAGTCAGCTTTAGATGATGAAAGCCCCGTGTTACCTTCGTCAATGAAGTTTCACACTTCTAATAATAAGGCCATGATGGAAATATCTCTGGAACTTGCGCGGTATAATCATTTTTACAGAGCAATAAGTATCATAAATGAAATGAATATGGGCAGGGATCAATTATTGGCATTGGCAATTGTTGCATCACGGTATAGTGAAGCATATAAAAACTCCCAGGACTTCGACAAGACGTTGCTTCATCAAATGACAGCGACGGCTACGGCGATCCCGGATATGTCTCAAATACCTGTGAAGCAGTCAACTGTCAATTGATTCATAATAACGACCGATTGGACTCCGATAATGATGGTTTTTGGAATATCGTAACATGTGTCCGGAGCATGACAACACCGCCGATTCCGACAGCTGTGATTTTATCTTCGGCGATTCCAACTGTGAAGTATAATAAACGTCGGCGGCGCAGTATACGTGATAGATTACGTATTCAAGAACGGTCCCCCCTCCGGAAGAACTGTGCTATCAGTGATTTAAGGCATTTAACCTTATTGTGCAAAGCAAAAGGCTAGAAGTTCTTCCACCTTTTCGTCATAGAATGGTGTTACGGGGAATCGAATCCCTATGGAAGTTGATAATACCGCTAAATGTAGCTTTCTCATGTAAAAGAACCAAACATTCAAAGGTAGGGCAGAGTAACTCACACAACCCTGATTTTCGTTATGGCAGAAGATCAATATAATTATGAGTCGGATATTCGGCCTTTTTATTTTTTTCTACTCACACCCCGCACAAGGACCAGGGCCACCCCTGAAAACATTATTAATTAGATAGACGGCATCCGAGATATTTACCTTGCCGTCGCAGTTGGAGTCTCCCCCCCTATCCGGTTCGGGACATGGTCCACCCCTAAATACACAATTTATAAGATAAACAGCATCTGAAACATTGATTCTGCCATCGCTATTAGCATCGCCACAGATATGTTTACTCCATTGGGCGATATATGCAGAGACCTTATCGCCAGCAATTGCAAATCCACCCCCGACCATCAGTTTGTCATTATTGACGAATAAAGCGCTCACAGAACAAGGGAATACACCACCATCAACACCTGACCCCAAAGAAGACCACGATGAACCATTCCACGCTGCAATTCGCTTCGCAAAGATTTCTCCGGCTTTACTAAAAAAGCCCCCAGTGATTAATATTCCGTTATAAACGGTAAGTGCTTCAACTATCGCAACATAATCACTGATCCCCAATCCCAGGGTGTACCAAGAATAACCATCCCAGGCAGCAATATTATTTACCTCAATACCTCCTGCCAAATTGAATTCACCACCTGCGATCAGCTTTTCGTCATAAACAATAAGTGCTTTGATGTGATCATCACTCCATTCACCTATTCCTGATTCCAGGGGTGACCAAGTGGTACCATTCCATGCTGCAATATTATTGGCTTCAATATCTCCAGCCGCAGTGAAACTACCACCTGCAATCAACAAATCGTTATAAACGGTCAAAGATGTAACATCACTGTAAAATATACCACCACTTATCCCAGAACCAAGTGGTGACCAGGAAGAACCATCCCAGGCAGCTATGTTATTCGCCTCGATACCCCCAATTGTAACAAAGGTTCCCGCTGCTATGAGTTTACTGTCGTACACAATTAGTGCTTTTATAGTGGAAGAATATCCGCCAATCCCTGATCCCAGGGGCGACCATGAAGAACCATCCCAGTTGGCGATGTTATTTACAACAATTCCTCCGGCTTTCGTAAACCATCCCCCTGCGACCAATTTATCATGATAAATTGCGAGAGCATTGACACTGCCATTCATCCCAGAACCCAGGGAAAACCAATATGAGCCATCCCACGCAGCGATATACTTTCTGGTAATACCGCCTGCAGTAGTAAAACTCCCGCCCGTTATTAATTTATTATTATATTCTGTAAAGGCAAGGATTGAACCGTTTAAACCCAATCCTAAAGGTGACCATGAATAACCGCTCCATGAGGCTATGTTACTCGTTCCTTTGGATCCGGCTTCTGTAAACAATCCTCCTGCAATCAACCGGTTGCCAAATACTGTTAACGCCCAAACAAACCGACCGTATAAACCCGATCCCAGACGCGACCATGAGGATCCGTTCCAGGCTGCTATATTTTCCGTTCTCTCATAACCAATATAAAAGGTAAAATCGCCCCCCACTATGAGTCTGTTGTTATAAACGGCCAGGTCTTTGATATTGTATACAGAACTGAATTCACCCGGTAACTCTATCGGTAGCCATGAAGAGCCATCCCACTTCGCCAGACAATTTGCCTCTATGTTGCTACCTACTGTGTCGAAATTTCCGCCTGCGATCAACAAATTGCTGTAATCAGTGAGGGCTCCAACTATACCACTGATCCCCGATCCCAGGGTGTCCCAAGAAGAACCATCCCAGGCGGCAATATTATTTGCGGTAATGCCTCCGGCTGAATCAAATTCTCCGCCAACAATCAGCCTATTATTATATGATATCAAGGCTTCGACAGGGTAATACCTGCCACTTATTCCGGACCCAAGGGGTGACCATGTGGAACCATTCCATGCTGCAATATTATTTGCTGGAATCCCACCGGCTATACTAAATCTCCCGCCCGCCACAAGTTTATTGTCATAAACGGTTAGGGCTTGGACCTGAGCCTGTGTGAAGGGATCAGCCGTCAATCCTAAATCCAAAGGTGACCAATTAAAACCATCCCAAGCAGCTACACAGTTGGCCGCAACATCTCCAGCTTCTGTAAAGAAACCACCCGCTATTAGCCTGTCATCATAGATTACCAGGTCTGCTACCCACCCTTTAGTTCCTGAGCCCAAAGGCGTCCATGTAGAACCATCCCAGGATGCGATATTACAGGCTATCACGGATCCAGCAACTTTGAATTCTCCTGCCGCTATTAAGAGTCCCTCATATATGGCAAGCGCCGCGACAAGGCCGTCTATTCCTTGAAGATTAGAAATTCCTGACCAGTAAATATCATCGGGATTATCCGCAGCCTGACAGAGTCCAGAAGATATAAAAACTGGTTGTCCCGACGCCGAGTCGAATGCAATATCGTAACCTTTCATATTCAATGCCCCCTGATATCCCGCACTCTTCGCTGATTTGTCATTAAAGCGCCCATCAGGAGTAATAAATTCGCTGATATCCTTAATAGAAGGTACATTTGCCCTTTGTTTGTCATTGGCTCTAAATTGTGCCCGTTCATACGGGTAGGTAGAATCTTTGGCAGGTGTTATCGACTGGAACGTTGAATCAATTGTACCATTCCCTCGATTATCAAAAGCATCCACTTTTGATAAAACAGGAAGAATGAATAACATGATAAAAAGGACGGCCGTAAATTTGATTTGCCGTTTCATATTATGATCCCCCGGCAGGTATTGATATGCCTTATACAAAAATATTGATATATTTCACTGATTGATTGAGCGAGATGCGATGCAAATACTAGTTTAATATACCGTTTATGGCCCGATTTGTCAACAAATTGAGGGGTGTCCTGCCCACCTTAAATTGGTCCAGTGTTAGAATTAGAATTTTTGTATATTGTCTGGGGTGTGAGAGGGGGACTTAATGAGTCGTAATTGTGATAGGCTAATAATCTAAACATTTTCCACTAACACAATCCCGTATAAAATTGTACAGGATTTATGCCACTCACACAACCCTGATTTTTGTTAAGGTAAGCTGATTAGTCAGATTAATAAATGGAGGTGGGGGGAATCGAAAAAGCACGTTTTCGTAATCCTCAGAGACACATCAAATTACGACGCAACTCATTGATTCTCATAATTTTCTATTTTTTATTTGGTTTTGTTTGTGTCTATTTGTTTGTTTTTACCTCAATTCGGCACAAATCTGGCACAAAATAATCATAATTTAAGCAGATTTTAACAGAATTGAAAGTGATTATTATCGCACATGATTCATAAAAATTCCTTAAAAGACACGCTAAGTCAATCTTTCTAATTCTGCTGACTGTAGTTTCGATGACTTCGGTAAATCTAGCTGTGGCTGATGAGGTGACACAATCATCAAGCTTCAGCATTACTATCTTCCAGGTGAACTGGAATGTGAGATTGAGAAGTTT
>JBDREQ010000041.1:0-11352 GCA_043819555.1 Candidatus Zixiibacteriota bacterium | reverse complement strand
CACCGGCAAGATGGTGCGCCGGAAGGAACGACTACATATTTATCCGGTACTGGCGGTCCAGAAAATAGACGCTGCCCTGGCTTTTTATGAAGGTGTTTTGGGTTTATGCAAATACACGGACAAACAAAGCTTTGAACCGCCTCTAACTGATGACGACACCAAGTCGCCTGAACGATTACGTCGTGTAACACTAACAGCACCTGACGGGATATGTTTAGAATTGGTTCAACCGCTAGATACTATTCCTGAACACACAGGACCATGGCAAATGCAGCGAATCGGGTTTACCCACTTTGCCATGGGGGTCAATCGAATAGCCGATATTTACCAGCGATTGAAAGATCGGGGAATCAACTGCTTTTCCCCTCCCCAACAGGTGGGAGTAGGCCCCCATAAAGGTGGCCAATGTTTTTACCTGCAAGGCCCCGGCGAGATAGTGATTGAATTGCTGGATACGCCTATGGTCCAAAAAGATTTCGCTGACTTCTTATAATTTTCTTAACGGAGATTGCAATGGTGTCACACCTAAACACTGATGATACTTTATGCAAATATACCGGCTATGAAAACAAGAACATTCTGGCTTAATAGCGTTGAAAGTCACTGGACCGCCCCATGCCTTTCAGAGAATGGCTGTCTGTAAAAACGGAAACCTGCATTTAGCGTTATTTAAGAACTTCGTCGAGTTCCTGCTTGATACCTTCTGCAAGCCAGTGCCTGATAAGTGTCTGATAGGGAATCGATTTCATAGTAGACAGTTTTTTTATCGCCATAACCTGAAGCGGATCAATCTTGATAGTCACATTTTTTAGCTTTCTTTTGCGTTTCCCTGAAAGTATGGCTTCGCGAAGACCATCATCCATACTCAAATCCACCGCTTCATCCGATATCTCACTCAGGATATCTTTTTTTTCATAATAGTTGACCCAATCTTTTGATTTCCCGTCTTGCTTTTCCATATCTTATCCCCTCTGTTTCTTATAATACCGAATTTCCGATCGGCTCATATCCCAACCAGTTATGGGGCGTGCCATTCCCTTCGCTTTTAGATCGAATATAATCGTGAGAAATCTTCCAGCGGATGTCGGACCAAAAACCGCATAATGACCTTTCTTTGTTCTTCGAAAAAAAGGGGCATAAGCAAAGATTTCTTCCGCTTCTTCTTGACTGATCCCATGACCAAGCTCAAGATGTAGCGAGTTTCCTTCATCCCATTCAAAATCATTTATTCTCAAAATGAATCCCCCATTTCAAGTCCTACATAGTATGACATTTTTTCTGCTTCACGTCAACAAAAACCTAAATGAGCCGTTTCAATTTCCGCTATTTTGTTTATTTTCTCCGGGCGAGGGGTGCATACACGACTAAGAGGTAAAGAACGTCTTTGGGATCGCTTATACCGCCGTTAGCCATATTGTTAATCAAGCCAAAAGAAAGCCTGCTTTGGGCGGTATATATTTTTATGTTGATTATTTTAAAGAGGTTGGTTTACCAGACAAAGCATTGGCAAAAAAAATGCCATCCTTCGCTCGTTCTCTATTGGTTTTGATGGCCTGCCATCCGTAGCTCGTGAGCGAAGTGAACAAGCGAAGGATGGTGGAGGCGGGGGGAGTCGAATGTCTCACTATTAAAAACCTGTAGGTAGTCGTTATTCATGGTTTCCCTTCTAATTTCGGACTATTATCGATAGTTTAGAAGCGTTCAATAAGTTCAATAGGTTCAATCCATAACAACCAATATGGATTAATTCTACCAGTATTCTACCAGACCAAAGCCGGCTGCCATTCCAATCTTATCATGGTGGGCTTCCACATAAATACACTGATAAGTGTGTCCGCAGAAAAATTTCACCTGGAATGTTGGGGAGGGGGAGTAGGGGAACTGTCTCTTACTGTGACCCACAGAGTGTCATTACACTAGTGTTCAGCGTGCCCGTTTAGTATAGTAAAATTGTAATATAGGAGTAATTACAACACCTTCACCATTACACTGCAGCGTAACGCCCTGTTTAACCAATAGCTGTCTTCAATGTAGAAAAACCCCATGAAAATATAGGTTTATTAAAAAGAATAACACCAGGTTCATAATCATAAAATACCACCATAGACTTGTTTGTATAAAAACCCATACCTACCTATACCCTACACAATAGAAGTGCCGTATCGTGCTTTACAGAGCGTCTGGATAGTAAAATAAATATATTGACACATAGATTGTAGGAGTATATTATTCAACATTATCATTAGGAAGATAGGGTAGAATAGAATATAAATTAGTACTACTATTAGAGATAGCACATATGATAAAGAAACGAAAACCTACGGTATTAAAGCGTACCTCTAAACCACCAACCAAAGCACAATTAAAAGAAATGCGAGAAAAGGTTAAAGCGATACCAAAACATAAGGAGGTTAAACCTATGGCAAAGAAGAAAGAAAAAACAACAGAGAAAAAGGAAACTAAATCAAGGAGGTCTTTAACACCAGAAGATATAGAAAGAATGATTGAAGAGTGGGATCATAAAACTACTGATGAGTGGGCTAAAGAGTTTGGTGTCTCATATCAAACAGTATTACATATGGTAAGGGTTATTCGCAAAGAAGATAATAAGTTATGCCCACCGAAGCCGAAAAAAGGAAGAACAAGAGCAGATATAGCCAAAGCAGGTATAGCTTTGTTCAGGAAGAAGCAGGGTAAGAAGTAGCGTAGGTTCAATTCGAAGGGCTATCAGCCAGGTTCTTTTCTTGATACTTGTATCAACAGCACTACATTCATATCATATCTACACCACCACTCATGGCACCACCCGTAACACCCACCACCGGCGTTTCTTTAAAGGGTAAATATAGTGATAAAACGACTGAATTATTTAATGTTATTAGGTGGTTGGAATGTTTTTCAAGCTCACGACCTGTAACCTGCGAAATGTAGATTGACTGAGAGGGGCTGTTTTAAGAAGGGGCGCCGAAGGCGCGGAATATCAAGTCCCTCTCGATTGTTTTGTTCGGCTCTCCTTCAGGGATGCGAATAGCTTATTTACTCCTCTGTGCGCTCTGGGACCATGGTCTTTGATCCTGAAGCCGAGGTCGAATAGAGGAAAAGTGAAAGCATGCAGAATGTCTCTGTGTTTCGTCACAAGCTTTCCCACTTCATCGAGAGTAACCTGGTTGTCCTCAAAGAATTGAGGACCATCCGCTGCATAGGTGTGGTGAGCTATGATCTCATTGCGCCATTTCTTGACCTTTTCCAGTGTCGCAAGCCTTTGTAGGACTTTCTCTTGCTTCTTGATGGTCTTCTTTAACGCTGCTCCTTCAGGCAGGTATTTTTTCAGTTGATTGAAGAGCTTTGGAAATCCCTTGGCTTTTTTGGTGTTATCGGAGCAGTGACTCAATTTTAGGAGGAGGACGTCCCAAAGGGCTTGTGTGATCGTGAAGATAAAGTGATTGTGTGCTTCAATAAGCTTGGGATGGGACCGGGCATGTTTCTGGAGTGCTCGGAGTGTAGCGACGTAATTCCACGTTAATGCGAGGTGGCTACCAATTGCATCCGCGGTCTCTATGAGATTTCGCTGTTGATTTTTGTTCATTGTTCGAGCCGAACGCTCAGCTTAACCCGCCGAGTGATAACGAGGTCGGTGTTAAAGCTGTTGTTAGCCAGGATATTTAGTTCCTATCGTATTCAAAAGACTCAGAAAGAACCAGACCGAAATTACGCAGAGGGTACAAATAATTACTCGTACCGGACCCCATTCCGCATGAGTCACCGTCGAGTTGACTGAACGGTCCCATAGCGTCGTTCCTGTCCTTGTTAGGCGGCGGTAACCGAAAAGCTGAGTGAAAATTGCAACGAAGGGGATACCAAAACCAACGCCCTGAAGCCAAACCAAGAATGTTCTTTTTAGTGCCTTGGAAAACAAAAGCTTTTTACCGTTAAAACTTACTACTCGTATCCCAAAAATCCATTTGCCAAGTGTGGTTCCCGTTGACGATAAGAGAATTGCCTCAAGTGGTAGCCACAAAAGGAAGAGCAGAAAACCGGATATTATTTTATTTTCCAGTGCCTTTGAAAATCCTATTGCATGCTCACGAAAGAGTATCCCTACAATGAATGCGAACATGAAGAGAAGAGCCATGCCAAGGGTGGAAACATCTACCATACGAGCAAAAAATCGTCTCCAGGGATGATATTCGCCTCCGAGAAATTTTTTACCTTCATCAATATTTGAATTATCAACTTTTTTTGAAATTTCAACATTCGTAAGGTCATGACCGCAATTTGGGCAACCCTTTTTTTCGGCATCTTGAAAAGCACGACATGTGGGACATAGTTTTAGATTGAAATGTGCTTTTTTTATTATACCTTGTCCAGTCGATAAATTTTCTCCATCCTTGCTAAGAGGGCTTTCCTGGTATTTCCCACACTCCGTACAGCGCATGTTCGGTCCAATTATCCCTATACAGCTCTCATCACTGCATAAAACACGAACATCCTGTAATTCTTTTATATCTTTCAACTGAGCATTTTCTTTGACTCCCGTCTCTGTTATTTTCTTTTTTCCTTTTTCGGCTAATTTCTTATCTACTTTTCCAGATATTGCCTCCACTTCTTTTCTGATTCTTTCATTTCGCTCGGCTTCAGTTTCACGAGCAAGAACATCAATAAGTAGTTCTTCTTTAGGTTTTTCCTGCGGCACCGCCAGTTCTTTTGCTATTTGATGGAGTAAGGCAATGGCTTTTTGTAGTGGCATATCATAAAATCCGCTGTTCTTTTCCTGGCCTTGGGCACAATTGTACTCACCCAATTTTTCACTGATTGAATCATTAGCTTTTTCACAGTCAGGAATTTCCTTTTTATAAGCGACTATAAACTCTGATGGTAATTCACTACCCGCTGAAACCTCTTTGGCAAATTCATCAGGGTCTCTATTGATCACACCAATCTTCAGGAAATCCTCTTTTAGGGATTCGCTGATGAGGATATATATGTAACCTTTATTCATCCTATAATATCCTCTTTAGAAACGGGGTACATCTTGTAGTCATAATAAACAAGCACCGGTCTGGACGCAACATAGCTTGCCAAACGCTTGAATCTATTAAATATAATATTTACATATACAAATCAGAAGTCATAAGATCAAGCATTTTCTAATCGTGCCAATGAGAGGGAGGGAGCAGGCAGTCCTTTAGCTTTCCCAAGCCTATCCCCTTACCCCGAGGATTATCGGCTTTATATGAAACAAATATCTCACAAGCCCTGCCAGCCATCTTGATATTTAGACCAGCTACCGATTGACCTCCATACAATCTTGATAAAAACCAACTATCTTCATTTTTTTCATGTCAAGACCTTGACAACATTTTCTGCCTATTTTTTTATCTCTATCATCATCCCCTTTACTTCCGCAGGTAAGACGCCCAAATCGCCACGACAATCGACTTTCCAAGGCAAAGCATAGTTAGTAGAAGAGGGGGGGTATCAGCCACAAGCCTCAGAGATTAAGCGGTATAGAGTTTATGGCGTTTGATATTCTTTGAATTTTATGAGAACCAATTCAGCCTCCGCACGTGAATTCTTTCCTTTAAATTTATATTTATAGCTAACTTCCATTTTTCTAAAATTTGTATCAAAAAAATCCAACTGTAATACGGTACGTTTTTTTGAGAGAAATCCGCCACTCTTAGATTTGTTCTCATCAATAAAAACTTTATGCAGATCGCTTCGCAAGAAATTCGCTGTTTCCAATGCTCCCCCCGATAGAAAAACTATGACAAAATTTGTTTCTGTGACCAAAACCCATTCAGCATCTGTAAGATAGAACAAATCGATTGCACCAAGTTTCTTCGCCATTTTCTTCAGCTGACGATCAGATAATGCCCAGAAAAACCCGCCCACAACCATAGTAGCAATCCCAACTGGACCTAATAGCGTTGCACCTATAGAAACGCCAGCAGCGGATAAACCTATTTTCTTAATCAGGGTCTCTTTATCACCCGTGTCTTTAAAACAAGTTGGACATTTTAGGGCCGTGTCAGAGATTTTAGCACCACAATGGCCACAATCAATTAAATTTTCCATAACTTAACACCTCAAACTCTTTTCAGGTATCTATTATAGAGGAAAAGTAGATTTTAGACCTCAGTGTTATTCTTTGTACACCATTTGAATTCTACTGCTAATCCATTTCTTTATACTATCAAGATATTCATTCTCATTAGAAGCTTCACCAAAACAAGAAGGGATAGGGTTAACAAAATTAAATGTGAATTCATGTGGGATAGACTGTAGAACGTCCTCTGCATGGGGGGAAATCAATATCATGTAGAAACCTCTATTTAGATCAAAAGCATTAACAAGAGCATTAATAGTCCCATAATCCCTAAATGAATAGCCTATTACGATCATCAGTTTCGCTTTTTCACAACATTTTGTAAGGTACCTGTAGTTAGTTACAAAAGGTTCATCAATAGCAATTTTATCCCCTGTCGGATAGATGATGACATTCTGGTATACCTTCGAATCCAACCTATCATACATTGACGGAGATTTAACGATTTTGCCGCTTGTCCTTAAGCGAATCCAATCCACTGAACCATGGAGTTTGAAAAGCACGATTTGTCGTCTACCCTCTATTAGGCTCAGCGATTGAAATATGGATGGGTTCCAGAAAAATTCCTTAGAAAAATGGTCTGCTTCAATTCCATTTGTTAAGCCATAGTCCTGCATTTTTAATCTACAAAATTCTTCCACTGCCAAATCATAATTTGTTGTGAAAACAGGTAAAAAATGCTTCCTTGGACCTATTGAAGAAAAAATTGTCTCGAAAAGTGGTTCGTAGACCTGCAAAACTGATTTTTCCTCTAATTCACGGTATTCTTTAATGATCTCGTGTTTAATAATAGATATTAGAGCGTCTACCTCAGTATTGTCGATTTCAATTAGCAAATCCTCATAGCTTTTATCATCTGTAGTAAGTCCCAAAGACCTAATATTGAATGAATTTATGTATTGAAGGCTATGAAGTTTTTCAAGATCACCAAGAATTTCTTCAAGATCTTTATTACGAAAGGCTGCTATTTTATGAAATATCTGGCTGCGCTTGTTGTACCTGGGAATGAGCTGTTCTAATTTGGTGACAAATTCTTTCATGGTGGGTTTCCCAAGGGGAACTGAGGCACCAGCACCGAGAAAAAGGATTATGGGAGATGTAATGATCCTTTTATTGATTGCCATAATGATTATCCAATGAATAAATCATTTATGCCCCGGTATTCGACCACTTGCTTCAAACTTCAAAGTCTATCGTCGCAATAATTTCAATTTTATAAAAGATTCCGTTTCGTAATGATAAGTGGCTGGGTTAATATCTGACTTATTATTTATAGCAGTTGTGTTGTAATATCCACACTGAAGCGCGCAGGAGCCTCCAGCGTGTTGTTAGCATTCCTATTCCTTCAACATGGCCGTCTTCTCAATGGCCATTCTCACGCCACCAGGAAGACGTGCGTTGAATTTCCCTTCCCGCATCGCACGGAACAGGTCGCGGAGGTCTCTTCCGGTAAGTTGGTGTCTGATTGTGCTAAAGGGGTCTTTGATGCCAAAGGACTCAATAAGTTGGACGGTTCTCTCTACCTCTTGATGAGTATTGAGGCGTTCGACTCCAGATTTGATCAGGCCATAGACCCCAGGCGTTCTGTCCTGCTGGCGAAACTCGCGGTATTTCTCTGCAACGTCGCGGATCAGTTCCTCCCGGTCGTCTTGTGCTTTTGCCCCTCGACCGAGACGAAATCCAACGCAAGTGCCGACGAGAGCACAGACGATACCGGTTCCCAAGGATATAAGCAGTGTCTCCATAATGCCATCGGGGCGCTTCACACACGCCCGTCTTTTAGGACGTCGTCGTGAAAGCGGGGGTTATGAGCTTTCTTCATTTTTATTAAAATCATAAATCTCATGTACAAAATAGTTATGAAGATATGCATGAAGGCTGAGCATAGGATATATTTTATTCATGCAGTCATCTGCCATACTATCCTTGATTTTCCAAGTGTTCCCATCGTGGACAAAATCATTTCTTGCATCGGCCACTTGTTTGATAAAATCATCTTACGCATTGGACAATACTCATTAAATATACTCTTCAGCGGCCGCGGCTTTTTGAGGTCTACTGAAACCTTTTGTTAGCGTTTTTGTGGGATAGGACAGCCTTTAAGTCATTAAATAATGCTATCAGAATCAATACGATAAATAATAATGTGACTACATTAAATTCATTAATCATACTAAAGGCCAAAATAATAAATACTATTAAGTAAGAAATTCTCATACCCCACGTAAGTGGTAATTTAATTGTTTTTTCGCAATGCTGACACTTAATACTTTTTAACCCTAAAAAGGATAATCTCAATTTACCGGTTGTTTCAGACTTGCATTTTGGGCAAACAATAGTGTAGGCGGAGCACTGAGATTTTTTTCGCGCAATTATGAATGGTATTGATATTAATGCAAATAAAACAATTAAAGGGATATAAGGAGCAATTGTATTCATTGTTTTACCTCTTCAAACGCTAACTTATAATTGTTGGGAATTAATTCGCGCATATTAAATAAACCGGGAATTACGGACACCTGGTTCAAGTGAGTGATACTTGCCTTCTAACATAGCTTGCCAAGGTCTATCGTCGCAATAATTTCAATTCTATTGAATATTTCGTATGGTAATTGAAACCTTACCAGATTTTGAAGGAATTTGATAAAGAATTTTACGACAGCAACGTGCTGATTTTATTGGTCAATAGTATAGTAGTCATAACATATTGAATTGTAAAGAACAAATGTCCATCAATATAGGTAGCATTTAATCACAACCAGAATCACCACCATGTCTTCATGAAAAACCAGGCCGTCTAAAAACCATAGAGTTTGAGAATGATGATGAAGCAATAAATTGGATAATCAACAATCAGCTTGGCAGAAGAAATTTAACACCAGAGGAAATCAGCTATTTGAGAGGTCAAAGGTATAAGGAAGAAAAGAAAGCGGCTACTGGAAGATCTGATAGAGTTTTTGGGGAGGAAACTTTTTCCCCCCAAAAACCGCAGAAAGATTAGCTAAAGAATTTAAGGTCAGTGACAGAACTATAAAAAATGACGCTAAATTTGCTGAGGCAGTAGATAAAGTGGTTGAACTTGTAGGCGATGATGAAGAACTTCAAAGGGAAGCAAAACAAGACATTCTTTCACGGGATAGAAAGATTACAAAAAAAGACCCATCAGTATTTATAGGGCAGTGGATTTACGGTATTGGTGGAGGTCTGGCGGATACAGCTACTGGAATAGATAGAGGAATGTAGAAGGGCATGGATAAGGTGAGCTGGAGTATATGGTGATTTATTTACTGCTAACCGTAAGTAGTTGCAGATTCTGAGGAATTACCTCTAAACATGCCCACAGAAATCCAAATTCAGCCCAGGTTCAACGAACGCCCCTAACCTATACCAAAGCCCTTACCAAAACACCTCTCGCTTATTTATCGAGCCTTTTCATACCAATATCATGGTCGAAGCGATTTTAAGAGAAGCCGATAATAATATCTGGCACCCACACTGTATCATATGTGAACTTTTTCTGATTCAGATAATAATTGCCTCTTGGTCCCAAGCACTGAGGTGAAGGGATTAATCCAGCCGGATTATTATAGGGGGGGTATCCCATTGTCCTCATCTATCACATGCGATAAGTCTTTGTTCCCCGAATGATCAGAGTTTATCCAATCACACTTCATAAAAATATTCTTATTCAGAAAGGAGGTGAATAGCTCCAGTTAAGGAATTAGAGTAGGTGTCGGTATTGTAACCGTCATAACCAACAACCAGGCCCGTCGGGAATTTGCTCTCGGCGGGCCTTTTTTGCGTTTAGGCCCAATCAATTTAATTCATAAAGGAGGATACATCATGAATAGAGAACTATTGGAAAAGCCATTTGCTCCCGAACAGGTAAAGCAACGTGAAGGTAATTTTGGCAAGATGCTTGATTATGTTGAAGGCCATACGGTCATTCAAAGGCTTAACGATGCTTTTGATTCAGCATGGTCATTTGAGATCCTTGAACACGAGATCCATAATGATGTCGGTGAAGTGATTGTTCTTGGAAAGCTGACTGCTGAAAATGTAGTTAAAACGCAGTTTGGCTCAAGCATGATCACCAGGGTGAAGGAAACCGGGGAGGTCATATCCATCGCGGATGATCTGAAGGCAGCGGCTACAGATGCTCTGAAAAAGGCAGCCACGCTATTAGGCGTAGGACTTCATCTGTATAACGGCGACTCCTCGCTTCACGAACGCGCCAATCAGCCCGGACCGGTGAATAATAATTCGGGGAGAAGCTATGACCGTCGAGGAAGCAACGGCAGTAATGGAGGCAATGGAAATGGTGAAGGCCGGATTACCAACAAACAGCTCAGTTACCTGATCGATCTTGGCCGGAACCTGAATATGGATTCCAAGGGCTTGGACGATGAAAGCCCAAAAGCGTTTGGTGTAAAAATGGCCTATCTCACAGTGAAGGATGCCTCGGCTTTCATTGACATAAATGGGATGCCCTTAATATTCTAAATTCTCAAATCGATATGAAAGCAGTAATTGCCGGCAAGAAAAATTATCAATTGATAGAATACGATTCCTATAAATTTAAGGGCGTTACCCACTATGTTAACGACAAGGCAGGATGTATTCAAACCCGGAAGTGGCGATTGGCAAAGGCATGGCCCAAACCGGATTTGAGGTAGCGTTCAGATTTAAAAATGCTTTGACGCAAAGGCTCGACCGGAATGAGACTTGAGGTACTTCTCAAAGGCCGCGGCCTTTTTTCTGGAGCGAAATGCAATGGCTGTATCAATCTTCCAGGGACGGTATTTTACGGTGTGTGTAACTTGCCCTGAATTATGGGCTTTGAGACGGGCATCGAGATCGTCGGTCAACCCGGTGTAATGGCGTGTTGCGTCTACCTCGCTTGAGAGGATATAGACATAATTAAACTCACTCATTTCATGTCTTATTAGGCTTGTGGTTTCGCTTTCAACTCGGCCTTCATATTAGACTGGCTCGCCAAGGCGTAGTTCGCAACTAACGTTTTCTGTGGAGAAGTTGCCCGGCTTCGTCTTTATGACTTCGCCGTGGCAGTCTTCGTTCTCCACTTCGTTGCGAACGAAGACTGGTGGAGGCGGGGGGAGTCGAACCCCCGTCCGAGAATCTTTCATTTAAGCGTCTACATGCATAGATTGCTGATAATGTGTTCGCCTTGAGTTTGCACAGCAATCTAAGCGTCACTCAAGGCTATCCTACAAGTATTTCAC
>JBDREQ010000040.1:0-57401 GCA_043819555.1 Candidatus Zixiibacteriota bacterium | reverse complement strand
TTAGGTGAATTCCTTGTTCAGAAAACTGAAATAAAAGCTGTTTAATAGAACTGACGGCGCTGTGATTTGAAATATTGGTCAGAACAACTACGGCGGTTTTGTATTCATTACAGAAACTGATATAAGTTGCGACACCCTGATCACCACCGTCGTGCATCCATGTAGAACATCCCCAATAATCGAAATTAAACCAAACCAGCCCAAGATGCGTGTAAATATTGGGATACTGAATCGTTGTGATTTCAGCGACCGTTGTGCTGTCGAGAAGCCGCACCCCGTCAACCTGACCGTAATTCATAAAAAGCCTGAGGTGTTTGGCCAGGTCCAGTGCGCTGGATCGTAATTGCCCGGCCGGCCAATCAGCGTATCCAAAATGACCGATGGACTCAAGCTGATACATATTCAGGTTGTAAGGCATGGCAATATTGTTTGAATTTAATTCAGAAAAAAACCATGCCGTTTGTCTCATGTCAAGGGGGGTAAAGATCGAATCCCGACACCATTGATTCAAATCAATTCCCGAAACGGCTTCAACCAGGTAACCGGCAAGAACAAGTCCGTGATTGCAATAAGTATAGGCGACGCCCGGGCTCCACTGGTAAAAATTTTTATTTTCATTATAAAACTCACCGCCCGCAACGAAATAGTTTTCAACATAATATGGCAAAGGGATAGGGCTGTCGCCGGGGTGATAAGTTGAATACATGACATCCCAATTATCCCGCAGGCTGGAAGTATGAGTTAAAATCATACGAAATGTGATCGGTAAATGAGGATAGTTGGGATTGCGAACCGAAAAAGGGAGATAATCGTTAACATCATCATCCAGATCAAACGCGCCCGCTTCCCACAGTTGCATGAGGGCCATGCCTGTAAAAGTTTTGCTCACCGAAGCCAGCATATAAGAAGTCGTATCGGTAGTTTTTTGACCGGTTTCAATCCTGGCGTAGCCGTATCCTTTAGAGTAAATGACTTTGTCTCCCTTGATAACCGCGACAGCCACTCCCGGCAAGTAATTTTTTTGAATGATAGAATTTATCGCTGAATCGAGTTCTTGAGGGCTCATGCCGGAGGTCTTAAATTCAGGTGAGTAAGAATAAGTATCAGTGATTTTGGGTGATATAAATCTCAAATTTGGGTTTCTATCCTGACTGAATGGCACTCCATCGGCTGATATAGTAATGGTTAATAAGGCATAAATAATAAGAAAAAGATTAAAAACGGGGAATATTCTTTGAACTGTACTTCTAAAATTGCCAACTCGCTTCATAAATACCTGCAAATAAAATATCTCTGTTCTATAAAGATGGCTCGAAGCAGGCTAAAAATCTTACAGTAATTGCAACCCCTTATTTAACGTAAATTAAGACAGCCCTATACAAATGACTTTCAATCAGAGGAGTTGTTTAATCAACTAAGAATAATTTTTCACGATTATTCAAATTAATTTCTCGAATGCGGTCTGATACGAAACATAATTTTGCCGTCCTTGCGGAGCATCGCTCTCATATTATCTCCATCAATATTCATAGGCAGTTGATTGTCTTTACTGACTACTCTATCCCCGACCAACAAACCGGCTTCACCGGCAGGTGAATCGGGATGGACCGGTGGCCAATCCCAATCACGCTGCTGACGAAGTATACTTTTTTGCCAATCTGATGAGCTTTCCCGAATGGAAAAAGGAGGGATATGCCGAATATAGCGAAAGTTTTGCTGTGTCACGCAAAGACCCAGTCAATACTCTCGCAAAAAATAAAAAACCCCGCGTTTGATATGGGGTTTTTTATTGTGATTAATTTATCAGGTGCCAGAAAATTATTTTTTCTTGTCGCCTTCGTCTTTCTTGTCTTCGCCTTCTTTTTCCTCGCCTTCTTTTCCCTCGCCTTCAGCGCCTTCTTCGCCTTCAACTGCTTCTTCTTCAGCAGCCTCAACTTCCTTGATGACCGTCGGAGCGCTGATAGTTACGATTGTACGAACCGCGTCGGTCAAAATATCCACATTTTCAAGCTTCAGGTCCGAAACGTGAATTGAATCCCCGATATTCAGATGAGAAATATCAATTTCTATATTATCCGGTATGGCGGTCGGCAAACATGATACCTCAATTTCACGCAGGATAGTCTGAACCACGCCGCCAAAGTTCTTTACGCCTTCGGGGACACCAACCGTATAGACGGCAACAGTAATAGTAATCAGTTTGTCCATCGATATATTGTGGAAATCGAGGTGCACCAGTTTGCCCGAAACGGGATCTTTTTGCAATTCTCGTATGAGAACCTTGCGATCCGGTTCATCGATTCCTTCAATATCAAGATTAATGATAGTTGACATGGGTTGACCATGCATTAATCGATATAATTCGCGGTAATCAACTTGAACAGGGACCGGTTCCGCATCCGGTCCATACACAACCGCGGGTACAATTCCTTCATCGCGCAAACGGCGATTAAAACCTTTTCCAGTATTTTCGCGTTTGGAAACTTTCAGATTAAGTTCTTTCATCTATTCAACCTCCAGAAATATTTTCGCGTCTCAAGTTCTAAACATCATTGACACCGAAGCGTCAGTTTCAATTCTATCAATTGATTCGGCGAAGGTTTCGGCACAGCTTAATACCATAAACTTATCGGACAGGTTTCGCTGTGATTGATCTATCGAGTCAGATATAATAACTTTTTCAATCGGCGAATTATCGATTCGTTCCAGGGCGTTGCCGGATAATACGCCGTGCGCCGCGCAGGCGAATATTTTTCCGCATCCGGCTTCCTTGAGCGCTTTGGCGGCTTCGGTCAAAGTTCCGGCGGTATCAATCATATCATCGCGGATGATGACATCGCAACCCTTGACTTCTCCGATGATGTGTACGACCGTTGCCTTGTTCTGTACCGGCCGCCGTTTATCGATTATGGCCAGACTAGCCCGCATCGTTTTTGCGAAAGCGCGGGCCACCTTTATTGAACCGACATCGGGGCTGACGACAACTAAATTTTTTGTCGGGATTTTTCGCAGGAAATCGTTAAATATGATCGAGGAATAAAGGTGATCAACCGGAATCGAAAAGAAGCCCTGAATTTGAGCAGCATGTAAATCCATGGTTATAACACGGTTGGCTCCGGCGGTGCTTAAAAGATCCGCAATTAGCTTGGCGGCGATACACACGCGAGGCATTTCTTTGCGGTCGGCGCGAGCATAACCGTAATACGGAATTACAGCCGTAATATTTTTGGCCGAAGATCGGCGTGACGCCTCAATAAGCATTAGCAGTTCAAAAAGGTTATCGGCCGATGGATTAGTCGGCTGCACAATAAAAACATGTGCTCCCCGAATATTCTCATTAATCTGAACAAATATCTCGCCATCCGAAAACCGTTTGATTTCGGTATCGCATAGGGGAACATTAAGCTTTCGAGCGATCGCTTCGCCCAAAGGCCGGTTGGCCGTGCCGCAAATTATACGCACATGCTTGTTATTCAGCATAATTACATGTCAGTCTTCCAAAGGTTATGACAAAAAAACCTGTCCCGGTTCAACTTGGACTCAGAACAGGTGAACCATTCATAACTTGTCGTCTGGCTGGGGCGGCAGGATTCGAACCTGCGAATGCAAGCTCCAAAGGCTTGTGTCTTACCGCTTGACGACGCCCCAATAATTTTTTACGTCTGTTGAGCAGTCGAGGCTTTCAACTCCATCTCATAAGCCTCCAGAACCTTCTCCTCAATATTCTGACGAGTTTCATTATTAATCGGATGGCAGATATCCTGATGACTGCCGTCCGGCCTTTTTCTGCTTGGCATCGACACAAAATACCCGGAGTTACCCGAAATTATCTTGAGTCCCCGAACAACAAAGGCGTTGTCGAAGGTCACGTTGGCAAACCCTTTAAGTTTTTCTTCGTTTCTCAACGTGATTCTTATCTCGGTGATTTCCACGGCTGACACCTCCCGCTGAATACGGTTAGCTATCCCTAAGCGGTAGGATAAGAGGGTTCACATCAAAACACCCCCATCCCTCCCCCACGAAGGATAATGCAAATTCTTCCTCAACAGCGCTTTTATCAAAAAGACTAAAAATTGTGGGACCGCTACCGCTTAGTCTCGCAATTCTTGCGCCGAACTTTATCAGCCTTTCTTCTATATCCCCAAATATGGGATATAACTTCTTCAATTCAATTTCTAAATCGTTGGTCATTTGGGAAATCATACCAAATAACTCACCCGTTGTTTTACAACAGGTTAAGTTAACATTATGATTAGGTCCTGTCAAGTCCAATTTCAGGTACCGATATGCATCCGCGGCACTAATCTCAAAATCCGGCGTTACCAGGATAACTCTGTAATCAGTCGGCAGTTGAATGGGTTTAACTATTTCACCCCTGCCGCTTACTTCGGCTTGTCCGGTGCCAAAGAAAAACGGAATATCGGAGCCGATTTCGAGTCCCAATTTTTCCATATCCCGGTTGCTCATGTCCAAACCGATTAATTTATTGGCCCCCTTAATAAATGCCGCCGCATCCGAAGAGCCTCCTCCCAAACCTGCCCCGGCTGGAATTTGTTTAAATAGATTAATTTTAAATCCCAAATTTCGTCCAAAATTGCGTTGAATCAATTCCGCCGCCTTATAAACAAGGTTATTCGAACCGGTCGGGATAGATGGCCAATTGGTTTCAATCAATATCTCCGATTTGGTCAATTTACAAATATGCAAATGATCGGCCAGATCGACAGCTTGAAACCAGGAATATATATTATGATATCCGTCTGGCCGCCGGCCGGTAACTTTGAGAAACAAATTAATTTTGGCCGGGGCAGAAATAAATATTTCTGACCTGCCCTGAGTAATATGGCCGGCAAATTCAGGCTTGATGTTGGAATTAAGCTCCATGGTGTTGTAGTATATCATTTTAAAATAGAAAGTTCAAGCCGCTTGGCAATAATCGGTTGACTTTATTTGTTTTTCGATGTTTTATTACTGCCTATAGGTGAGGAATATTCATAAGAGATAGGAGACGGCAATGGGAATGAATTTGGCTGAAAAAATTATTTCGGGTCATCTCGTTAGCGGAAAGATGGAAGCTGGCGAAGATATCGCCATTAAAATAGACCAGACCCTGACCCAGGACGCGACGGGGACGATGTCCTATCTGCAGTTTGAGGCGTTGGGGTTAAAGAAAGTCCAGACAGAAGTTTCGGTTAGCTACGTTGACCATAATATGCTTCAGTCAGGATTCGAAAACGCTGACGACCACAGATATCTGCAATCGGTTGCGGCCAAATATGGCATTTATTTTTCCCGGCCGGGTAATGGGATTTGCCATCAGGTTCATTTAGAACGGTTTGGAGTTCCAGGAAAAACTTTGATCGGTTCCGACTCGCATACTCCTACCGGGGGCGGAATTGGGATGCTTGCATTGGGCGCCGGTGGTCTGGATGTCGCCGTAGCCATGGGAGGTGGGGCGTTTTACCTGAGGATGCCCGAAGTTCTAAAAATTCATTTGACCGGAACTTTAAAACAATTTGTTACAGCCAAAGATGTTATTCTCGAAGTATTGCGGGTACTTTCGGTTAAGGGCGGCTTAGGCCGGGTTATAGAATATGGCGGTCCGGGAGTAAAAAATCTTACCGTTCCTCAACGCGCTACGATTACCAATATGGGTGCGGAATTGGGTGCAACAACCTCGATATTTCCTTCCGATGAAAACACGAAATCGTTTCTGAAGCTTCAAAAACGGGTAAAATCATGGATTCCACTGGAGGCTGACTCCGATGCCAGATATGCCAAAATCATAAAAATCGATCTTAATAAATTGGAACCGATGATTGCCAGGCCGCATTCGCCTGATAATGTCGTTAAAGTGAAATCGATCAAGCGGGTGAAGGTTGATCAGGTTTGTATCGGAAGCTGTACCAATTCATCATATACAGATTTGATTATAACAGCCGGATTATTCAAGGGCCGGCATGTCCACCCGGATGTTTCCTGCACGATATCACCCGGCTCGAAACAAGTCCTGGAAGCGGTCGCATCAAATGGCGCTTTAACTGATATGATAGCGGCCGGATGCCGCATAATCGAATCGGGATGCGGACCATGTATCGGCATGGGACAGGCGCCCAGTTCCGGGGCGGTGTCGATTCGTTCTTTCAACCGCAATTTCCCGGGACGGTCGGGCACCAAGGATGCTCAGGTTTACCTGGCCAGCCCGGAAACCTGTGTGGCCGCGGCTGTGACCGGATATATCACCGATCCGCGTGAATTGAAAACATATCCCAAGATAAAGTTGCCTGAAACAATCAAAATTGATGATTCGGGATTGATTGAGCCATCTCAGGAACCGGCCAAGGTTAAGATTATTCGTGGACCGAATATCGCGCCGTTGCCGATAAATGAACCGATGCCATCAACACTGGATGGCAAAGTATTATTAAAAGTCGGTGACAATATCACAACCGACCATATTATGCCGGCCGGGGCCAAAATTCTGCCGTTGCGGTCAAATATTCCCAAAATAGCCGAATTTGTTTATTACTATGTAGATTCCGATTTTGTCAAGAGAGCCAGGGATAACAAAGGCGGTTTTATTATCGGCGGTGAAAATTATGGCCAGGGTTCGTCCCGTGAACATGCCGCGTTGGCTCCAATGTATCTGGGGCTTAAAATGGTACTAACCAAATCATTCGCCCGCATTCATCTGGCCAATCTCATAAATTTCGGGATACTGCCTTTGACATTTGCCTTTCCTGAGGATTATGACAGAATTGACCAGGGCGATAATTTGAAATTGCCGATGATATCCGATATTCTCTCAACCGGCGCCGATATTACCGTTAAAAATATTTCCAAAGGAATCGATATTCAAGTTACCTATTCGTTGACATCGAGGCAGATACAGATTATTCGCGCCGGCGGACTTTTAAATTATACGCGTGGCGGCGGCAAGTAAAATACTTGCCAGGTTATAAAAACCGGACCTCCTTGGCGCGTTCGGTTTACTTTTAAGAAAGATAGATATGGCAGATATAGATAATCTCAAAAAAACTCCCTATACTCAATTTCATATCGAAGCCGGAGCTAAAATGGTGCCCTTCGCCGGTTATTACATGCCGGTACAGTATTCAGGGATTATAGAGGAACATAAAACCGTTCGGTCAGGAGTAGGTCTTTTTGATCTGACTCACATGGGTGAATTCGAAGTCAGCGGTCCCGGCGCTCTGGAATTCCTTCAAAAAATGACAACCAATGATGTCTCCGCGCTGGAGGTTAATCAGATTCAATATTCCTGCATGACCTATGAAGATGGTGGGATTGTCGATGATTTATTGGTGTATCGCCTTCCGGACAAATATCTGCTGGTCGTTAACGCCGCCAATATTGACAAAGATTTCGACTGGCTCAAAGGTTACATGGTCGGAGATGTCGTGTTGAATGATAAAAGTGATTATTACTCATTGCTGGCCATTCAGGGACCCAATGCCCAAAAGCTTTTACAGGAGTTGACTCCGATAAACTTGGACGAAATTCAATATTACTGGTCTGTCGAGAGCGAAATCACCGGACATAAAATTCTTTTCTCCCGAACCGGATATACCGGTGAAGATGGCTTTGAGCTGTACATTCCATCTGAATGTGCGGTCGAAATCTGGCAGGCTGTAATTGAAGCCGGGAGAAAATACGATTTGAAACTGATCGGTCTCGGCGCACGCGACAGCCTGCGACTGGAAATGAAAATGGCCTTATACGGCAACGATATTGACCAGACAACTAATCCGATTGAAGCCGGGCTGGGTTGGATAGTTAAGCTTGACAAAGGTGATTTTATCGGAGCCGATGTTTTGCGAATAGTCAAGAAGGAAAAACCCAAACGCAATCTTGTCTGTCTGGTACTAAAAGATAAGGTGTTTCCCCGAAAAGGGTATTTGATTTATCATGGTGAGGTAAAAATAGGCAAGATAACGTCAGGGACGGTATCGCCATCCTTGGGAATTCCGATAGCAATGGGGTATGTCGCGCGGGAGTTTTCTAAAGCCGGAAACACTGTTGAAATTGACATCAGGGGCAAAAAATATGTCGCTGATGTTATCAAGCCGCCGTTTTACAAAAAGAATAAGTAATCGATTTTATGATTGAATTATTTTTGGTGCCTGCGGAAATACCCGTCGATCTCGATAAGGATCGCACTGTAGTAATTGTTGATATTTTTCGAGCGACAACTTCAATGGCGGCGGCTCTGGCGGCCAGCGCCGAAGCCTTATATCCGGTCGGTTCAATAGCGGAAGCAGGGAAGTTAAAAAATGAACTGGGTGATTCAACACTTTTGGCAGGTGAGAGAAACGGGTATCGCATCGAGAAATATGATTTTGGCAACTCGCCCGCGGAAATGATTCAGGAAAAGGTTTCCGGGCAAAAAATAATTTTCAACTCAACCAACGGGACGAAACTCCTTCGCCGGTTTTCGGAGTTCGATAAAGTTCTGTTGGGTTCGTTTGTCTGTATGTCCTCCGTGGTATCAATGTTAACAGAGTTATCAGCTCCGCCCGTCATCTGTTGCGCCGGACAGGAAGGACGTTTTTCGGGTGAAGATACAATGGCGGCCGGAATGATGATTTCGCGGCTGAGCGATATTTTCCCGTACGGCAATGATGCCGCCCAATTTGCCAGGTTGTCTTACGAAAACTGCGGCGCTGATTGGCGAGAAATTGCAATTAATTCGACGCATGGGCAATATCTGAAATCGATTGGAATGGGGGATGATCTGGTTTTTTGCACTGATCTTGACCGCTTTGATTTTTTGCCAATTAAATCAGGAAATAAAATAATCAGGAATTGCATGCCCTTGTAAGGCCGCGATTGACAGATATTCATGAAGGATAGGACGCTCCCGGCGTATAAGATATTGTTTATAAGAAAGAGGTAAGATTGTGAAACGAAATTTGGTTGCGGTTTGTGGCCTATGCCTGTATATCATGGTTTCTTCAAGTTTGATCCTGGCGCGCAATATTCAATGCGAAATAACCGTTCGAGAAAAAAACAACGACGGTGACTATATATTGATATACAAAAAGAATATTGATGTTGAAGAGGGTATAAAAAACACCAGCTTCCACGTTAATTTTACGATTGATTTGACAACTAATTTTAAAGGCGACAGTATATACGAATGTGAATTCTCTCTTTATACTCTGGGGCCTCAACCGCAAAATCTGTTTAAGAAATTCCATAGCCTTGCCGGCGGTATTTATTTTATTGAAGACGTCCGGGGCAAGAATAGTACCGCATACCGTGTGGGGATATCACCGCTTTCAATTGATACCGTTTCCAGTACCGATCAAACCTGCGAATATGACTACCACGCCGATGGTGTTTGGAGATTCGATCCCTCGGCTAATTTTGATTTTTATTATGTTCCCCTGACTCTGGGAGATATTCGCTGGAATCTTTTGCGAGAATATATTGAGACGACCTATAAGGAATTTAAGAAAATATTCGAACAGGGATTCCCCGGAAAGATCAATTACTTTTTATCGCCCTGTTTACTTAAGGAAGTTCAATGGGATAAGCGCGGTGGCTTCGCCATCGACCCAACCCGGTCCAATTGCTTTGCGCTCTATTCCCACAATTACAATACGATTGACGCTTTCCCCGGGATTTTGACCCGCACTTATAAATACCTGGGATATTCCCCGCCCATCCTGGCTGAAGGCGTGGCTGGATATTTCGATGCCGCCCACTACTACGCGCGGGAATTAAAGAGGAAAAGCGAATTGCCGCCACTGGCCAATATTCTGCGTTCAATTGATTATTTTAATCTGCCCGGGTATAACAATACTTCTACGGCCGCCTCGTTCGTGAAATACTTGGTCGATAAGCATGGCTTGACTCGTTTTATAGAACTATATCGGAAATCGACCGATTTGAATATCGGCGGACAATTTTTGCCAGTCTATGGTATAACCCTGGATTCTCTCGAAGCCGACTGGCATTATCTTCTCGATACAGTTACGATTCATTCTGGACATTTTCATTATTTTTATGAGCGCGATAAATTCATTTATAATCGCCCCGGAATGGATATATTCCTGAGAGAATTGAAAAACCATATGGAAACCACTTATGATTCGACCTATGCTATCGGTGAAGAAGCATGGAATATGTATATGGATGGAGAATATGATACCGCTCGAACATTGTATGAATATTTAATTGCCCATGATCCCGGGGATGCCACCCGTATGATGGTTTTTGGAAATTTGCTTCTTATCGACGGACAATATGATTCGGCTCAGAAAATTTATGATAGTGTTATATTAATTGATTCAACGGCCAAAAGCATTTTTTACAAAAAAGGCGATACATATTTCCAAATGGGCAATATCGAAGGCGCAAAAACTTATTTAATGCGGGATCTCGCCGAAAACCCATCACAGCTTAGCCGGGCGTCGTCGGGAATCCTGATGGGCCGCATATCATTATCCGAAGGCGATACCGCTACTGCCATTGATTATTTTGCCGGTGCGATTGATGATATGGAACAAATATATAAAATGGGAAAATCACGGCCCGCTTATCTTCTGAGATTGGGGCAGGCGCATTTGGGATTGGCCTTATGTGAAAATGATAAAACCAGCGTCGCCAAATCGTACCTGGATCAGGGCATTTATTTTGAGGTTCACCCGACACGAGTTATTTTTGCAACCCGCCTTCTGCTTGAGCTGGGAAGAGTCGCCGACCTTGACGGGCGCCGCGAAGAGGCTATTGCCCTTTATCAACAGATCCTGAAATATCCGTTGCCACCGCATTTTGAACAAGAAGTTAGATCTTATATACTGGAACCGTTCCGAGGATTTTAGTTTCTTTGTCCGCGGGGTTGAAAAATGCTAAATTTTCTTAATACAGCGATTTTGTTTGCCGCGGCAGCCGCATTATTCCCGTTCATTTTACATCTCTTTTCGAAGAGAAAAGTCAAAACCGTGCCCTTCTCATCAATCGTGTTTCTTAAAGCGATGCGCAAACATCAGGTGCGGGCGATCAAAATAAAGCAAATTCTCCTCCTGATAATCAGGACGCTTATTATTCTTATGGTTGTTTTCGCCTTTGCTCGACCGGCTACCAAAGGCGGCTATATGGGATCACACGCGTCGGTTTCGGCTGTTATTATAATTGACAATTCAGCCTCAATGGGATTATCGGTGCGGGATGGAGTTCTTTTTGATCTGGCAATAAGAAGGGCACAGGAAATTTTGGCGCAGCTGGGCCAAACAGATGAAGTTGCCATTTTGACAACAACCGGAGATAATACTGACCGGGTGGTTGATAATATTTTTGGTAATTCCGAGCAATCCTCCCGGATTCTCGACAAGATTTCGCTTACAGACATGCGCGCCGATTTATTGACCAGCTATTCAAATGCGATCGAGTTACTGGGCGAACGAATGAATCTAAATCATGAGATTTATATATTAAGTGATTTACAGGAAATATCATTTACACAGGATGAGCAGGCCGGGGAATTTGATGGGAAGACTTTTTTGGTCGAATTGCCTGTTAGAGAAATAGCGAATTGTAACATATTGGACGTCAGCTTTGGCAATCAATTAATTGAAATTGGAACCGAATTTCCCATTACTGCTGCCGTTAAATCATACTCATCGGAAGGCGAGGATGAAATCCTCGTTTCATTGTACCTTGATGACGCACGGATCGCTCAGGAGGATATTCGTTTGCGCCCCGGCGTGTCAGCGCCTGTTGATTTTGAAATATCGGTTTCCACTCCGGGCTATCACTCCGGTTATATAGAATTATCCGATGATGACCTCCTGGCGGATAACCGCTTCTGGTTTAGTTTTTATGTCCCGGAGCAATTTAATATTCTGTTAGTTGGGCAGGATGATATTGATCGGCGGCTGTTTAAGCTGGCTCTGGCCCCGGATGAACAGCTCAGGCGGCACTGGTCGGTTTCAGAAATCGGATATAATAATTTTCAGACCGCCCGTTTGCGAGACTACAATGTAGTTATACTATCCGATTACGATAAACTTCCGCAAACCGATGTTAATCGCCTCAAGGATTTTGTCCGCCGGGGCGGGGGTTTAATATTGAATATCGGACAGAATTCTGATTCGACTCATTATGCGACGTACTTTGAGGATATGACCGGCGTCACGATCACTTCTCCGTTTCCTGCGAATTTCTCCCGAAGCGGTTTTTTTCTGATGTCGGATTTTAATTTCGAGCATCCCATATTGCAAATATTAAAAGATAAAATCGATCCCAAATCCTTAAGTTTCAGGACTTATGCTTTGCCAAAATCTCGACTTAAAGATGATTCGGAAGCAAGCTTGATGGCTCGATATTCGGATGGTTCACCCGCGATTACAACAGCGCCTTTTGGTCGCGGACGGATTCTCTATATGGGTTGCGATATTTCGCAGGATATTTCTGATATTGCCTTGCATCCTTTTTTTGTTCCGTTTTTGGTACGCTCCTGTGAATTTTTGTCATCCGATTTTTCGACGCATACGGAGAATATAATTGCCGGAGAATCCCCGGTTCGTATTTTGCGCCGAGGATTCAATATTGCCAATGAATATATATTAATTGGTCCCGATAACTTGAGCCGCACTGTCTCAATGGAATTTCGCGACGATGCCCGCCGATTGAATTGCGGCCGAGTCGCCAAAACCGGATTGTATCGAGTCATGAACGACGGTATCGAAAGCGACCGTTTTGCCGTCAATGTCGATTCCGATGAGGGTGATTTTTATAAAGTTGACCGAAATGAAATGGAATCGCGGTTTTCCGGAACGTCTCGCTTGCCTTCGGAGATATCCATCGCGGGATTTCTCTCCGAAAAAAGATTCGGGAGGGAATTATGGCAGTTCTTTATTGCCGCCGCGCTAATCCTATTGGCTTTGGAAATGTTAATTGCCCGTGATCGCGGCGCGCCTGTAACCCCTGACGAATAATTAAATATGCTGTTAGCCTCGCTGTCAAATATCTCCAAACGATTTGATTCTCAGGTAATCTTCGAGAATGCTTCTCTGGCTATTCAAGAGGGCCAAAAAATCGGACTGGTGGGAAATAACGGCACCGGCAAAACCACTCTTTTCAATATCATTTCCGGAATCATGCGACCGGATTCGGGGACAGTTGATTTCAAAAAAGGTATGACGGTTGGCTATGTAGCCCAGGAATTGCATGATGAATTGGAATTATCCCTGTATGATTTTTGCTTTTTGACCCATCCCGATATCAACGATATTCGGATGCGGTTAATGGCGATTGAAATTCAAATCTCAGGTGATACACAGTCCGAAGAAATTCTTGGCGAATATCATATTCTGACGCAGGAATATGAGGAGATGGGCGGATACCGCTTTGAGACCGAGGCGAAAATTGTACTCGAAGGAATTGGCTTTAATCGCATGCAGATGAACCGTCGGCTGGCGACTTTTTCCGGAGGCGAACGAAACCGAGCGCAGATAGCGGCCGCATTACTTGGCGGTTATGATTTATTGCTTTTGGATGAGCCGACTAACCATCTTGATATTGATGCCACGATCTGGCTCGAGAATTATATTTCAGGATCCAAATCAGCGTTTCTCATAATTTCCCATGATCGCCGTTTCCTCCAGAACACCGCTGAAAAGATCGCCGAACTTTCATTGTGTAAGCTGAATTTATATCATTGCCGCTTTGATGAATATCTTGAAGAGCGCGAAAAAAAATTAAAGCTGGCCGAGCATCATTACCGTCATCAGCGGGAAGAAATTCTCCGCATTGAGGACTTTATCCGCAGGAATATGGCCGGACAAAAAACCAAACAAGCCCAGTCACGGCAAAAGTACTTAGCCCGAATGAAAAAACTGGAAAAACCGCATCAGGAAAACGCTCGACCGACATTCAGGATTCTTGACGGGGGGCGTTCATTCCGGCAGGTTGTCAAAGTCGATGATATGGCAATTGGCTACGATAATGTTCCTCTTGTCGAGGAAATAGAATTTGAGCTGAATCGAGGAAATCGAGTGGGGATTATCGGCCCCAATGGATGCGGTAAAACAACTTTGTTAAAAACTCTCGGCGGGCTTTTGGAACCAATCGCTGGCGAGATAACCATCGGCGGTAATGTCGATATAGCCTACTTTGACCAGGAGCTTTCCAATCTAAATCATCAAAATGACGTTCTTTCCGAATTATGGGAAATCGATCCGCTGGCCGAATCCGGCAGACTCCGCTCGTTTCTGGCTCGTTTTGGATTTATCGGCGAGGATGTTTTTAAAAAAGTATTTCAGCTTTCCGGAGGCGAAAAGACAAAGCTGTCTCTGGCAAAAATATTATATCGTCCCGCCAATCTATTGATATTTGACGAACCGACCAATCATCTTGATATTATCTCGATTGAGGCGCTCGAGGAGGGCCTGAAAGAGTATAACGGAACTCTCATCATTGTCAGCCATGATCGTTATTTTCTCGATAATGTCATCAACCATATCTTTGAAATTTCTTCCGGGTATATGCGCCAGTATCTCGGCGATTACAGCTACTACGCGGAAAAATCCAGTCCGTGGAATATTACGGGGAAATCTGTATCGCCTGAGAAAAAAGCGGCTTATGAAACATTCAAGGAAAAGAGTCGTCAGAAATCAAGATATAAAAAAAAACTTGCCAAATTGGGAGAAAAAATTTCAGACAGCGAAATCCGTTTGGCTGAATTGGAGAAAGAAGAAGTTTTTATCGATAAATCTGACTGGGAAA
Organism: Candidatus Zixiibacteriota bacterium; assembly: GCA_043819555.1. Lineage (GTDB taxonomy): Bacteria > Zixibacteria > MSB-5A5 > GN15 > JAAZOE01 > JAZGGI01. Next base: position 42,650 of record JBDREQ010000040.1, on the reverse strand, counting down.
AGCTGAACGAAAATCATGCGATCCGCAGGAATCTTGAAGAACAAATCTTGACGTGGTCTCTTGAAAAAGAGCAAATGGAAAAGGAGCCGCCTTGTGACTAATATCCTGGGCATATCAGGATCGCCCGTTGTCGGTTCATCCACCGAATTATTGGTCAGGGAAGTTCTTAAGGCTGGCAAAGCGGGCGGAGCGAAGACGAAGTACATTTATCTCAATGAACTGGATATTGTGCCCTGCCAGTCCTGCGGTCAATCGCCCGATGAAGGTTATTGCTTTTTCAATGACGGTATGGATAAAATCTATAAAGCCTTCGATTGGTGCGATGCCATTGTCGTCGGTTCCCCGATATATTTTGATTCGGTCTCGGCCCAGACCAAACTCTTTATCGATCGCACAAATTGTTTTCGCCACTATCGCCCGGATTCGCCGGAGATGATTATCCCGCGCATCGAAAAAAAGCGCAAAGGAATCATTATTCTCGTCGGCGGCGAACGGGAAAAATTCGAACCGGCTCGAAAAGTTATTGGGGGATTTTTTGTCTGGGCTAATGTTGAGCGGGCAGGATTGATTACATATTCTCATTCGGGAATAAAAAAGGGCTCAGTCAAAGAAGATAAAAAAATTATGAAGCAAGCCCATAAAATTGGCCAAAAAATATGCGGCGATGATTAGATGGAAAGGTTGATCTGGGGACTTGATTTAGATTTATAAAAATATATATTGAAAAGTTATTGTTTTCGAGCCTTAACCGGCGCGACAAGCATCTTTTTCGGTGAAGACAACCTCGTTGGATTCAACGAATACCGACGGCGGGGAACGAAATGATTTATAGTTTTGACGGCAAAGACGACAATTATAATAAATTTGTGGCCGAGTTATCGAAACAACCTCTCGATTATGAGGTGGTTAGCCGTGATAAAGTCGTAATCAGGATTTTCGGCAATGTTAACGACGCCCTTCAGAAACGACTGGACCAAATTTCCGGTAAAGGCAAATTGATATTAAAAAAAACGACAGATGAAAATGCGATAAATCTCTTTGATGAGATTAAGCAAAGCAAAACTATTATCGCCGGTCCTTGTTCGGTTGAGTCAGAAAGTCAAATTGACGAAATCGCCGGATTTTTGTCAGGATTGGGATTGCGATTTTTGCGGGGGGGAGCGTTCAAACCGCGGACACAGAGCAGTTCATTTCAGGGTTTGGGGAAAGTCGGTTTGAAATTTCTATCGCAGGCGGCGGCGAAATTTAATATGAAAGTTGTTACCGAATTGATGGACCGTTCACAGCTGGACGAGGTTTATCAATACGCCGATATCATTCAGGTCGGTTCGCGCAATATGTTTAACTACACCCTTCTGACGGCTCTGGGTGCGGTTGATAAGCCAATCTTATTCAAGCGCGGCATGGCGGCAACGATTGACGAATGGCTTCATGCCGCCGACTATATCCGCAAGGGGGGCAATGAACGAATAATTCTATGCGAACGGGGAATTCGTACGTTCGAAAATCGCACTCGCTTTACTCTCGATGTTCTGGCCATTCCGATAGCTCGTCAATTGAGCGGACTGCCGGTCATTGCCGACGCTTCGCATGCCGCGGGCGACAGAGAGTTGGTTCCGCCCCTGGTCAAAGCGGCCCTGGCTGCAGGCGCCGATGGTATTATGGTCGAAGTTCACAATAATCCAAATGACGCCTTATCCGATGGCGCCCAGTCGATGACCTTCCCCGATTTTAAAAATCTACTGCATGATCTTGAGAATCTGGGTTACGATATTGTTAATAAATCCCGGCTCTGTCATCCGGCAAAGATTTAATTATGCCTGACAAAATTACATACACCGCCAATCAAAGCGAAAATGCTGCGGAAATATTCGCCTGTGTCAAAAAACGCTCCACTTCAACCAGACAGCCGTTGCCATTCTTATTGGAAAAAGAAATTTCACCTTTGGATATTCGGGAATGGCTAAAGGTTTCCGGACGGGGCGACAAATTTTATTTTCGAACCAGAGATAATCGAATTGAAATTGGAGCGTATAAAATGGCATTCTCTGGCTCATCAGACAAAGCAGATGAAATACTTAAATTATCGCCTCAGGATAATTTGTTATTTCTATATGCTTCGCGTTTTTCAGATTCTGCAAATAGCGATGATATCTGGGATGGATTCCCCGAAGAAATGTGTTTCGTGCCTGAAATCATGATTCGCCGGCAAGATAATAAATATTTAATGCATTACTGCCTGGCGGTTGATTCAAGAACCGATTCGGCAGAACTAAATAAATTTGAAAGAATATTTAAAGATTTATCCATGAGGCAGAAATCGTCGCATTCTGATTATATCCCCAATTTAGAGCGCATTTGGTATTTGCCCGAAAAAAATGCATGGAACACAATTATTTCAAAATGCATAAACGCGATCGATGCCGGAGATTTAAAAAAAATTGTCATCACCCGAAGAATTGATTATCGAACCACTTCTCCGATAAACCCATTTGACCTGCTGGATTCGCTCGATGGCAGCCATAAAAATAATTACGCCATGCTCTATCAGAACGATAAAGGCAAATCATTTATTTCCGTTTCGCCAGAAAGACTATACCGCAGGCAAAACAAAAATATTTCAGTCGATGCACTCTCATCTACTGTCAAGCGGGGAGAAACCGAGGAAGACGACGGGAAACTCGAAGCACTGTTATTCAATGATGCCAAACTCCAACGCGAGCATAAGGCGGTTATTGACGGAGTCGAGAAGTCTCTCAGTCTCGTCTGCGCCGGCCAGGTGAAAAAACACTCTCCGATGGTTTTAAAGTTATCGGGGATACAGCATCTTCTGGCAAGAATCACGGGTCACTTGAAGGATGATGTTGGCGACCGGAAAATTATTGATACTCTTCACCCCACCCCCGCCGTAGGTGGAACGCCACGACAGGCAGCAGTTGACATGATCTCACAACTGGAGCCGTTTGATCGGGGGTGGTACGCCGGCCCGATCGGTTATTGGGGCAAAAATGAATCAGAAATCATGGTCGGAATCCGGTCGATGGTCATCGATGAAAAAGGCATGCATGCGTTTGTCGGGTCGGGAATCGTCAAAGGATCCCATTCCGATGATGAATGGCAGGAAACCGAAAGCAAGAATGTAATAAGTTCCTTAATCGCGCGGACCGATATAAAGATTTGAAAATCCCAAATATAAATGTTTTTCAAGCCCATTTGGTTATTGACCGCCTGGTCAATGAGGGGGTTGAGCTTTTTATTATTTCTCCGGGGTCGAGATCCGCGCCTCTTGTCCTTGCCGCATCCGAACATCCCCATGCTTCAACCAAAATCATAATTGATGAACGCGCCGCTGCTTATTTTGCCGTGGGATATGCCCGTTCATTCGGGCGCGCCGCCGGATTGATATGCACCTCGGGGACGGCTGCCGCCAATTATTTTCCGGCAATTATCGAAGCGCATCAATCGCGCCTGCCGCTGTTTGTTCTTACCGCCGACAGGCCGGAAGAACTTCAACAATGCGGTGCAAACCAGACTATCAATCAAATTAATCTATATGGCGAATATGCGACATCGGTAACTTTTCCAGCGCCAGGTTATTCTTTCAATCCGGACGAGACGCTAAATAAATTGGATGATTCAATTAGAAATACCTGGGATAAAAGTAACTCAATTGCCGGTCCGATTCATTTGAATATTAGATTTCGAGAACCGCTGGCGCCGATCACAGAGAAATATGACAAGGAAAACTTATTGCGTCAGACAGACAGCTGGTATGATGAAAAACTGCGCCATGAATCGGTAATTGAAAATGAAATTCATGATGGTCTTGATGAGATACAGTCCGTTGTCTACAAATGTCGTAACGGCGTCATCATTGCCGGGCCGGAAACGAGACATCGCAAAGCATCGTCAATAGGCAAACTGTCGCAAAAACTCCGATGGCCGATTATTACTGATATTCTCTCGCAGTTCCGGTTTACCTCGCAGGAAATTCCCGGTTATCCGATCGGTTTATACGATCTTTATATCGATATAGATAATATGGCCGAAACACTCAATCCGGAATGCATCATTCAGGTTGGCGGCCTGCCGACTTCAAAAAGACTGAATCGGTTTTTGAGTTCAATCAAAGATATTCCGATAATCAAGATTCAGGGCCATAACAGCATTATTGATCCCGATCAAATCCATACACATACTATTCATTTGCCGGAAGACGAAGCCATAAGGCGACTCGACTCGCTTCTCCTGCCAAAAGAAGAAAAAACGTTTCTGGACATATGGTTGCGATTGGAGTATTTGTGCCGCACCGCTCTCGAAGAATACGCGGGCGGCAATCGCCTCAATGAAATCACGGTTTACAAAGAAATCTGCGACCTGATCCCGGCCCGAGACGCTCTCTTTTTGTCCAACAGCATGCCGGTTCGCGATGCCGATAGTTTTATTCCGGTCACTCGGAAAGGAATTGCCGTGGGCTGTAATCGGGGCGTCAGCGGGATCGATGGCGTCATCGCGTCGACTTGCGGATTTGCGAAGGGATGCAATCGTCCAACAACCCTGATTATTGGCGATCTGGCCTGTATCCATGATCTGACATCGCTAAAATTACTGAGCGAATCAACTAACCCTGTCATAATAATCGTCATAAATAACAACGGCGGAGGAATCTTTCATTTTCTTCCCATCGCCAAACATAACAAAATTTTTGAGAAATATTTTGCTACGCCGCAAAATATGCTGTTTGAATCAGTCGCCAAAATGTACGATCTGCATTATTGCAATCCCAAATCCATCATCGAATTCAAAAACGCTTATAGTGAACTGCAACGCGATAATAAATCCGGTATGATAGAAATCAAGGCTGATCGCCATGACAATTATAAGGCTCATGAACGGATAAGAGAATTAATCAGGCAAAAAATACTTAATCCAGAAAACTAGTATGACGGGACTGGTCGAAAAATATAATTTCTTTACATCAGGCAAATCCGACAAACAACCGCTACTGTTTTTGCATGGCTTTATGGGCAATGCCAACATCTGGCGCAAAATAATTGCACAACTGGACAATGATTTTTATTGCAGTGCTATTGATTTACCCGGTCATGGTCAAACTATGACCGATTTGGAATATCTCAATTTTGAAAATCTATCGGATGATTTAATCGATTTCATTGATTCGCATTTTACACAGAAAGCGATTCTCATCGGTTATTCGATGGGGGGCAGAATCGCTTTATACACCGCCCTTAAACATCCGGATAAATTCAAAGCCATCATTCTTGAATCTTCTTCTCCAGGAATTAAAGATAGTGAAGAACGAAAAAACCGTCTTGAGCGTGATGAAAAAGATTCTTTTAAGATGAAAAAGACCGGCATGCGGACTTTCTTGACCGAATGGTATCAGATGCCGGTTTTTGATTATTTGAATGATTTTCCCGATCTGAAAGAAAAAATCATCAATAAAAAATCGTCGAATGATCCCAAAGCTTTGGCCGAGATTATCGTCAAATTATCACCTGGAATTCAACCGTCGCTGTGGGATAAACTTGGCAGCTGGACAAAGCCTGCTCTGATTATCGCCGGTGAAAAAGATGGAAAATATGTCCGAATCGGTGAAAAGATGCACGACTGTTTGGCTGATTCTCATTTCGAAATAATCCCCAATGCCGGGCATATCGTCCATCTCGAAAATCATAAAGATTTCATGATAGTCTTGAATTCTTTCCTTGCATCGTATATCTTGTAGTTCTCTATAAATATCACAAAAGGAGTTTGCCGTGCCAAAAGTCGAATGGCGAGAAGTAGGAGAATATAAAGATATCTTTTATCACAAAGCTGACGGAATAGCAAAAATTACCATCAATCGTCCCGAAGTGCGCAACGCTTTCCGGCCCCGGACGGTGTTCGAAATGTCTAATGCCATGGCTGATGCCCGCGACGACAGCGAGATTGGCGTAGTGATTCTGACCGGGCAGGGCAAAGATGCCTTTTGTTCCGGAGGCGATCAGAAAATCCGGGGCGATGCCGGGTATGTTGATGATGAAGGTGTTCACCGCCTGAACGTCCTCGATTTTCAACGGCAGATTAGAACCCTCCCCAAACCGGTTATCGCGATGGTCGCCGGTTATGCCATCGGCGGAGGGCATGTCCTGCATCTCATGTGCGATTTGACTATTGCCGCTGACAATGCCCGTTTTGGACAAACCGGTCCCCAGGTCGGCTCATTTGACGGTGGATACGGAGCCAGTTACATGGCCCGCATTGTCGGTCAGAAAAAAGCTCGCGAGATATGGTTTCTCTGCCGTCAGTATGATGCCAATCAGGCCCTCGAGATGGGATTGGTCAATGCCGTCGTACCGTATGATAAACTCGAAGAAGAAACTGTCAAATGGTGCAAAGAAATTCTGGCCAACAGTCCCATGGCGATTCGCTGCCTGAAATCGGCTCTTAACGCCGATTGCGATGGCCAGGCCGGTCTTCAGGAGCTGGCCGGAAACGCGACCATGCTGTTTTATATGACTGAGGAGGGTCAGGAAGGCCGAAACGCCTTTAACGAAAAACGCAAACCGGATTTTTCCAAATTTCCGAGAAAACCTTAGCTTTAATTATGGTACTGAATGAGTAATCCATCATCATTCCATATCTGGCTATTGGCCGCGAGGTTAAAAACACTTCCGGCGGGAATTGTTCCTGTCGTAGTCGGCGGAGTGATTGCTTATAGTCATAATGGTTTTGCATTATTGCCGATTTTGGCGGCATTGTTTGGTTCGATTATGATACAAATCGGAACCAATTTCGCCAACGATTTATTCGACTACAAAAAACAAACCGATCGGGAAGACCGCATCGGACCTTTGCGTGTAACTCAGGCCGGTCTTGTGACACCGAAACAAACGGCAATAGCTACGGCGGTCGCTTTTGGATTGGCGATGCTGGCGGGGATATATCTTGTCTATATAGGAGGTTGGCCGATTGTAATAATCGGCGCGGCATCTATCATGTGCGGCATAATCTATACAGCCGGACCGTTCGCTCTTGGATATCTCGGACTGGGAGAAATTTTCGTATTCATTTTTTACGGCCCGGTTGCATTGGCCGGTACTTACTATGTACAAACTTTAAAATGTCCCACGGAAGTAATTATAGCCGGTTTGCCGTTCGGTATGATCTCAACCGCGATTCTGATCGTCAATAATCTTCGCGATATAGAAACAGATAAAAAAAGCGGTAAAAATACCCTGGCCGTGCGTTTTGGTCGAACTTTCGCGCGCGTCGAATATGCAGTCATGATTGCAGGGGCGGGAGTCATTCCACCTCTCATGACAGTAATGCAATTTGGAAATAAATTCTTGTATGTTACAATCGCTTATCTTCTTTTTGCACCCGCCGCTGTACGCGCGGTCTTTTCAAGTACTGACGGCGATAGGCTCAATGCGACTTTGGCCGCGACTGGACGACTGCTTATTATCTATGGCATTTGTTTTAGCATCGGATGGCTCTTGTGAAAATCGCCTCATACAAAATTAAAAAATATTCTCGCAAATTTGTTGAGCCGTGGGTAACATCCAAAGGAACCTATATTTTTCGCGAAGGCGTTATTATCTCAATTAAAACGACCGAAGGTTTTTTAGGATTTGGCGAAGCGGCTCCATTACCGGGATATTCGCCAACAGGATTGATATCAATTGAAAAAATGCTGAATGAAATCATGCGGCAATTGCCGGGGGTGGAACTTTCAAACGACCTGCCCTCGATTTCCGGTTATATCGCTCACATTTGCAATAGTAATTCTATTTGCCGTTTCGCTCTGGAATCGGCGTTGTGCGATGCAGCCGCACGCGCGAAACAATTGCCCCTCAATAAATGGCTGAATCCTGATGCCCAATCCAGGGTTCCGGTGAATTATCTGATTGGAAAAAAATCAGATAATTGGGTTGATATAGCTCTGGAAATAAAAAATAAAGGTTATCGGGCGGTTAAAATCAAAGTTGGGGGAGACCCGTACATAGACATCGACCGTGTTAAGCAAATTCGAAGTGTCCTGCCAGTTGAAGTCGCTATTCGTATTGATGCCAATCAGGGCTGGACCTACAATCAGGCGCTGCATGTTCTCAATCAATTGCGCGATGCAAAGATTGACTATATCGAAGAACCGATTGGAAATCCGGATGGCGATAAAATTAGAGCCCTGGGCGAAGAAACCGATTGCCCAATCGCTCTTGATGAAAGTTTGTTTGAAATCTTCGAACCAAGAAACGCTATCAGGGAAGCAATGTGCGATGTTATTATTCTCAAGGCGTCGCAAATTGGCAGCCTGGCAGGGATACTCGATTTTTACAATCTCGCCAGCCTCTACAACCGACGCATAGTTTTAACATCGACTCTTGAAACCGAAGTCGGAATAGCGGCTCAACTTCATCTCGCTTCGCTTATCGGTGATAATATTCCCCCCTGCGGGTTTGATACTTTGAGGTTATTGGAAAACGCCGACCCTGATTTGAGTCGCGTACGGGACGGATATATTCACCTTCCGAACGGAGATGGTATTGGTTATGCCGGAAAAGATTGACTGTCCAATAAGAAAAGCCGCCGAATCTAATCCGGATGCGATCGCCCTTGCCGATTTCGGCAATAAAGTCTCTTATCAACATTTGTACAGCCTGATTCAAAATACCCAATGTTATTTATTCGATAAAAATATAAAACCCGGCGATACGGTTGCCTGCCTTGCTCGAAATTCCATCGAACAGGCAATTCTATTTTGGGCTTGTTTTAAATCCGGCATCGTATTCTTACCGTTGAACTGGCGATTGAAAGAAGGGCAATTAAATAATCAGATCAAAAAAACAAATTGCCGATTGCTGTTATTTGAAAAGGAATTTGGCGGTATAAATTTATCATGCGATACATCATTGGAGTTCTCTCGCGTTTTTTCTATCAAAACTCTGCATACTCCAAGTGATTCAAACCATACCTTTGAACCAAACCGTGACGCGTTAATAATTTTCAGCGCCGGAACAACATCGGAGGCAAAGGGCATAGTTCTAACCGCTCGAAATCTTTATTATAGCGCGTTGGGCTTGCTCGAAAGATTTCCACTTAAGAAATCAGATTGCTGGGTGGCAGTTTTGCCCTTTTTTCATATCGGCGGCATATCGATTCTGATGCGGACGGCGATGGCCGGATGTTCGACTTATATAATGCCATCTTTTGGGCCGGATGAGATAATCGAATTATCCAAACGTCGGAATTTAATCCTTTCAGTTGTTCCCACAATGATGTCCGATTTAATAAATATCGATTCGGAAAACGATTTGAAAAATGCCAAAGCGATTATTTTGGGGGGGGCCGGGGCCGATCAAAGATTAATTGAAAAAATCAAATCGCGCGGATTACTGGTATGGACTACTTACGGTATGACGGAAACCGCTTCGATGGTCACTTTGCTATCCCCCGAAGACTCACCAAATAAAATTGATACAGCCGGAGAAATTTTACCCTATCGCGAGATGAAAATCACCGATGAGGGCCATATTCAAGTAAGAGGGGAGACTTTGTTTTCAAGGTTTACGGACAATTCCAAAATAGATATTACCCACGATGGTTGGTTTGATACTAACGATATCGGAATGATTGATGAGAATGAATTCCTCATAGTGACAGGCCGTTTTGATGATATGATAATTTCGGGCGGTGAAAATATATCATTATTGGAGATCGAAAATGTTCTTCTTGAAATCGATTTTATCACAGCCGCCGCCGTAATTAAACAGAACCATAAAAAATGGGGACAATGTCCCGTGGCTTTTGTGGAAATCTCATCGCCGAAAGTGAGTTCACAAGAGATAAAGGCGGCCGCAAAAAGTAAATTACCCGGATTTATGATGCCCCGGGAAATTCATATCTTAAACAAAATACCTCGCAATGTGGTTGGGAAAACAGACAGGAATAAACTCAGCCAAATGCTTAATGAACGCTAATTTCTATTTGCCCAAATATTTTTCCAATCCGTTCCTGAGTTTATCGGGGATGTCTATCTTCTGTTTTTTTGACGCGCCTATCGTAACATGAACCGTTCTGGCCGTCCCCACAACAATCCCATCGAGATTTGTAAGTTTATATTCGAGCGTAAACGATGTTTTTCCGATTCCGGCTATAACAAGTTCAATCTCAACTGTATCGCCATCGGTCAGCATTTGCGAATAATCCGATTCGGCATGTACGATCGGGATCAAAAAATTCTTCTTTTCAAACAATTCACCAAAGGGAAATCCAATTGTCGTTAGGAATTTCTCGTAAACATCATGAACAATACGGAGCTGATTGGCGAAAAACAAAATTCCCGCCGCGTCGGTATCGTGCAATTTGATAGTATAATAATCTTTTATTGCGCCCATAATGAACTCTCTCTCAATAAAAAAACTAAAATCATTCGGTTATTATATAAACAGCCCGGATATGAAAATCAAAGTTAAAAATTGAAACTATTGACAATTGGCTCAATATATTGTATCTACGAGATACGAAAAATTGGTGCAAATTGGTACGGTTTATATGGATAAAAAACAAGAATATTTCAATTCGATTGCGGAAGATTGGGACAAGGATTTAACGGCCGAAGATATCGAGCGGCTGGTGCATATCATTGATAAACTAAATGTCACCAAAGGCATTGCGGTATGCGATATGGGTTGTGGAACCGGGGTTATGTTTGATATGTTGCGTCGCCGGGTTGGAGAAGACGGATATATTGTTGGGGCTGATTTCGCTCCCCGCGTAGCCCATAAGGCCATGCGAAATTTTCCCTTTCACAATATCGGCGTTGTTGAAGCGCGCGCCGAAGCTTTGCCGTTTTATAAAGATAATTTTGATTTGGTTATATCTTTTGCGGCCTTTGCTCATTTTAAAAGGCAGGGCGAAGCCATTCACCAGGCTTTTCATATTCTCAAACCGGGCGGCCGTCTGGTTATAATTCATCTTTATGGCCGAGAAGAGCTCGAACGGCAGCATCATGAAGTCGGTGGACCAATTGATGACGATAAACTCCCCGATCGAGATCATCTGGCCGAAATGTTTCAAAATAGCCATTTTGAACGCTTTGAATTGAATGAGACGCAGAATTTATATCTGGCCATTGGATATAAGGATTAATGCGCCTTTCGCCAAAATTTATTGCTCGGACAGCATTATTTATTGCCCTCGGCATTATTACCCCCATAGTTTTTCATCAATTTGGTTTGGGCGGCCGGATATTTCTTCCGATGCACATTCCTGTCTTATTGGCCGGCAGTATCTGCGGTATTTCGTCGGGATTGTTGGTTGGTATTATCTGTCCCGGTTTATCGTTTTTACTTACGGGAATGCCGCCATCGTATGCCGTACCCCTCATGACAGCCGAATTGGGATTTATCGGAATAACGGCCGGATTGATCTTTCACAAGTTTAAACTCAATATTTATTTTGCCCTTATAGTTGCCTTGATTGTCGGCCGGCTTGGATTCGCCCTGGCTCTTTTGGGACTGAGTCTGTTTCTCGATATGCCCTATGGGCTCCCGGAGTATTTTGGAGGAGCTGTTATCACCGGCTTACCCGGAATCGCGATTCAATTGATTATTATTCCGCCAATAGTCGCGGCCATCAAACGCCGTGATAAAAACAAATATTAGTTTTCCCGGTTAAGATTTTATGAAAGCGGCTATACTGAATTCCCGGCAATCGGCTTATCCCGTCGGTGATGATTTATGGGTCCAACAAACCATGCGGGCGGTTGAATATTTGGCTGGCCGCCAATATACAATCGTTACCTCAATCGGGTTGAATACCTGGGAATTGGTTTTGGCCATCGCCTCGCAAAATAAAGCGGAGGCAAACGTAATTTTACCAGCCAAAAGATATGAGGCTGGTTTTGAACAAGATATTATTAGTGATTTCAAACTTGATGCGAAGCGAGTATGGCTTTTTAAAATCGGATAAATTGATTTCCGAAAAAGAGCAACGACTTTTATCTCGCGATAGGGCCGTTTTCGATTTGGCTGATATAATCGTTCCGGTTTCAATCCGACCAAATGGAAATATGACGGGACTATTGGCTCGCTACAAGGAAAAAATATTTTCCCGTTACCGGATATCATCCCCGAAAAATAATAGACCCCGTCCAAAATACTTGATTGAGAAATTAAATCCGGAATTATCCAGCGGCGAATGGCTCATTCATTTCACGCGCAGCAGTAAATCCCCCTGGGCGGGATCTACATCATTTGAATATTATCTTTCAATGATTTCATCCGGCCACGAAAATTGCCAGTCGGCGCACAATGCCCTTGTCCGAATTATCAAAGACAAAACTATCCGGGCCAGCAATAAAAATATTGCCAATAAGTCGCGCGTTGTTGGGTTTTCAAACCTGATTAACATCGACCCCAATGAAATTTTTAGATATCGCCCCCGTTTAGTAAATCCAAATTTTGAACCGTACGGCCTTGCCATATCAACCGACTATGCGCGCGAGGGCGGAATCTCCCCCGTGATTTACGGGGACAGGCATCTTTACAATACTCTTAGTGGCGATAAACAACCTTTTTTTCAATCCACGGGAAAAAAGAAGCAATGGGTAAGTGAAAACGAATGGCGCCATATAGGTGATTTTGCATTTGATAGGATTCCCTTTAGGTATCTGCGAATTGTTGTTCCCAATATCAAAGAAGTGGATATATTTCAGGAAATATCCGATATTCCGATTATTCCGTTTGACTTAGCGTTATAAGTTTTTCACAATAGCCCGCCGATCTTTAAGTATAAGAATAATATAATGTTAACAAGTGGAAGAAGGTTTGCCTTTTTAAAGGAAAGATGCCAATCAAAAGAACCTGCTTATTAATTCCCCAAAAAAGTTTGTGAAAAAAATAACAAATGTTGCGAAAATAACTTGACAACGGACTTCCATAAAATATATTGCGCCCTAATAATATCGGGTCTGGTACCTGAGCGGCGATTAGGCAAAAATCTGTGAACCTTTGAGGTTGCAGGATACGCTAAAGAAAAGTAAAAGAATTGAGGGAGTAAGGCAGATAGGCATCGCGACCACTATACCATTTTTATTGGTTGCTGGTCCTGTTATTGGATATTTCATTGGAAATTGGATAGATGGTAAATTAGGTACTGAGCCATATTTGATGATAATCCTTGTCCTTTTGGGATTTATATCATCCGGGAAAGAGACCTATAAATTAATAAAGCAGTTGAATGATGGCACCAAAAATACTAACGACGAATCTGACGGTTGATTTTATTCAACGTACATTAAGAACTGCCGGAATTGTTCTTATTGCCACATTTTTAATCGCTCTGTACTATTTCGGGCTGTATGATTCCCTGGCGTACTTATCGGCCGGTATCTGGTCAATGCTAAATTTAATATTTTTGTCAGCTCTGGTGCGCATGGCTCTTAGACCCGACAAAATTGACAAGTTGGCCGTTGCCGGATTAGCGCTTATCAAATTCCCATTATTATATGGAGCGGGGTATTTTTTATTCACGGCTGATATATTTCGTCCAATACCTTTATTTATAGGTCTGTCAATTGTGCTGTTAGTTATGGCATTAAAGGCTTTCTCTCGGGCAATGTTAAAGCTTGATTTTGTAAACCAGGAAGATAGTTCTCGAGGCGTGGCATGATTCATTACAAGCTTATAAACAATCTCATTATTCTCAGTCAGGAGACGGCGAACGCCGCTGAACAAGCAGGAAGTCATGGAGGCGGTCATGAAGAAGGCCTCAGCATGCAAATGCCCAATTTGCTTACTCTTATCTTCGGCGCCGAATTTGGGCATCATTATGCTGTAACCTTTTTTGCCCTTCTTATAGCCATAGGCATGATGATCATGGGAATGATGGTTTATAGAAATCGCCAAATGATTCCCGGCCCGGTTCAAAATGCGGTTGAAATGATCTTTGAGGGTCTATATAATCTGGTTCATTCCATGCTGGGAAAAGAAACCGATCGCTATATTCCTTTTTTGGGTACCCTGTTTATTTATATCTGGTGCATGAACATGAGCGGCTTGGTGCCATTTGTTCACGCTCCGACTTCGTCAATAAAGATGACAATAGCCTTGGCGATCACGGTTTTTCTGTATGTCCAATACACCTCTTTCACACGGCTGGGACTCAAGAAATATTTCCTGCATTTATGTGGTGACCCCAATTCTGCGGTCACCTGGGTTTTGGTAATAATCAATTTCCCTCTTCACTTCATAGGTGAATTTATAAAACCGTTTTCCCTGGCTATGCGACTTTTTGGTAATATTTTTGGTGAGGACACTCTTATAGCCGTCATGATATCGCTTGGCGTATTTGCGCTTTCGGCAATCCATAGCCCGGTCGGTATTCCTTTCCAGTTACCATTTTATTTTCTGTCGCTATTACTGGGAACGATTCAGGCATTGGTTTTTACACTGTTATCAACAGGATATATTATGATGGCGCTTCCACATGGGGAAGACCATTAATTTTGGAAAATAGAGACAAAATACATACAACTTAAGTTTTTTTGGAGGTAATATGGATTTTCAAACTGGATTGGCGATTGCCGCCCCTCTGGCGATTGGTGTTGCCGCAATTGGATCAGGATTGGGCCTGGGTAAAGCTGTCGGTTCGGCGATGGAAGCCATGGGGCGCCAACCGGAAGCTATTGCCAAAATTCAAACCGGAATGATTATCGGCGCAGCGTTTATTGAAGCATTGACAATCTATGCTCTGCTTGCATTTCTCATGGTTATGGGAAAAATCGGCTAGAAATACTTGGTCCACTTAATGTGACCGTGCCTTAAAAACCTGCCGGTCAAACGCCGGGCTTAACAGCCCGGTGTTGCCGGGGAGAAATTGATATGGATCTATTTCAAGAACTATATGATTGGAAACTGATACTTACTCATATCTTCGGATTTGTGATCACTGTTGTAGTTCTTAAGAAATTCGCCTGGAAGCCTATTCTGGGTATTCTTGCCGAACGGCGGGAAAAGATTAAATCTGAGTTCGACAATATCGAATCCGGAAAAGCCGAGATAGCCCAGACTAAAGAAGATTATGAGGCCAAGCTCAAAGATATCGATAATCTCGCCCGTCAAAAGCTGACCGAAGCAGTAAGCGAAGGTCAGCAAATCGCGGCGGAGATTAAAGAGAAGGGTCGTGACGAGGCCAAGATCATCATTGACAACGCCAAGGCACAACTCGACCGTGATGTCGAGAAAGCACGCGCCGCACTCAAAGAAGATATGGTAAACATGACTATTACGGCGGCCGAAAAAATCATCTCGGCTAAGATGGATGATCCGGAAAATCGCCGGCTGATTGGGAACTTTATCGATAGCGTGGAGAAAGCTTAACAGATGTTAGCGCATGCAGTCGCCAAAAAATACTCGACCGCCCTGTTTAATATCGTCAGCGAGAAAAGTTTAATTGACGAGGCTTATCATCAGTTCGAAGAGCTTGATGCGCTGATAAACAAAGATCGCACGCTGCTGCAGTTTCTTTTGGCGCCCCATATTCTTGATCAGCACAAGGTGGCTTTGGTTCAGGATGTTTTCAAAGAACGCCTCAATCCTTTGTTTCTCGAATTTCTTCTCGTTCTGATTCGCAAACACCGCATCGGTTTCCTGCATAATATCTGCGAAGAATTTCGGGAACGGGTGGCCAAGGCGCGCGGGATGCTGGTTGCCAAAGTGACAACGGTGACGCCGATGAATGACGAAGAACGCCGCCGTCTCACCGAAAAGCTTACTACTAAAACCGGCAAGATTATCGAGATTGAAGAGAAAATCGATCCGAAGATTTTGGGCGGAATGATAATTATTCTCGGCGATCAGATAATCGACGGTTCGATCCGGCATCATCTGGCGACATTGAAAGAAGATTTGATGAAATTAAAAGTCGCATAGATGCGGCTTTAACAAGATAAATGAAAACAAACATTAACTATACAGGAGAAGCGCCTTATGGGTCTCAATCCTGAAGAAGTCTCATCGGTTATACAAAAAGAGATTGCCAAGTATGAGACCAAACTTGAAATGGAATCGGTCGGTACCGTTCTTCAGGTCGGTGATGGTATCGCGCGTGTCTGGGGTCTGGAAAATGTGATGATGTCTGAGCTGGTCACGTTCCCCGGCGATATTACCGGATTGGTATTGAACCTTGAAGAAGATAACGTGGGTGTCGCGATTTTTGGAAATGACCGCTATATTAAAGAAGGCGACACGGTTCGCCGAACCGGTAAAGTAGCCCGAGTTCCCGTCGGCGACGCCCTCATCGGCCGTGTTGTCAACTCAATCGGTGAGCCGATCGACGGCAAAGGCCCGGTTGTAACCAACAAATTCCGCTTACTTGAAGGCATAGCCCCCAACGTCGTCCAGCGCCAACCGGTAAAAGAACCGATGATGACGGGTCTCAAAGCGATCGACTCGATGATTCCGATCGGCCGCGGCCAGCGTGAATTGATTATCGGCGACCGCCAAACCGGTAAAACGGCGATTGCCATCGACGCCATCATCAATCAAAAAAACACCGATGTATTTTGCATCTATGTCGCTATCGGTCAGAAGGCTTCCAGTGTCGCTCGTGTAGTCGAGATTCTCGACCAGCATGGGGCTATGGAATACACCACCGTTGTATCGGCGACGGCCAACGACCCGGCTCCGCTTCAATACATCGCGCCCTATGCCGGATGCGCCATCGGCGAGGAATTTTTGTATACCGGGCGCCATGCTCTCGTTATCTATGATGATTTGTCCAAACAGGCTCAATCATACAGGCAGTTATCGCTTCTTCTCCGCCGCCCTCCGGGACGCGAAGCCTATCCTGGCGATATCTTCTATTGCCATTCCCGGCTTCTCGAACGCGCCGCCAAATTGTCAGACGAAGAAGGCGGCGGCTCATTAACGGCTCTACCGGTTATTGAAACTCAGGCTGGCGACGTTTCGGCTTACATCCCAACCAACGTAATATCGATTACCGATGGTCAGATTTATCTGGAACCGGATTTATTTTTTGCCGGTGTCCGCCCAGCGATTAACGTCGGTATTTCGGTGTCTCGCGTTGGCGGTAACGCCCAGACCAAAGCGATGAAAAAAATCGCCGGTTCTCTGCGTCTGGATTTGGCCCAGTATCGGGAATTGGCCGCCTTTGCTCAATTCGGTTCCGATCTCGATGAGGCCACCAAGAGGCAGTTGATCCGCGGCGAACGGATGGTTGAGATTCTCAAGCAGGGACAATACGTTCCGCTATCTTTGGCCCACCAGGTCAATATCATTTGGGCCGGCGCCAATGGTTATCTTGATGATGTTGCCATCTCCGATTTGAATAAATTCGAAATCGAATATTTGGCATTTGTGGAAAAAGAATTTCCGGATATCATGATTAATATTGAGAAGGAAAAAGAGATTTCCGACGCGACCAACAAGAAAATGCATGATGCCGCGAAAAAGTTCAAAGAGCAGTTTAGCAGAGCGGCAAGCGAATAAATTATGGCGACGCTTCGAGATATATTAAAAAGAATCAATTCGGTAAAATCGACTCGTCAGATTACCAAGGCGATGAAGATGGTGGCCGCGGCTCAGTTGCGCAAGGCGCAATTGCAGGCCGAGCAATCGCGCCCCTATGCGGAAAAAATGACACATATGCTGGGACATCTTTCAGCCGCCGCGACCGATAAATTGTCTCATCCTTATTTTGAAAAACGCGATCCCAAAAAGCAAACTCTGGTGTTGATGACTTCGGATCGAGGCCTGTGCGGAGCGTTTAATTCAAACCTGATCCGCAAAGCCCAGGAATGGTTATCGGAACGGGATTTGGACAAAACCGAACTGATCACCGTTGGCCGCCGGGGATATTTGCATTTCCGCAAACGGGATTGGCAAATTTCCGAAACGTATAACGAATTCAACGCTGAAATGAAATTTGACATGGTGCGCAATCTGGTCGGCTATTTGACTAATCGTTTCGTTTCGGGCCAAACGGATGAAATATATTTACTGTATGCCAAGTTTTACTCAATCGCCAAGAATGTCCCCATCATTGAGAAGTATTTGAATATTGAGCGTCCTGATACGGGCGAGGGAGAATCTGTCGGCGCGTACATTTTCGAACCGAATCCGGATGCCATCTTCTCGGATTTACTTCCGCGCTACGCTCTGGTGCGTTTGCAGTCAGCTTTGGCGGATTCTTTCGCCTCTGAGCATGCGACGCGAATGATGGCGATGACTCTGGCGACCCAAAATGCCGGAGAAATGATCGACAGCCTGACGCTGCAATACAACAAAGCCCGCCAGGCGGCGATTACCAAGGAGATACTTGAAGTTGTCTCGGGCGCCGAGGCGCTCAGGGCATAAAATAGATTTTGCCGTCGTGCGATAATGACTTTGCATGATGGCGCTGGCAAAGAAAAAAACATTGTTTTTATAGCGGAGTTATCAAATGGCTGAAAATATCGGGAAAATCGTTCAGGTTATCGGACCTACCGTCGATTGCGTCTTCGATTCCGACAAACTCCCCAGTATCCTCAACGCTCTCAAGATTGACGACGAGGAAAAGGGAATACACCTAACCGTTGAGGTGGCCAATCACATCGGCGATAATATCGTCCGCTGTGTCGCGCTAGCCTCGACCGATGGACTGGTGCGCGGTATGCCGGTCGTCGATACCGGGGCGGCGATTTCTGTCCCGGTCGGTGAAAAGTCGCTTGGCCGGTTGTTCAACCTGCTCGGTGATACAATTGATACGCTCGAAAAGATACCGGCGGATAATCTGCGCCACCCCATCCATCGCCCTAGTCCTGAGTTTACCGACCAGGAAACTAAACCGCAGATGTTCGAAACCGGAATCAAAGTTGTCGATCTCCTTGAACCTTATTCCAAAGGCGGAAAAGTCGGATTGTTTGGCGGCGCCGGCGTTGGCAAAACGGTTTTGATTCAGGAACTCATTCGCAACATCGCCACCGAGCACGGCGGTTATTCGGTGTTTTCAGGCGTAGGCGAGAGGACACGTGAAGGCAACGACCTCTGGCTGGAAATGAAAGAATCCGGCGTATTGGCCAAAACGGCTTTGATGTTCGGGCAAATGAACGAACCTCCCGGCGCGCGCCTTCGGGTCGCTCTTTCGGGTTTGACCATGGCCGAATATTTTCGCGATGAAGAACATCAGGACGTGCTTCTTTTCATCGATAACATATTCCGCTTCGTCCAGGCCGGTTCGGAAGTATCCGCGCTTCTAGGACGGATGCCGTCCGCAGTTGGTTACCAGCCGACACTGTCAACTGAAATGGGCGCTTTGCAGGAACGCATCACCTCGACCAAATCAGGCTCGATTACGTCCGTGCAGGCGATTTACGTTCCCGCCGATGACTTGACCGACCCCGCTCCGGCTACCAGTTTTGCTCACCTTGACGCCACCTCGGTATTATCCCGTCAGATTGCCGAGCTTGGAATTTATCCCGCGGTTGACCCGCTTGATTCCACATCCCGAATTCTCGATCCGATGGTTGTCGGCGAAGTTCATTATAACATCGCCCGCCGGGTTCAGAAGATTCTCCAGCGTTATCGCGACCTCCAGGATATTATCGCCATTCTTGGAATGGATGAGCTTTCTGAAGAAGACCGGCTGACGGTAAACCGGGCTCGGAAGATCCAGAGGTTTTTCTCACAACCGTTCTTCGTGGCCGAAGCCTTTACCGGCAAACCAGGCAAATATGTCAAGGTTGAAGATTCAATCAAGGGCTTTACCATGATTGCCGACGGCGAACTCGATCATGTTCCCGAACAATGCTTCTACTATTGCGGCGGCATCGACGAAGTCTTTGCAAACCACGAAAAGATGAAAAGCGAACACTAATGTATAAATTGGCGATAGTCACTCCGGAAAAAGTAATCTACGAGGAAGAGGTCAGCTCGATCATCGCTCCCGGAACCCTCGGGTACCTGGGCATCATGAGCAATCACGCCCCAATCATAACTTCATTGAAACCAGGTAAACTGACGGTTAAAGACAATAAAAATGAAGTGATAAACTTTGCTCTATCAGGCGGGTTTCTGGAAAACTCTTCCAATGTCTGCACCATCTTAGCCGACTCAGCCGAATTTGCCGGCAGTATCGATCTGGAGCGGGCCAGAGAATCACTCGCACGCGCCAAACAGCGCATTCAGAACGCCGCCGGCGATATTGATGTCGGCCGCGCCTATGATGCCTATGAGCGAGCCAAAAACCGTTTGAAGATCGCCAAAGAAAAATAAAAACAACATACCCCCCTGTTGATTGATGTGGCCGGATGCTCGCATGAGCCTCCGGCCTCATCGTTTTAAACTGATTACTAATTTTTATCATTCCCAGGAATCCCTTGAAACAGACCAATGCGGGAACTTAGTTTTAAATCAAAATTATACCATTTTCCCGTAGGTCGAACCCCTTGCGTTTTCGACATAAAATTAGTCAGGGCGGGATCCCTGCGATCCCGCCAATTTCGTGGGCGGCAGACACCCCGTCCACCCCTTATTTCAATTATTGACCCATATTTTTGCCTTTCATCCGTATCTATATTAACGAATATTTGAAACTTCACCAAACAATACTGGAGGGCGATTCAATGGGTATGATGAAGGAGTTTAAAGAATTTGCGGTTAAGGGAAATGTCATGGATATGGCCGTAGGCATCATTATCGGGGCCGCTTTTGGGACGATTGTCAAATCATTTGTCGCCGACGTTATCATGCCGCCAATCGGGCTTCTGCTTGGCGGTGTAGATTTCTCGAATCTGTTTATTATCCTGAAAGATAGTGCCGCGGGAGCGGGCGCGTATCTCACATTGGCTGACGCTCAGGCGGCCGGTGCGACTACGCTAAACTACGGCCAGTTCATCAATACTATTATCAGCTTCGTGATCATTGCCTTTGCCATATTTATCGTTATTAAAAACATGAACAGGCTTAAGAAAGAAGAACCGGCGCCGGTGGCCGAGCCGACAACCAAAGAATGCCCGCAGTGCTATTCCACGATTCACATAAAAGCAGTGAAGTGCCCCAACTGCACTTCAATGGTTCAGAACACTTAATGGGATAGTTCCGTTTTT
Organism: Candidatus Zixiibacteriota bacterium; assembly: GCA_043819555.1. Taxonomy (GTDB): domain Bacteria; phylum Zixibacteria; class MSB-5A5; order GN15; family JAAZOE01; genus JAZGGI01. Next base: position 21,538 of record JBDREQ010000040.1, on the reverse strand, counting down.
AGGCATTAGAAAGTATATAACCGGTTATGTCAGGTCCTGATTTTGCGAAGCAAAATTGTGACCTGACACCATAATAACTAAATTGACATCCCCCCCAAATAACTATACATTTTCATCAAACACTGGGGAGGCTGTATGAAAGTGTCCAATCGCATAATTATTTCTATCGCATTATTACTGATTATATCAAACACCGGACTGGCAGAGGATATAATGAATAAGACCATGTCATTGCCTGAAGGAGGCGCATCGCCCAAAGCCGATCTGTCGCAAATCGAATGGCTGGCCGGATACTGGCAGGGCGAAGGACTCGGCGGCGTCATCGAAGAAAACTGGAGCCCTCCTCTGGGCAACAGTATGACCGGGACGTTCAAACTAATCACCGAAGGCCAGGATGCATTTTACGAATTTTTTATCGTTACGGAAGAAGCCCAGAGCCTGATATTGAAACTCAAACATTTCAATCCCGATATGTCCGGCTGGGAAGAGAAGGATAAATTTGTCACTTTTCGCCTGGTTAAAATCGACGGTAACACCGCCTACTTTGACGGTCTGACTTATAATTTACAGGATGTTGATACTCTGCAGATATTCCTTCGCATGAAACACGGCGATAAAACCGAAGAGATGGAGCTTTTGCTGAATCGCATCAGTAAGTGAATTATGAAGTCTCCGTCAGTTCACACCCCTTCTGCGTCAGACCATGAACTGACGGAACCTTTGTAGCTAATTATATTGTCATGCCAGCGGACGCTGGAATCCAAGGAGAGTTTGAGATATACTAGATTCCCGATCCTTTCCCCTCTTGAGAGGGGCGCCCGAAGGGCGGGGTGTGTTAATTATGATTGACCTGCAAGTCGAAACCCTTGTGAATTCGACAAAGAACTAATCGTCGATTAAGGAGGGAGTAAAATGAAAACAAAAAAATACTGCATCGTTTCGGGATTCATTTTTGGATTAGTCGCAATTCTGCATTTGTTAAGAGCAATCCAAGGATGTACATTTCAGGTTTGTGACTGGATGGTCCCGATATGGATGTCTTATGCCGGATTTATCGCTGCCGCTTTGCTAAGCATCTGGGCGTTCCGACTGATGAATAAAGGATAAGATAGACAATTAACAATTGTGTAATGTAACGACAGCTTTCAAGTTGCCGATGTGCTGGTGTGATATTCCTCTGACGACATTTTATGAAAAACAACTTTATACATCTTAAATAACTTAAATATCCATTGAATTTTCCATTTTGGCAATTTAATGAATCTTAAATTTAGTTTTATAGTACAACCTCCAATCACAGGGATATCGCCCTTTCAAAATTGGAGGTATTATGAAACGTATTGCTATCGTCTGCGTTATTGTATCTATTTTAGTCGGATGCGGCAAAAAGCCGCCGCCACCCGCGGAGGTGCCATATGAACCAATCGTAGTTCATAGAACTCCTCCTCCATCCCCACCACCGCCACCCCTGCCACCGGAATATGATGACAGGGGCGGTAATTTACAGCAGCAACAGTATCCCAAAGCGCCTTGGCTGCCGGAGTACAACACCGAAGAATATTCGCGAATTTATGAAAACCGGTTTTTACTCACTACCGAGCAACTGCTTTTAACTTTTAGCATTGATGTTGATGAAGCATCATACAGTAATGTTCGACGCTACATTCAAAAAGCCAAACGTCCGCCCAGGGATGCTGTAAGGATCGAGGAATTGATCAATTATTTCAATTACGATTATCCGCAGCCCGATGGCGTTCATCCTTTTTCGGTTAATACAGAAGTTGCCGATTGTCCTTGGAATCCAAGACATGAGTTGGTTTTAGTAGGTTTGCAGGGCGCGAAAATCGATCAGTATAATTTACCGCGATCCAATTTTGTTTTTCTAATTGATGTCTCGGGTTCAATGACACACCACAAAAAACTTCCTCTTTTAAAGAAAGCCCTAAAACTACTCGTTAATCATCTCCGGCAGGAAGACCGAGTTGCCATAGTAACTTATGCCGGTCGAGCTCGTTTGGTTCTGCCGTCAACTCCGGGATATCGCGGTGAAGAGATAATCCGGGCAATTGATCGGCTGCAGGCCGATGGTTCGACTGCCGGCGCCGCCGGAATTGAGCTAGCTTATCAGGAAGCCTGGGATAATTTTATCGAGGGTGGCAACAACCGTGTAATCCTGGCGACGGATGGTGATTTCAATGTCGGTGTTTCCAACACTGCCGAACTTGTTCGCATGATAGAAGAAAAAAGACGCACTGGGATTTTTCTTTCGGTTCTCGGGTTCGGTACCGGTAATCTCAAAGATTCCCGCCTGGAACAACTGGCCGATAAGGGCAATGGATATTATGCCTATGTTGATAATGACCGCGAAGCCAAACGGATTATGATTCGCGAGATGAACGGCACTTTGCATACTATTGCCAAAGATGTCAAAATTCAGATTGAATTCAATCCGGCTCATGTTAAAGCCTATCGTTTGATTGGGTACGAAAACCGAATTCTCGACAAACGTGAGTTCAACGACGACCGCCGGGATGCCGGAGATATCGGTGTCGGACATTCGTTCACGGCTCTCTACGAAATCATCCCAACTTCAGTCAATTATTTTGATCCGGGAACGGATCCATTGAGATATCAATCTCAGGCGAGTCTATTTGAGAATCTATATGAAGATGAAATTATGATGCTCAAACTGCGATACAAAACGCCGGAACAGGAAACGAGCCGACTAATCTCAACACCAGTATATATCAGCGATTTGGATTACCGCCATGCATCAGATAATTTCAAATTCGCCGCCGCGGTTGCTGAATTTGGGATGCTCCTTCGCGATTCAAAATATCGAGAATCGTCAAGTTTCAACCATGCTATGGATTTGGCGAGGGAATCAATCGGAGTCGATCGGGATGGTTACCGCCGCGAGTTTATTGAGCTCTGTCGAAAATGCCTGTCGATGGATTTCGCCTCCGCACGACGACATTAATATTGTACTTGTAGCGACAACTCTAGAGTTGTCGCTACCCTCATTCCAGCCCCAACTTCTTCATTTTCTTATAAAGATGCGAACGCTCCAAACCCAATCGTCGTGCAGCTTCGGCGATATTGCCGCCGCATATTCCGATCGCTCTCTGGATATACTCCGATTCAAAATCCTCGACGGCATCTTTGAGCGGGACAAATTCCCGCGATGTACCCGATAAAAGAGGCTTGATATCGGCTTTGTCAGCCTGCTTTTTATTGATATAGATTGAAATCCGCTCGGCGATATTTCGCAACTCTCGGACGTTGCCCGGATAATCATAAGACATCAAAAATGCCAAAGCGTCCTTTGTGAATTCCACAGGCGTTCGACCGGCGGATTCCGCAAATTCATTCAAGAAATGATACAGCAGAAGCGGGATATCCTCTTTTCTATCTCGCAGAGGCGGGAGTACTACCGATACGACATTGAGGCGATAATATAAATCCTGGCGAAACTCACCGTCGGCAATCAACTGCCCGATATTTTTATTCGTCGCCGCTACAACATTCAACTCGATGTGATTCGTTTCGCTTGATCCAACCGGACGCAATTCGCCGCTTTCCAGAACGCGCAATATTTTGGCTTGCGCATCCGGCTTCATATCGGCGATCTCATCCAAAAATATCGTTCCCTTATCAGCTTCGGCAAATCGCCCGGTTTTATCGCCGACGGCTCCGGTAAACGAGCCTTTGATATGTCCAAAGAGTTCGGATTCGACCAATTCCGCAGGCAACGCCGCGCAGTTAACCGGAACAAATCGCCCAGATTTGTATTGGCCATACTGATGTATCATCCGCGCAATCAATTCTTTACCGGTTCCGTTTTCGCCAAGAATCAAGAAGCGATTGGATTTTACCGCCGTGTTTTCAATATCTTTTTTTATTTTTTTTATTGATGGCGAATTTCCGATTAATGTCCCGTATATTTTATTCGATAATTCAATATTCTCATTTTTAAGCTGGCGCGTCCGCAATACATTTTCGATAGTGATAAGAACCCGATCGAGCGACAGAGGTTTTTCCAGAAAATCCGACGCCCCGATTTGAATAGAACGCACAGCAGTATCGATCCCCGAATGTCCCGAGATCATCACCACTGGAGGCGAGCCATCAATTGCGATTATTTCCTCCAGCAGTCCAACGCCATCGCCGTCGGGAAGCATCACATCGAGCAGTATCAAATCGTATTTTGAAAAATCTTTCTTTTTCGCACTGCCAATATCAAGCATCGCATCGACCCGGTATCCGCGCCGTCCCAGAGCGGCCGACAGCGTACTGCGGATTTCATGCTCGTCATCTATCAATAGTATTTTAGACATTATCCTGCGGCAGGGTGATTAGCACCCGCGCTCCTCCGTCTTTCTTATTTTCCAAATTCAACGTTCCGTTATGATCAAAAACGATTCGCTGGCAAATCAAAAGCCCCAGACCGCTCCCGTCTTTTTTGGTCGAATAATACGGGGTTATCCCTTCGGTCAGGATTTTCTCAGGAAATCCGGCTCCATCATCGTCAATTGAAATGTCAATATCACCGCGCATCCAATTAAATATTATCAGGCATTTTCTCGATTCGGCTTCAAGGCTGTTCTTGATAAGGTTAATAAACACCTGCAACAACTGTTCCATATCGGCTTTGACCATCGTATGCGACAATTTATTTATCAACTCAATTTGACCGGATGCAATCTGATCCTTATAGAGGATTTTAATTTCATCGACCACTCTCCCGATATCAAATTCTTTAATATCAGGAGTCGGCATTTTTGCAAAAGTCGAAAACCGGTCAATTAGCTTTTTCAATCGATCAACTTCACGGGTGATTGTGCCAGTACATTCGGATAATATTTTTTCAAAGTTCGGCTGCCGCTCGCTATAGCTGCGCCGCAAATCGTCAGCCGCGATTGCTATTGGAGTCAGAGGATTTTTTACCTCATGCGCTACCTTGCGGCCGATTGATTGCCAGGCGGCGATCTTCTCAGTCATGACCAGCCGTTTCTGTGAATCGGACAGTTGTTTCATCATGCTGTTAAATGATTCGGCCAATTCGGAAAACTCGTCTTCGCCTCGAGTAATGACCGGCCCAGACAAATCACCCGTAGCGACTCGCATGGCGCCTTCCTGGAGATTTTTAATTTCCCGGCGCGTTTGTGACGAAAAATACAAGCCGGCCATTATAACTACAATCAACGAAAAAATGGTTACTCCTACAATGGCGGTATAAAAATTACTGAATACATTATCAAGACCGCTGGGATCAAACAAGGCGGAAATATAATATTCAGATAATTCATCATTGAAAATAACCGCGCGAAATTGATTTTCCTCACGATAAGGATTGCCGACGGATTTGTCCGGATGCCCTGATGGCAATTCATCATTCTCGTTTCTCTTATCCATAAAATATATCTGAGATCTCGTAACTGCCGCGGCCAGTGAATTGAATGACATATCCAGAAAGATGCCGCCGTACAAATATCCGGATTGAGTGGGGATAATACAAATCAGCGAAGGATGCGATCCTCGATAATCATTTTCATATCGATAAGTGAATTTTGGTTCTGAATAATTTTCAATTGAAAGAAGCTGACCCACCAGAGCCGGTCGATCGGCAGTAAGCAGAACCTGCCCGCCAGAATCGACATATTCCAAAAAATCTAGAGATAAGAGCGGCAATCGATACTGGGAAGATGGCCTTTTATTGGCTCTCAAATTAAGTTCGCTGATTTGAAAGGCGCGGCTATCGGCAACATATTTTATGCTTTTTCCCATGCGCGCCGATGTGTTGCCAAATAAATCCTCGAATCGATCACACGCCAGAACCGCTTCACGGTTTTCGATTCTTTTAATTTGTTCAGATATACCGGTCACAACAATGATCGTAATCAGAATCGTCGGCAATATGGCGGCAGTCAACAGAGTCAGTCGCAATCGCGTCGAAAATGTCATGACCTAATTCTCCCCGATTGCAAAGGCACGAAAGGCGGCGATGCCATCCAAAACAGGGTATCCGTAAAAATCAAATTTCAATCCTTGAAACCGATCACTGCCGACGGCGTATACCCAGGGACGGTAAAGGGGAAAAAACGAAGCCTCTTCAAATATCGTAGCCTCGGCCCGGGCAAAAAATCGGTTTCGATTTTCAAGGTTCAAAAGACTTGTTCCGCTTCCCAGATCATCCCAGCCGGGCCGATTCATTCTTTGGTCCTGTGGCAGAGTTGAATTTTGATCGTTCAATTCCAAAACCGCCCCAATCAGGGCAAATGGAACCATCATATCCGATGCCGGAAAAAAGGCCAGGCGAATATCACACGACTGGCCATAGCCATATTTTTCCAAATCGGCAATTGTCCCTTCACGGGCGGCAATATCAGCCACGTATCGACCGGTTTCATAGAGCAGACTGTTATCGTAGCAGATTTTGATTCGCGAAGCATTATTAAGGATATTCCGGTGAAGCGACCGGCCACGCTCGGTATCATAAGGATGATAACGTCCGGCGCCTAAGGCCAAATCATCGCGTAAAAGCCAGCGGAATATATTTTCAGTTGCGCCGTATGGAAAATAAAGATGCCTGCGCTCGGGATCAAAACGATAGTAAATGGAAGACGCCAATAACCCGCTTGAAAAACCAATGCCACCGATCCCCGCTATCATCACCGCCGTATAAGGGTACAGCGCCTTCGCTTCGTACGCACCGGCCAGATCATCTTCGTAACCGAATCCGATATAACCATCAATCATCTCGTTTTCATATTCGAATTTCATTCGATATGACTGACGGAAATATTTTATGCTTATTTTTTCAATCTGAGAAATCTTACCCCGATATAATTCATTGGGGACAAAAGCCCGCACCTGCTCTCCCGCCATCGCCTGTCCGATTTCACGAAAAGCGCCTGTGCCTAAATAGCTTTGATTATATACCTGAAAATCAGGATGCGAAAGGAAGTATTCCGCTCTTGGGAATGGCTGCCGGAAGCGAAGCCGCAGGGTAAATCCGTCGATAATCTCAATTCCATCATCACTGAGAAGATTTAGTTTGGCGAAAAAATATCTGACTGCATAAGATCGACTGCGATAATTGAGATCATTTAGCCACCAGTAAACCGTTTCGCTATTAAGACGAGTATCATCGGAGTACCGAATACCCGGATTCAAATATAAAATCATCTCCCGCCCGGACATGATAAGTGAATCCGCCAGCGCGGGGAGTATTGAATCACTATCTCTTTTGAATAATGTCTCGCGCGAAATATTGAATAACTCCAGCGGCACATCGGTACCAAGCATAATCACCGCTCCGGTATCAATCACTGCCGTCGTTAAGCGGGCGATGCAACTATCGGAAATAGTCAACCCTTCGATAATTGCAGCTGGTCGACTATAAGATATACCGGGACCGGCATATTCGATAATTCCCGATATAATTTCATCCCCGCCGCAAAATACCGCAAAAGGCGTTCCGACGAAAATTCCGCTTTCATTCCCACTGTCAAAATAAAGTCGATTCAGTTTAATCTGAATAATTTGTGATTCGACAAACTGCCCCCAAATTGTTGAACCGCACGCCAAGATTATTAACAAAACGGCAATAAAAAAATTTCTCATATAACCCTCTATACCTATTTATACTCGCAAAATAGGAGTTTGACGCGCCTGTGTCAATTTTGACACAGTTTAATTAATGAATTGTCTGGACATAATTAGCATCTCGATGTCCTGCAATGATTTAAAATCTCGGCATGATCTTTGATATAACAATCGTTGAGTAACTTAAAACCTTAAAATAAAGGAGACTGGCCATGACAACAAAATTATTCCTCGTCTCACTCGCCGGAATCGCTCTCGGAGCGGCAATGTTTTTATTCGGTTGCTCATCTGAAGATGATGCTTCTGGCGAAATGGGTGCCGCCCCTGATGAGATTTTCAATCAATTGACTGATACCAATTACGCGAATACTGACGCCGCCCGGCAGGAAGTCGAATATGCCAATGAAGTAATTGAAGAAAGCACCGTTGTTTTTTCCGAACAGGAATTGCGTTCGCGACCGTTAATCCTCGATATTATTGCCAATGATGATAACATCTACGGCCTTCATAAAGATGGAATTGTGATTCATCAGCGTCACGACGGTACGAATTCATTCGTTACCTCGGAAAAATCTTTAGGCGCGATGATCAGGATCGGAGAGAAAATATTAGCCGGCGGCAATAATCTTTATACTCTCGTCAATAACGAGCTGGTCAATGATGATTTTGATCTGAATCTGTCAGGTACAATTACCGCTCTCGCCCAGAAAGCGCAATTCCTCTATGTCGGTACCACCGAAGGATTCTATCAGGTCAGCGGCGACGGTGTCCGAGAACTGACCACCGGCATCAAAGTCTCGAATATTGCCCCGGCACCCGAAGGCGTCTGGATCGGCACCGCCGGTGACGGCCTTTATTTCTGGGATGGAATGGAATTTAAGAAACGTTACCTGCACCGTGATTCGACTTTGTTTGATAATGTCACCGCCCTGCAATACAACCACGATCATCTCTACCTTGGCACCGATAACGGATTCTTTGTCCATGATGGCGGACGCTGGCAGCCCTACGGGTTGGGCGACGGTCTCCCGTCAGAAATCATTACCGCCATCAATGCCGATGAATGGATTGTCAAAATTGGCACAACAAACGGCGCCGTTACGTTCTTTGAAAACCAATTCAAACTAATGCCAAAGTTCGAGGGATTAATGGTCAATCGTTTTGTCAAATACAAGAATAAATTAATCGCGGCTACAAGCGAAGGACTTCTGATGAAAAGCGGAGGACTCGTTTCAACTTTATTCGATGGCTACATACCACCGCAGGAAATCGCCATGGGAAAAATTTATTAACCTTCACTCAAAGCGGGAGGGGATATCCCGTATCCTCCGCTTGGGACCCCATCCCCTCCCCCTCCTCTAAACTCAATCGCCCCGAATTAATTCGGGGCGATAAAAATTCTATACAGGTTCGAATTCGCTCTTATCGGCATCGCATACCGGGCAGATCCAATCATCGGGCAAATCCTCAAATTTCGTTCCGGGCGGGATTCCGCCATCGGGATCGCCTTCAGCGGGGTCATAAATATACCCGCATACTTCGCATTCGTAACTTTCACCAATTTTGTCTTCGCCCATTGAAGATGCTTCCTTTTGAGAATCTTGAGGACCTTTATAAGTCGGTGCGGTAGGGGGTGTTTTGCCGCGTAATTTCTCGCGATAAAATTGATATGTCATGGGACTGCCCTGGCCGATAATCAGGGCATCAACCATATTCCCGGTGAATAATGTATGTGAACCCATATCTTCGGATTTAATAACTTCAACGTCCAAAACCGACAAGGCATAATCAGTCGGATATGGTGATTGAGTTTGCGTCAGGCGATAATCAATACCCTCGAATTTATCGACATCACGTCCGCTTTTAAAACCAAACCTCCCAATAAATTCGAGAGGGGCTTCCTCGGATAAAACCGTAATGGCAAAAACGCCGGATTCCGCAATACACTCATAGGTCAAGGCGCTTTTATTGATAGCGACCGTCAACAAAGGCGGTGAACTGGATACCTGCATGGCAGTATTGGATATTTGGCCGTTGAGTTTATCGCCCAATCGAGAACTGACGATATAAACCCCATAACTCAACGTGAGCAGGGCATCTATATTCATAAGCCGTCCTTAAGTTTTATACTGAAACTTACCAGTTTTCGGCCAGAACTTCAAAAAGATCTTTTTTGTGAGCACAGGCCGGACAGACATCGGGCGCCTCTTCGCCTTCGTGAAGATATCCGCAATTTCTGCAACGCCAGACAACCTTCTTTGGTTTTTTGAAGACACTTCCATTTTCAATGTTTTTTAGCAATCCCAGATAGCGATTCTCGTGTTGTTTTTCCGCGACGCATATGGCATCCCAGGTTTTGGCAATTGCATTGAATCCTTCCTCACGCGCGATCCTCGCGAATTCAGGATAAAGTTCCGTCCATTCCTCGTGCTCTCCCGCGGCCGCGGCTTTTAAATTTTCGGCTGTCGAGCCGACCACTCCGGCCGGAAAAGTCGCGGTGATTTCTACATCCCCGCCCTTCAAAAATCCGAAAAAACGCTTGGCGTGTTCTTTTTCCTGATTGGCGGTTTCTTCAAATATATCGGCAACCTGTATATACCCTTCTTTGCGAGCCTTGCTGGTAAAGAACGTATATCGATTTCGCGCCTGCGATTCCCCGGCAAATGAACCCAATAGATTTTTTTCGGTTCTGGTCCCTTTTAGATCGGCCATGAAAATATACCTCCCAGTACGATTAAAGATTAATGCTATATATTAGAAATAAAATGGGACGGGAGCAAGCGAATTTATAAAATCGATAAAACCAAATGGATTTTTTCAATCCAGAAAGGTTAGTTACAGGCGCCGTCATTACGGGCAATATTGTAATTATTGCAGCGGCCCAATTCACACGCTTTTTTCCAGTCAGCGCAGGCTTTCTCCGGTTCATTTAATTTGACCATATACAGAAAACCACGATTTTCATAAGCTTCCGCAAGTTGGGGATTGAGTTCCAGGGACTTATTATAATCTTCCATAGCCTTATCAATCAAATTCATATTCAAATGAGCATTGCCTCGATTACTGTATCCCTCGGCGAAATCCGGATTCATTTTTATGACGCGATTGAAATCAGCTATAGCCTGCTGGGACATTCCCCTCCTGTCGCGGGCTATACCGCGGTTCAAATAAGCATCAGTGTATTCGGGATTCATACGAAGAGCTTTATCATAATCTGAAATCGCGTTTAGAAGATTATCTTTTCCGAACAGAAAAAGATTTCCCCGATTGTAATGCGCTTCCGGCCAGAGGGGCCGCAACATAATGGCCTGGTCATAATCGGATAAAGCCTTGTCGTATTCTTTTAGATGCATATAAGCATTAGCTCGATTGTAAAAGGCAAAAGAGTACTCCTTATCAGAATCTATTGCCTTGCTCAAAAGCTCAATTGCCTTAACATGATCATCCTTATCGGTATAAATACCGGCCAATTCCAGATAGGCGCGAGCAAAGCGCGGATTGATTCTCAATACATTGCGAAATTCGACTTCTGCTTTTTGATAGTCATTCAAAATCAAATTATAGATGAATGCCTTTTGATAATAGGGAAGTAAAAACAGATCGTCTTTGAATATCGATTGATCAAAACCGGCCAGAGCTTCCTCGATTTTTCCGGAGCGCAATTTAGCGTCTGCAAATAAATAAGCGGCAACGGCGTTTTCGGGATGTTGTCCGTAGAATGACTCTGTAAATTGAGCCCAGATTACTATCTCATTGGGATCAGTTACGCTTTTGAACATACTGGTTGCGCCATAGTTTTTCTGAGTGGCCAGGCAAGCGTGCCCCATTAAAAGGCGAGAGATAGGATCGGCTACAGACGCCGAATCATCCTTCAGCATTTTATATATTTTCGGCCAGCGGGCTTCCAATATCGATTTTTCCATTTCTGCACCAAGAGCCCAAATCGATTGAGAAGACAGAATAATTAAGCCCAGTAGCAGGAAAGCAGTCATTGTACACCGTTTCATCTAAAATATCCTCCGCTAATGATAGTCGCATAAAGTAATAGCCATTTTAGGTATCGGCAAGCCCTTTTTTATTCTAAACGAAACATCCACCCAGGTTCCATATTCGTGAAACAATAATGGATTATTCGTGGTTATGTTTATTGTAGAGTTAGGAGATAGAAATGGTCCACGATATGGCCGTACTCACAATATTAACCCTATGTTTGGCAATGATATTGGGATGTTCCAGGATTGGAGAAGAAGCTATGCACACTAAGACAAAAAATAGATTAGCCAACGCCGCCTCGCCATATTTGCAGGCTCACGCCGATAATCCGGTCGATTGGTTTGAGTGGAGCGATGAAGCATTTGAAAAAGCCCGCGTTGAAAATAAGCCGATATTTTTATCGATTGGCTATAATGCCTGCCATTGGTGTCATGTTATGGAACACGAATCGTTTGAAAATGACGAAATCGCTCAAATCCTGAATAAGTTTTTTGTATCAATAAAAGTCGATCGAGAAGAACGCCCCGATATCGATCAAGTTTATATGTCGGCCTTGACCTCTATGACCGGCAGTGGAGGATGGCCGATGTCAATCTTTATGACTCCCGAAAAAAAACCTTTCTATGCCGGTACCTATTTCCCTCCAACATCAAATTATGGCCGTCCGGGATTTAAAGATATCCTTACAGAAATTGCCGCTGCTTATGAAAGCCGAAATGACGACATTCTTAGAACCGCCGATATGATTACCAGCCGTTTATCTCAATCGGCGGTTCAGAGTATTTCACCAAGGCCAATCAGTCGTGAAGTGTTAATATCAGGTGCGGATGAAATCCTCCGAAATGTTGATTTTCGAAACGGAGGATTTGGGTCGAGGCCGAAATTTCCACAAAGCCAGGCCATTGAGTTTTTATTTCGAGCCTCTCTGCTGACAAAAAATGACGAATACTCCCGGGCCGGTTATTTGACCTTGAACAAGATGTCTGAAGGCGGAATCTATGATCATCTTGGCGGCGGTTTCCATCGCTACTCAGTCGATGAAAAATGGTTAATCCCTCATTTTGAAAAAATGCTATATGATAATGCCCTCTTGGTCAATTCATATCTCGAAGCCTATCAGCTAACCGGCGAGGAGGAATATCTCGACATCGTTACCGGAACTCTTGATTTTCTAACGCGGGAAATGACCGATTCCGGCGGTGGGTTTTATTCGACTATGGATGCCGACAGCGACGGAGAGGAAGGCAAATTTTATGTCTGGAAAAAGTCAGAGATATACCAGATAATGGGAGATGACTCCGATTGGATATGTCGTTATTACGGAGTGACCGAAGCTGGTAATTTTGAGCATGATCTCAATATTCTGCATTTAGGCCGCCATTCGCAGGCCGTGATTGATGAATTAAATCTAAGCCCGGAAGAATTTCGTAAAATAATTGAAAAGGTAAATCTAACTTTGTTTGATTCCCGTTCCAATCGTGTTGCCCCGGCTATTGATGACAAAATATTGGTTTCCTGGAACGGCCTGGCTATCTCCGCCTTTTCGCGGGCCCATCAAGTAACAGGGGAAATCGGTTATCTGACATCCGCCAAAAAAGCAGCAGATTTTATTTTGGGAAAATTGCACGATGACGGTAAGCTTTACCATAGTTATCGCTATGGGAAAATACTACATGTGGAATTATTGGAAGATTACGCCTATTTCATTGCCGGATTGCTCGATTTGTATCAGGCATCATTTGATGAAAATTATCTGGGGATTTGCCGGCAATTAACCGATCGTGCCATTGATTTGTTTTATGATTCTGGTCAATTTTTTTCCTCCGCCGCGGATAACTCTGATTTAATCTTCAGACCTCGAGATATATCAGATGGCGCTACGCCCTCGCCAGCCTTTGTCATGATTCGAAATCTCCAGTACCTCGCAGCTATTACCGGCGATGTATCTCTCTTTCATATTCGAGATGAATCATTGACGGCTCTTTCAGGTTTGGCTGCGCAATCACCTCAAGCGACAGCCACGCTGTTGATGGCCGGATATTTTGCATTATCAGAACCAATCGAAATAGTGATTTCAGGCGATAACGCCAAAAAAATGACTCGCTTCAATCGGGAGATATTCTCCCGCTTCCTCCCCAACAAAATAGTAATCGGAAATACTAATGGAGAAAAATCGAATTTATCCCTTTTGCAGGGAAGGCAAGAGGTTGACGAACTGACATATTTCTTTTGCCGTGATAGAGTCTGTCGTCTTCCGGTGACAGATTTTGCCGGTTTGAGCCGGGAACTAAGCTGGCTGAGCGGTCAGTAGAAATAAGCAGTGTCGCGAGCAAAGCGGGCGGTCGTATTTACGTTCCGCCCGTTTTTATATTGCCTATATTGACGCCGGTTGCTTATATATCAATGTTGTGAAAATAGAAGAAGTGGAACGGATCGCCCGGAATTTGCTGGAAGTAAATCAGCGCATCGCCGAAGCCGCCGGGCAGACAAATCGTCAGCCGACGGAGATCACACTCGTGACTGTTAGTAAGACTTTTCCGATCGAGATCGTGAAAAGCGCCGTCGCGGCAGGCGCAAAGATTTTGGGGGAAAGTCGCGTTCAGGAAGGCTCCGAAAAAGTGATAGAATTGGGTGATATCGCATCATGGCATTTGATTGGACATCTTCAAACCAACAAGGCGGCTCAAGCAGTACTATATTTCGACATGATCCAATCAATCGACTCGTTGCATCTGGCTGATAAGATCTCTCAGGCGGCTGTCAAAGTGAATAAGAAAATTGACTGCCTTCTGGAGATAAATTCCTCGGGCGAGGAAACCAAGTACGGTTTCAGCCCAGATGATTTAATTGATGCGGCCGAACGAATTGAGCCGCTGCCGGGTATAAATATGAAAGGTTTGATGACGATAGGTCCCTGGACAAACGATGCCAGTGAGATTCAAAAAGCGTTTGAAATAACGCATAAACTATACGAGATGATGAAAACTAAAATTGGTTCGCATATTGATACATTATCAATGGGTATGTCATCAGACTATGAGTTGGCAATACATTGCGGCTCCAACATGGTCCGTGTCGGTTCCGCTATTTTTGGCGAGAGAGCAAGCTAACATTTTAAAATAGAGTGTTATTATGGAAACCACCCCCAATGATCTGCGTCAACAGCAGTTCGAGATTAAATTCCGCGGTTATAATCCCGATGATGTGGAAGTTTTCAGGGATTTGGCGGCGACCGCACTGGAAGAAGCCCGCGCCGAGATTCTGAAACTAACTGAAGAAAACAATCACATCAACGAGCGGTTAAAGCATTTAATTAACCTTGAAGATACTCTCAAAGAGGTCGTCGTAGATGCCCGGAAAAACGCGGATTTAACCATGACGACGGCGCAAAAAGATGCTGAGTCGACCATTGAACAGGGCAAAAAGGAAGCGAACCTTATTGTCCGAGAAGCTGAGCATAAAAAATCAGAAGTAATCGCCGATATGCACCGCCAGATGGGAAAACTGGTCGCCGATATAAACAAAATCAGGTTCATCCGCAGCAATTATCTGACCCAACTGAAATCACTCATTACATCGCAACTGACTTCAATTGAACAACTGCTGGCCGAGGATGATAAAGGTAACAGCCACGCCGATCAAAACGAGCATAAATCCGGCGAGGGAAATGCCCAGGCACAGCAATACACCGCCGAGGATATGCAGATAAATCCGGAACAATATAATGAACAAACGGACGATAATGCTATGGAGCAAATCGAGAGCCTTGATGATTCCGCACATAATGTGAATAAAGGATAGACAATGGACAATATGTATGATAAGATTATAGAATCAGCCGACTACATCAAAACTCAAACGGATATAAAACCAAAAATTGGTATCATTCTTGGCACCGGACTCGGTTCCCTCGCTGATGGCATCGAAATTAAATCAAAAATTGAATATGAGAATATCCCCAATTTCCCGGTCTCAACCGTGGAATCTCATAAAGGAAGACTTCTTCTGGGTACCCTTAAGGGCAAACCGGTGGCGGCCATGCAGGGCAGGTTTCATTACTATGAAGGCTACGACATGAAGCAGATTACCTTCCCGGTACGCGTCCTTAAGGAACTGGGAATCGAAACTCTGATTGTTTCCAATGCCTGCGGAGGGATGAATCCCTTGTTCAAGGCGGGCGATGTAATGGTAATCACTGATCATATAAACCTTTTGGGGTATAATCCTCTAATCGGTTATAATGATGATCGCCTGGGCGTCCGTTTTCCCGATATGTATAACTGTTATGATATGGATTTGGTGAAAACTGCCGAAGAAGTCGCTCTTGATTTGAAAATTCCCCTCAAAAAAGGTGTCTATGTTTCCGTGGCTGGACCGAATCTGGAAACCGCCGCCGAATACCGTTTTCTGAGAATCATTGGCGCCGACGTGGTAGGAATGTCAACGGTTCCGGAAGTACTTGTTGCCCGCCATCAAGGGACTAAAGTGCTGGGGATGTCAATAATAACCGATATGGGTTTGCCCGATACATTGGGGCCGTGTTCTCTGGAACGCATCATTGATACGGCCAATAAGGCCGAACCGAAATTGCGCGATATCATCGCCGGCGTCGTCGAGCGCCTTTAAAGCGATAAGATCCTGAGATATATTTTTGATAATTCTGGGGAGTAGTATGTTTACGACAATGTCTGTGATGGATGACAATTTTACCGATGACCAATGGAAATCTTATCATAAACTGATGTCTGAAATTCATGAACGATTCGATTCCACCTTCCCGGAAATGTCATGGGAAGATCTCAAGAAACGAATGCAGTCATATCAACAGCCTGAAAACGGGTATGATCGCTTTGTGGTTTTCAAAGATAATACTCCTGTCGCGTGGATTCAAATGATGATATTCAACGCTCGCACTCCTCTGCAAAATGGCGCCCTGAGATATGACACCCGGTATCAGAATGTTCCGGACGGAGTCGCATTATTAATGGCCGAAACGATATTTGAATATCTTCAGAAATTCGAATGCCCCTCGGCCAATATTATGACCGAAAACGAGCGGCTGATGGGCCTGCCTCAGAGGTGGAAGAGCGCCCACTTAAATCGGCTGGAACGATACCGGCTGTATCGCGAATCCGCTAATGCCGAGATAATCAATAAATGGCTGACCGAAATCCCGGCCCAAAATCCAGATATAAAATTAAGCATATATTCGGCTATTCCGGATATATACCTTAATCAATACGCCGGCTTATTCGCTCGCTATATAGAAGATATGCCCAAAGAAAATGAGAATGCCAAAAAATATCACGTCGCGCCAGAAGAAATAAGGCGCCAGGAAAAATGGCGGGAAGATAATAACTCCAGATTAATCACAGGTTTGTTGCTGCATAATGACCGCGTCAAAGGCATGTCCAATGTCTTGATTAATATGGCAGACCCGCGCGAAGCGTATCAGGCTATGACTGGCGTAACCGCCAATTATCGCGGCCGAGGATTGTCGAAATGGCTTAAAGCTGCTTTGTACCAAAAGGTTGGACAGGCGTTCCCCGCCAACGTTTATATGGTCGCCGATATGAGAGCGGTTAATAAGCCAATCACCGTCGTCAATGAACAAATGGGTTATAAACTGTTCAGCAAAGGGGCTGAATTTGAGATTTTCGCGGTCCAGCTAAAAGAATATCTCGATAAAATCGAAAAGTAGACATTATCATCTATTAATTTTCTGCATTCCGAAAAATTAAAACTTGACTAAACCATTGCGGATATATTAAATCTCCTTTTTAGAGACATGTTCATAACAAAATTCAAAATCGCGCTGCAAGTGCGTCCGGGAAAACTATTAATCGCCCGGGGAGATCAGCATAATGTATGTTAATCATCCCGGTGCGGGAGCGGTATTCCCGCTATTTATTGGCTTTATCGGCCACTCAATTTTATTGAGTGGCCTTTTTTTATACTCAAAACCCAGGAGGTCTTTTGATGCGTCATCTGGAAGTATGTCACGGTGATTTTGCTGTCACCAGCAAATTAAGATCAATGCTCTTAAAAACTGCCCGCGATTGGTTTGCGGAAAACAATTTCATGGAGGTTCAGGTCCCGCATATCACCGGCGCCACCGGTTCCTGTGAATGGTTCCCCAATGCCATGTCGGTGGCGATGTATGACGAAGCCGGAGATGAAGTGGAAATGTTTCTCCGCCAAACCGGTCAGCTTTATTTGGAAGCTTTTACCGTCGCTCATAATCGCGTGTACACGATTGGACCATCGTTTCGGCAGGAACGTAAAGTTACTGGGCGTCATTTATGCGAATTTTCATTAATAGAATTCGAGGGCCGCGATTTCAAGCTCGATGGCCTAATGGATAATATTGAGTCATTGATAAAAGTATTGTATAATGAGGGACACAAAATTTACCGCAATAATACTCTGAAAAAATATATCGACCAGCCTTTCAACCGCATTAAGTATGAAAAAGCTGTTGACCTGCTCCAGGCGAAAGGACACCAATTACAATTCGGAGATGACTTCGGCAGCGAAGAAGAGGAACAACTATGTCAAATCCTGTCCGGGATGCCAACCTTCGTCACCCATTATCCGGCCGAACCCAAACCCAAAAAAGGCGGAGTCATAAAATTTTTCTCAATGAAAAGAAATGGCGCCGAGACGCTATGTTGCGACCTGCTTCTGCCCCACGCCGGTGAATCTGTCGGGGGAGCCGTCCGCGAAGGAAACAGTGAAATCTGCAAAAAGCAATTTGAAGAATCTTATATGTATGATCATCTTGTCGACCGCGGAGTCGATCCAGCGCAGTTCAAATGGTATTTCGAGGTCCTCAAACAATCGGAGGGTCAATCATCAGGGTGCGGCATCGGTTTCGAACGCGTAGTCCAATCGATAATTGCCACCAGACAAAACCGCTGGGAAAGTATTAAAGCGGCCGTAGAAATTCCACGCTCCCCTGAATTCCTTGTTATTTAATAGCGCTATTATTCGGGCGGCTTCAATCCTAATTCGAAGCCGCCCCAATCTAAATGTTTTTACCAAAATGAACCCTATTTCAATAACTGCTCAATACCTACTCAATATAGGAAATTGACCACAATATCTGCAAACATACTGCATACTGTTCAATTATTGAGCATTTTGCTTAATCTCTAAGATATTGCAATTCAATATGATAGAATGGCTCGCTAATGTTAAACTGTTTATTGATGAAAAGGCATGACAATTGCTTAATCGTTATCAAGCTTACGGCAATTGAGTCGCGATTATTTCGGGTAGAAACCTGTGTCTACCTCCAATAACGCCCAACAAGGCAGGTTATTATGGCACCAAGAAAGAAGGAGAGTTACAAAAAGCCTAGAAAAATCTGTTGGCATCTTTACAGTTTACAGAATCTGCACCCGGAAAAATTCATAAAAGTCATTGAAAAAATCCTTCGAAAAGAGTTTATGGTCATCAAGTAAAATCAGGCAACCCTTTTGCCGATATATTAAACTAATAAGTAGAGCTTTTTGACTTGACAGGCGTTCCCCCGGCTTATATAATGGGGCGAATTTTTTTGGGAGCCGAGGAGTAAATCCTTGGCAGATTGAGGCATGCTAAAAGATAAAATTACCGTAATGATCATTCCCCGCCAAGGCGGCAACATGTCTTCACATTCAATCCCGGTAAAGCTTTTGTGGGCGGTTGCCCTCTTCGGTATTTGCTTTCTCGTGATTAATGTGTTCTTATTGGCCGATTATTTCAGCCAGAGAGTGGACCGTGCCCGCCTCAATAAACTCCTCGGGGAGAATCAGATGCTTTCCGAACAATACGCTGCCGTGGAAGAATCAATCAATGAACTGCGGGGGAATTACGCCGAATTAGTCAATAAAGAAGAAGCCATTAGAACCATTTTCGGATTACCTGCAATTGACGAAGAAGCTCGAATGCTGGGTGTCGGGGGACCCGAAGATCCCGCCTTAAATAACTTCACCGAGGCCACTGCCGAAGCCCTGAAAGTTAGCGCCGATGTCGATGAACTTTTGCGCCTGGCCAAATTCGAACGGGAACGATATCGGGAAGTCTATGAAATCCTTGATAATAAGCGTGATTTACTGAACCATACTCCCTCCATTATGCCTACCCGCGGCCACTTCTCGAGCGGTTATGGCACTCGCAACGATCCCTTTACCGGACTAAAAGAATTTCATCCCGGCCTTGATATTTCAAATGGCAATGGAACACCGATTTACGCCACTGCCAACGGCAAAATTTCGGCGGTAAGAATAAACGGCGGCTTGGGAAAGATGATCTCAATCGATCATGGCTATGGGTTTAAAACTCGTTATGGGCATATGAGTGACTATAAGGTCAAAGTCGGACAACGGGTCAAACGAGGAGAAATAATCGGCTTAATGGGTAGCACCGGATATACAACCGGACCGCATTTGCATTACGAGGTAATTAAAAACGGGAAACATATCAATCCGTATAAATTTATTATCAATAAATAAGCGATCTAATTAGCGAAAAATCATGCTGCCCCAAGTAATTCGGGGCTCTTTTTGTCCCAAAACTTCCATTAAATAATTAATTTACTAAATGCCGTAATGTAATTGTAAGTAATTAATTGATATGTGTTTATGGAAATATATATTATGATGGGTGTATGTAATAAAACTATCAAATGGGAGGCGTGGAATCCACTCATTTGAATGTTTTTATGAGTGTCCTTCAATCTTTACGTTGTATTGAAATACGATTTACCTGAATCGTCCTGTAGTGTGTATTTTTGGATTATCGCATTAACTGCTGTAAAAATCGAAGATTTGGAACAAATACATGAAATCTACGTTTAAGGTAATATGAACTATTGCAGTCCACGAAGTTATTTATTTGCTGATTAATGAAGGGAAGAGACGTGCCCAATCAAAAAGTAACTGCGGTTCCCAATAACCCGGAATCAAAGAATATAGCGGAAGACAAGGATGAGCTTGAGGTAAAAGCCATTATTTATCGAATCAGGCGAGGGGATGAAAGAGCCTTCAGTGAATTAGTCAGCCGTTATCGCAACCAAGTCGGGGCTTTGGCCTATAAGATGGTTGGCGATTATGATGAGGCCGCTGATATTACACAAAATGTCTTCGTCAAAACATCACAGAATCTATGGCGCTACGATGAAAATAAGCGATTTTATACCTGGTTATATCGGATAACTGTCAACGCGTCAATCGATTACATGCGAAAACATCGGCGCCATCGGCATGAGCCTTTGGACAATGTTTGTGACACGGCTGAAAACAATCGCGATAATCCGGAAAACAATTACCGGAACAATCAATTGCGGGAGGAACTTAATAACGCCGCCGGCCGGTTAAACGGCAAACAAAAATCGGCCTTTATACTTCGCGATATCGAAGGCTGTCAGATTGATGATGTGGCCAATATTATGGATATGCCGGAAGCTACGGTCCGCTGGTACCTGCATCGAGCTCGCCAGAAAATTCGCAAGGATTTGCTGCGCCGTTGTCCCGGTTTGCTAATTGCTTTGGGAATTAAATAGAAAAATCTGTTAAACTGGTTTAGGTTTTTAACTTGTAGAAAATAGCCTGATTACAACTATGAGTAATCAGGCTTTTTTTTATCATTTTTCGCGGTAATTTCGTATATTGTTTTCCTATTTCAACCACAGGTAACAAAATGAATGAAGAAAAACTGAGAAAACTCGCGATTGCTACAAGAGCCGTTCACCTTGGTTCAGAACCAGATCCTCAAACAGGAGCGGTCACGGTTCCGATCTACCAAACATCGACGTATAGCCAGGAATTTCCCGGACATCACAAAGGATACGAATATTCACGGACCGATAATCCCACCCGGACTGCCTATCAGCGCGCCCTGGCAGGTATTGAAGGGGCCAATTATGGACTGGCTTTTGCCTCAGGGATGGCGG
>JBDREQ010000039.1:0-101827 GCA_043819555.1 Candidatus Zixiibacteriota bacterium | reverse complement strand
GATTACAATTGTAGCGTCATCGTCGGAGCTAACCTCATCAACACACTGATAATTACTTGAGCAACCTGAATTCGTGAGATTTGTCAGAGAGCCCGCTCCATCGGGCCGGAGAGTATCGGTTCCGCCGCTTCCCCCGCCGCCCCAAATATCATCATAATACTGAATATCGGCATAATAATCCTGTCCCGGATTGATATTGACCATTCTAATCAGTGTATCGTTATTGGGAATTATTATGGTTCTCAATTGGTGAATGCCGATCGGCACCGAATCGAAAACAACAAGCCCGTTTGCCGTAGGATTTTTGCTTTTCGTAACAAGACCGCCAACTCCGTCAGGGAAGGTGAGAAGCATTTTGGCCGAATCGACATTATCGGATCCCGGCGGAGTTAAATCATAATCGGTCAGAGTCAGGTATGTCCGATTATAAAGTATATCTCCATTAGAATTCGCCAATTGTCGGGTAATGGTCTGAGCACTGCCGGTTGAAGCGAATTGAATGTTATTCGGAGAGGAATATGTCATTCCCCAGGCATCAAGTTTGAAATAAGTATTGCTAACTCCGGTTGAAAATTCGTCAGTAATATAAGGACCATTCCAGGTAGAATATCCGGGGTTGGATACCAGTGCGTCCCAGTTTGGAGGCAAGGCGCCGATGTCGCCGAGATAGCCATAATCTATCCTGACGCCTCCGGAAACCAATTCAGGATTTCCGGCAATGGCAAAGGCGAGAAGTTCCATTTCAGCCCGAGTCTCCTCAAAGCGAGATATATCTTCAACGCCGTCAAGGGTATTTACAGCAACTGCAGTCAAAATCCCGATAATGACAATAACTACAACCAGTTCTATCAGCGAATATCCATTTTGTTGGCATAAAATAGACATACTTCTCCTGTCAACCCCAATAAGGGTACTTCATTATATTATCGGTAGATAGGGGAGAGGCATTAATGGTCTAACGTTGGTATATGAAATGTGATTGACTTGACAATATATTTATTTATTATTATTTTATAAATCTTGCTGGGGGGAATCCCCAAAAAATAGATAAAAATCTGGAGGATTATCAGAATGAGAATCAAATATAAAATTATGGCATGCATTATTATTGGTCTACTTTTTACAGGATGTACTCAAATCCCGCGAGTAAAGGTTTGGAAACCATGGATGCGTAGACTAAATGCGGGGACCGAAATAAGTCCTTTGGCAAATATAAAAATAAATGTTGATGGAATGACATCGCCTTTAATTGGGGATGAGAAATTATTGAAAAAGGATATTTATGAAAAATCCGAATATTTATTGAGAAGGCGTGGATTTAATATTACCAGTGAAAATTATGAGTACTCCATTGCAGTTAAATATAAGACCGAACAAATAACTAAATCGCGGGTTGAAATGTCGGATTATAGCTCTAACTTGTCAATAAATTCGTCATCGCAGTTATCGTCTGGATATGGTATCATGCTATCGCGATTAATCGGAATTGGTATGTCTTCATCAAAGAAAAAACAAATTGTTGAAGATGTATCAGTTTGTACTCACACATTATCAATCGAAGCATTAAATGCCAAAGGCGATGTTATATGGCAAGGCGAGGCCCAATGGGAAACATCGCAATTGAATATTTTGGACGAAATTGTACCGGTGCTTCAACTCCTTTTTAGTAATCTGCCCTCCAAAGAATCGAGTATTGCCAATGTTCCGAAAGTTAAAGTCGATTTGGCATATAACTATTTTTCGGTTATTTGCAGGCAATCGACTTTTGCATGTCCGGCCTTACCTTATTATATAAGATTTAATTACAGTGATTTGAAGGCATATGACTATTTGCCTCGATATATTGAAAATCCGGAAGCTCTTGCCGCATTTGTCGATCTGGTTCAGACTGCTGAATTTGCCCTTCCGATGGGTAATAAAAAATGGGATAATCCCATAAGTCGGAAACTCTGGCAAAAAACGATGTTGGGTGGAAAATACCGACTGGGAGAAGACAACAATACGGTAAATGTCTTGGTGAAATTAAGCGGTACAAAAGAATGTTATAAGGTGGATAAATGTTATATTGCATCAGATGAAGAGTACAACGAATACCTCGGGCAACTGAAACTTTGGCAAAATACTCTAAAAAATTATTTTGACTATTATGAATAATTTAAGAAACAACCAATGAGTAAGTAAATCAGCGGTATATTTCCTAATCAGATGTCTATGACACCCTCTTGGGTTGCCGCCAGATAGTCATTTTCTATAAATTGCCGATATTTGACTTATCAAACCCAATTATGTCTTGATTTTTTAGAATTTCAATGTATTTTGCATGTTGAAATCAGGATTAGATTTGCCCTTTTTTCGTGAATGAATATGATTTGAGGGATGATAATAAATCCTTATATATAGGATTGTAATTGTGGAAAGCATCAATTATCTGGGAGAATGGTCTTGGTTATTTGGGTAGATAAGGCCAATATGTCATTATGAAAATCTGGAATTTTATTGAAAAAGTCTGCAGGCATCAAGAAGAGGGAGCGTTAATATCTCTCGTCTATTTGACGACTTTTTTACTGATTGTTTTCTCCGGTGCGTCAGGGTTTGCTCAATCCGTTGATGATTGCATGGCTTGCCATGAAGATCCTAATTTGACAAAAGATATTGGTGGAGAAAACATCTCTTTATATGTCAATGTGAAGAAATTCACAAATTCGATTCATGCCGATTTGGAGTGTGTCGGTTGTCACACTGATTTGGATGGGTTGGATGATTTTCCCCATGATGAAAATCTTGAAGAGGTAAATTGCGGCGAGTGCCATGCCGAGGAAGCTGAGCTTTACAAGTGGCATGGGCGCCAAAAACATGAAGGTGAGCATGATATACCCGAATGCAAAGACTGTCACGGCAATCATGATATCCTACCCTCAATTGAAAAAGAATCTCGAACCAATCCCCTTCATCTTCCGGAAACGTGCGGGCGATGTCATGAAAATCTGGATCTTGTAAAAAAACATGACCTGGTCGCCGGAAAAGCGATTGCAAGGTACAAGAACAGCGTGCACGGAAAGGCAACCTCGCGTGGCGTATATCTGGCGGCCACCTGTAATGACTGCCATTCAGCCGGGGGATCGTCGCATCGGATATTATCGCCGGGAAACCAAGAATCGCCTATCAATCATTTTAACATTCCCAAAACCTGTGGCCAATGCCACCGAAGTGTCGAATATGATTATTGGGAAGGCATTCATGGCCAACTTGCGGCCCGCGGTGAGACGGATTCACCCGTATGTACTAATTGTCATGGCGAACATGGAATCATTGATCCCCAGGACCAGGCTTCGAATGTGAGTTCATCCCGTTTAGCTGAAGCAACCTGTTCGCCTTGCCACGAGTCGGCTTTCATTAACGAGAAATATGACATTCCGGCCGGGCGATTACGCACTTGGTACGATAGTTATCATGGTCTTAAGAGTAAAGCGGGCGATTTGACCGTTGCCAATTGCGCGTCTTGTCATGGGGCGCATCGGATCCTGCCTCATACAGATTCTACCTCATCGATTTATTCGGCAAATTTACAGGAGACTTGTGGCAATTGTCATCCCGGGATTTCAGTAGAAATGGCCTCAACTCCAATTCATTCCACTCCCGGTGAATCCCGGACACCTTTAGCCAGTTTAATCGCGGATATTTATGTAATCCTTATTATTGTGACAATTGGAATTATGCTTATCCATTGGGCAATTGATTTACGCAAGCAGATTTATCTCATGCTTCAAAGAAAGCAGATCAGACGAATGAGTTTTAATGAAGTTTGGCAACATACGTTTTTGATGATGAGTTTTATTGTTCTGGTGATTACGGGCTTTGCTTTACGATACTCCGAATCGTTCTGGGTTGAGTGGCTTTTTGGCTGGGAAGGTGGTTTTCCTCTGCGCGGCATCATTCACCGGACGTCCGCGGTTATTTTTGTCATTACCGTGATTTGGCACCTTATATATTTGACAACTCCTCGCGGCAGACAGTTCCTGCGGGATATTTGGCCAAGGATGAATGATGTCCGAGAAGGGTTCGCAATGGTATTTTATAATCTCGGCATTAAGAAGCACAAGCCGGCTTATGGTCGCTTTAGCTATATGGAGAAGGCCGAATACTGGGCTCTGGTTTGGGGAACATTTGTGATGATCGTTAGCGGGCTTTTCCTTTGGTTTGATAATTTTGCCATGCAACTGTTTCCCAAAGGACTGCTTGATATATTGCTTGTTGTACATTATTATGAAGCTTGGCTGGCAATGCTCGCAATTATTGTATGGCATATGTACTCAACCATTTTCAGTCCGGGCGTATATCCCATGAACCCGGCATGGTTTACGGGGAAGATGCCCGAGGATGTCTATCGCCATGAACATGCGGCAGATAAAGATATTGGGGAGTAAGGGATCTCATTAAAATGATAAAAGAATCAACGGTTAGATTCTTTCCATTTGGGTCCAGACGAAGCGTAATCGTATTACTAACCCTTCTGTTAATTTCAGGCCTGGTTCAAAACAACGTCAAGGCTCAATCAATTGACGATTGTTTAATGTGCCACGAAGATCCCGATTTGACCAAAGTTCGTGATGCGAGTGAAGTTTCACTCTTTATAGATGCCGCCAGATTTAATAGTTCAATACATGCTGATCTGGAGTGTATCGGGTGCCATACCGATCTTGATGGTTTTGATGACTTTCCCCATGCTGAGAATCTAAAAAAGGTCAATTGCGGCGATTGCCACGATGATATAGCTGAGATATATAACGGCAGCCTTCATGGCCAAATGGCTATGGCGGGACGGGAATTTGCGCCGAAGTGCCAGGACTGCCACAGCGCTCACTATGTTATTCCCAAGGATGAACCCGGTTCCCAGGTGGATAAATTTAATATTCCCTTTATGTGCGGGCGATGCCATAAGGAAGGCTCAAAGGTTACGCAAACCTATGATATACCACAGGACAGCATCCTGTCACATTATTCCTTGTCGATTCACGGCATAGGCCTTTTGCAGCAGGGATTAACCGTTACGGCGGTTTGTTCCAACTGCCATACGGCTCATAACGTTCTGCCCCATACCGATTCGCGTTCCTCCATTCATCGCGACAATATTGCAAATACGTGTATGCAATGTCACGGCCGAATCAAGCTGGTACACAAAAAATTCATTCAAGGTGAGTTGTGGGAAAAAGAGCCCAATAAAGTTCCCGTATGTGTTGATTGCCATCAACCTCATGAGATCAGAAAGGTTTTCTACGGAGAGGTTTCAAGCGAGGAGTGTATGGGATGCCACTCAAATCCGAACCTCAAGATTATTCGCGACGGTGAAGACTTTTCTTTATTTGTGGATTCTGATGAAGTGCATGGCTCCACCCATCGCTCAATTACCTGCGCACAGTGCCATACCGGGGTTAGTCCGAGTTTGAAGCGTTCCTGCGAGACCGTCATCACGAGGGTTGATTGTTCTATCTGTCATACCGAAGCGGTTGATAATTATAATATGAGCATTCATGGAACCCTTGCCGCGCGGGGCGATCAGGCCGCTCCCATATGCGTCGATTGCCATGGGATTCATGGCATAAAAAAACGTCAGGAACCAAATTCTCCTACTTACCCCACCAATGTCCCGAAATTATGCGGCGAGTGCCATGTGGCCAAAGGAGCGGCGGCGATGCGGCGCAAGCAACGCGGGGAACCTATTATGGCTGACAGTTACACAATGAGCATTCACGGCAAAGGACTTTTGGAAAGCGGTCTGGTCGTGACGGCCATGTGTACTGATTGCCATACCAATCATTTTGAATTGCCCAAGGATGATCCTCGGTCGAGCGTTCATCATGATAATGTGGCCAAGACCTGCGCCAAATGCCATAACGGCATTTTTGAAAAATTCGTTAATAGCGTTCATTCACCCAGTATCACCAAAACCGATTTGCCTTTGCCCAACTGCAGTCAATGCCACCAATCGCACAGCATATCCCGAACCGATTCCAATGGATTTATGGAACAGATTACCGGCCAGTGCGGCAAATGTCATGCCGAGGTAACGGAATCATATTTCGATACCCACCACGGTAAAGTCTCACGTCTTGGCTATAATGGCGCCGCCCGTTGCCACGATTGCCACGGCTCTCACGATATTCTCCCGCCGAGCAATATCAATTCTAAATTATCCCGCCAGAATATCGTGGCGACATGCGGTAAATGTCACGCCGGTTCTCACCGGAATTTTGCCGGATATCTCACGCATGCAACCCATCACGATCGGGATAAATATCCTATTCTGTTTTATACTTTCTGGTTCATGACATTTCTACTGGTAGGAACGCTGATGCTGGCCGGAACTCATACATTGATGTGGCTACCCCGGTCAATCAAGGCGATGAAGGAGCATAAGGAAATGATGGCTCGGGCGCGTGGTCGATTGCATTACCGTCGATTCAGGAGACTGCATAGCGTTTTACACATTATGGTTATCGTTAGTTTTCTCGGTTTGGCAATAACCGGCATGGTTCTCAAGTTTTCATATTTGGCCTGGGCGCAATGGCTTTCAAATATGCTGGGTGGATTTGATGCCACCAGTGTCGTCCATCGTTTATGTGCTATTATAACTTTTTCCTATTTTGGAATTCACATTTTTGACGTAATCCACGGAAAAATCAAAAGTGGAAAATCATGGAAAGAAGTCCTGTTTAGCGCCAATTCGATGATTCCCAACAAAGATGATATCAAGGATTTAATCGCGACATTTAAATGGTTTTTGGGTAAAGGTCCCAGACCCGATTATGGGCGCTGGACATACTGGGAAAAATTCGATTATTTTGCCGTTTTTTGGGGCGTTGTAATCATCGGTTCAACCGGGCTTATCTTGTGGTTTCCGGAACTATTTACGCATTTTATGCCCGGCTGGATGATAAATGTCGCAACGATAATTCATTCCGATGAGGCTCTTCTGGCGACGGCATTTATCTTTACCATTCACTTCTTTAATACTCATTTCCGCCCCGATAAATTTCCAATGGATACGGTTATATTTACCGGACGGATGACTGTCGAGGAACTTCGGTTGGAGCGGCCGCGTGAGTATCGGGAACTCCTGGGCTCGCGCAAATTCAAGAAAAAACTGACTCAGCCATTACCGCCGGTGCTGGTAAAAGCCGCCAGAGTATTTGGGGGTTTTGCCCTTTTCACTGGAATAGCTTTGGTTATACTGATTATATATGCGATTATCTTTGGGTACCGGTAAGTACTTACAGGTACCATAATAGCGAATAAGCGATTCACTTTTCCGATGACGTCTCCGGATTTATTTGTCTAAGGCTCTTTCAATTATTGCCGATAAAATTATAGGGATCAATTTGTTCAGAGATTTTGGTACTGTTCCTGGGGGCGATAAATTAAAATTGAATGATGTCTGAAGATAAAAATATAAAATATTTGGCGCCAGAACCAAATGGTGGTCTTGATCAGGTGATTAAAACCAGACAAACGCCTCTGCGGATTCTTATTGTCGATGATGATAAAGAAGTGATTGAAACTCTTTCAAAAGTTCTCGAAGTAATAGACGCAGCGACCGAAATAAAATCATCCCTGACGGGTGGCGGCGCACTCAAATTATTGGAATTCAATGTTTTTGATTTGATAATTCTTGACGTTAATCTTCCTGATTTGGACGGGGGCGATATCCTAAGATTTATCAGAACCCAGGCAAAAAATAAAAGCGCAAGCATTATTGCTATTTCGGGAGTTCCTCACGTTCTTGATTCGATGCTTCAGATGGGCGCGGACGTCTGTCTTCCCAAGCCTTTCCGAATTCAGGAATTAAATGAAATAATCAGAGGTCTTCTCAAATTATAGTCTGCTTAGAAATCATTCATCCCTGATAGTTTCAACCGGATTCTGATTGCCTGCTTTTATCGCCTGAAAAATGACGGTAAGGATGATCGATATTGGGGCAATATCCGTTCAATTTTTTTGATAAAAATTAAAACAGCAATCTAATAGTCTCCCATAATAGACATACTCCAGCTATTATGTGGGGAGCAAGTCTTAAAAGACGATATGTTACAAACATAGGTTGCTTTGTGCTTTCCTGTCAAAGTTTGAATCTTTTGAGCCAAAGCTATACACGGAATTTTTCCTGAACATTTTCCGTCACAATCTGCCCGTCAAAAAGGTGAATTATGCGATTACCATACTCGGCATAAGCTGGCGAATGAGTCACCATGACTATCGTTGTGCCATTGGAATTGAGTTCTGATAAAAGTCCCATGACTTCATCGCCATGCGCGGAATCGAGATTGCCGGTTGGCTCATCCGCCAATATCATTTTTGGTTTGGCCACTAAAGCTCGAGCGACGGCGACACGCTGTTGCTGCCCGCCTGATAATTGTTGAGGAAAATGCTTTTTTCGAGCGATAATTTGCATATGATCCAGAGTCTCCTCAACTCTCATTTTTCGTTCTGCGGAAGAAACTCCGAGGTAAAGAAGAGGTAGTTCCACATTTTCAAAAACGGTTAACTCATCAATGAGGTTAAAACTCTGGAAAACAAATCCGATATTTTTTTTTCTCAGGCTGGCTCGTTGACGCTCGCTATAATGTGATACTTTTTCATCGAGAAAATAGTATTCACCGCCGGATGGATTGTCGAGCAATCCCAGCAGATTTAATAGAGTTGATTTGCCGCATCCTGACGGCCCCATGATAGATACAAATTCGCCTTCTTTGATCTCCATATTAATTGAATTGAGGGCTGTTGTCTCAATTTCTTCGGTTCGATAGACCTTCATTAAATTGTTGGTTCGAATCATTTTATTCTCCAATTTCCAATGTCGTCAAATTTGTGGTTTGACAGCTCTATATCTATGTTACCTATCCTTAAATACCAAGCGATCAAAATTTCCATAATTCGTATAAGAAGAAGTAATCACCTTTTCTCCAGGCAAAAGCCCATCAAGAACCTCATACATTTGAGGATTTCGCATACCTATCTTTATTTCTCTACGTATTGCGAACTCGCGAGATTCATCTAAAACGAAAATCCAGTTCCCCCCGGTTGTCTGATAAAAACCGCCGCTGGGGATCATTGTCGCCAAAGCAGAATCCCCCAAGGCTATTCGTATTTGTAAACTTTGGCCCTGCCTTATACCGTCCGGCTCGCCGTCAACAAATACCAAGTTGATCTGAAAGCGTCCATCGCGGACTTCAGGATATACTTTGCTGATTCTTAAACTATGGGTCAAATCAATTATTTTTACCGTTCCGGACTGACCACTGTTTATTCGAGCGATATAATACTCGTCAATATAAACCCTGAGCTTAAAACCGTCCAGTACATCAATCTTTCCCAGGCGGCTGCCGGTTGGTTTTGAGACACCTATCTCAGCGTCTAGTGACGATAATTGGCCATCAATTGGCGCCCGTAAAATTAGGTTTTCAAGTTTTTGTTTGACGACCCCCAGATTGTTTTGCATGCGCTCGACTGATTCTTCAAGCTGATTTACCTGGATTGATCTCAAAATCGAATCCTGGCGTTGAGTTTCCAATGTTAAATCGCGCTTTTGTACCCAGTAATTATATTCATCTCTGGCTCTTTTGAATTCAAAATCCGAGATCAGTTTCTTTTCTTTGAGATCCCGGTTTTGGTTATATAGTCGTTCCGTGTTCCCAATTTGCCTATCGATGTCCAAAAGATCGGCCCTCAGTCGAAGACGGTTTTGCTCCATAGCCAATCTGGTATTTCTCAAATTATTTATTTGCTCGAATAATTGAGCCTCGCGGTACATAATATCAAGATGCAAATCAGTATTATCCAGTTGTAATATTTTATCACCCTTCCTGACAATGCTTCCCTCTTCAAGGAATATTTGTGTAATTTGCCCGCCCTGAGTAGCATCAAGATATACGGTTTTAAGGGGTATGACTTCGGCGCTACTTGATATATACTCCAGAAACTCACCTTTAATGACATCGGATATTGTTAGTTTTTCAGCTTCCACCCTGAGCGTTGCGCCGTCGCTGGCCGACAGGTAACTATAAATTATAATCACTAAAAGCGTTATTGAACCAACTCCGTAAAATATCCGCTTTGGAGTTATTTTCTTCTTTTTTATTTCCCGATCCATTGACATATCAGTTTCTCATTTTGTTTTTAACCAATTGATAGGTCTAAATTTGCTAATATATTTGGCAAATGTGTAGCAAAGATAGTGCCAATGAAGTTAAGACATTAAATGACAATATTTTAAATATACTGCAAGAATGACAATGTGTTCGTTTATGAGATTAAATACGTTCAAAAACGTACACTTATTTTATTTTTTGGCCTTTTTGAAGTGATTTAAACTTTCAGTTTCCTAAAACAAAGTATAAATTATGGGAATATTATAAATGAAACGGAAGAATAGTTTTATGACGCAAGAGATCGGGCGAATATTAATTGTTGATGATGATGAAGATGTTTTGCAGGCGGCTATGCTGCTTTTGAAGAAATATGTCTCGTCTGTGACAATTGAATCTAATCCCCAAAATATCCCTTATCTAATGAGCGAGAATGATTTCAATGTAATTCTTCTTGATATGAATTTTAATCAGGATGTATCGAGTGGAAAAGAGGGTTTTTACTGGCTGGAAAAAATAATGGAGATTGATCCATCGGTTGTTGTTATTCTTATTACCGCCTATGGTGACGTTGAAATGGCCGTTCAGGGGATAAAGGCAGGGGCCGCCGATTTTGTTTTGAAGCCGTGGCAAAATGAAAAACTGCTGGCAACGATATCGGCTGGTATGCGTTTGAATCGCTCGCATGAAGAAATCCAAACTCTCAAAGATCGAGAAAGACAGCTTTCGGGACAGCTCGACCTTCGGTATAAAGGAATATTGGGTGAGTCGGAGGCGATGCAGGAAGTATTTAACGCCATCGAAAAGGTTTCGGCCACGGATGCCAATGTATTAATACTGGGCGAAAACGGAACCGGAAAAGAATTGGTCGCCCGTGAAATTCATCGCCGGTCGTCTCGTTCCGATGTTGTTTTTATTTCGGCTGATATGGGAGCGATTCCGGAATCTTTATTCGAAAGCGAATTATTCGGGCATGTCAGGGGCGCTTTTACCGATGCTCGAGACAATCGGGCTGGCCGGTTCGAAACCGCCTCGGGAGGGACCCTATTCCTTGATGAGATCGGGAATCTGCCGCTATCTCTTCAGCCAAAGCTTCTGACAGCTCTGAATAATAGACCCTTTATCGCGTGGGCTCGAATAAGACCATAGATATTGACATTCGACTGATTTGCGCTACTAATCTTCCAATCTATGACATGGTCGCTGAAAATAAATTCCGGCAGGATTTATTATATCGTATCAATACAGTGGAGATCAAGCTGCCTCCCTTGAGAGAGCGTACCGGCGATTTGCCGATTTTGGCCGACCACTTTTGGGGAATTTATAGCCGCAAATACATGAAGGATATTACTCAAATTTCTTCGACAGCATTGAAAAAACTGGAGCATCACAATTGGCCGGGAAATATCCGCGAATTGGATCATATAATTGAAAGAGCTATTATAATGAGCGATTCCACGGTTCTGAAGCCGGGTGATTTTATGATTGCGGGATCAAAGACAAGTCGCAACGGGTTGTCATTGGATAGCTACAATCTGGATAATGTTGAGCAAAAGGTAATCAAGATGGCTCTATCCAAACATGGCGGCAATGTGTCAAAAGCGGCCAGAGAATTGGGATTGACCCGGGCGTCGTTATACCGTAGAATGCAAAAGCATGATATTTAAATCATTTCGAATTCAGTTAATTGTTCGCGTCATATTCCTGGCCGCCACGATCTCCTTATTAATTTTCCTGTTGACCATGTCACAATCCGGTGCGGTGATTGTGATGGTCAGCGGTTTGCTCGTTGGTCAAATTGTGTCATTAATTTATTATGCGGAAAAAACAAATCGGGATTTAACCCGCTTTCTGGAATCAATTAAATATTCCGATTTTTCGAGTTCTTTTTCTGGCGGTGGCCGCGGACCGTCTCATGACAATCTGGCTAAAGCCTTTTCGGAGGTCATAGCTCAATTTCGCGAAGACCGCTCAGAAAAGGAACAGCAATATCGCTATCTTCAGACTTTGGTACAACATATAGGATTGGGGATATTATCTTTCGACGCGCAGGGCAGTATAGATCTGATCAATAGGGCCGCCAAAAGTCTTTTGCGCGTAAATCACTTAAGCAACATTAACAAATTGCATGATTTCTCGCCTGAATTGGTACGCGCTTTAAATGACTCCAGGACAGGCGAAAAAGCTCTGATAAAGATTGACGATGGTGAGGAGAATATCACTCTGGCAATTCATTGCACCGAGTTTAGAATGCGCGATAAACTTCTTAAATTGATCTCAATGCAAAATATTGAAAGTGAATTGGCTGAGCAGGAAATGGCGGCCTGGCAGAAACTCATAAGAGTCTTGACGCATGAGATTATGAATTCAATCACACCCATTGCGTCATTGGCTTCCACGGTCCATGAATTAATAGAAGAAACCGAATTGGACGATGGAGAAAACGCCGCATTACCATTCGATATCAGAAAAGATATTCGGCAGGCCGCCGCGACGATCGAAAAAAGAAGCAGAGGATTATTGCATTTTGTTGATGCCTATCGAAATCTGACCCGTATCCCCAAACCGGATTTTGTAAACTTCAGAGTGGTATCTTTTCTTGAAGGAATCATTAAATTCATGAGGAGTCAGTTGGATCATGGAGGGATTGAAATTCAATTAAACGTTGAACCCGATAATCTGCGATTATTTGCAGACAATGAATTAATCGAACAGGTCATAATTAATTTGCTATTGAATGCGATTGAAGCGCTTTCGGGGACGGATAATCCTATAATCCTGATAGAGGTCAAATTGAATGATCGCGGGCGCGTTCTTATCACGGTGGAGGATAATGGCCCCGGATTTGATGATGATATAAAGGAGCGATTGTTCACTCCTTTCTTTACGACAAAGAAGGAAGGTTCCGGTATTGGCCTTAGCCTATCCCGGCAAATCATGCGTTTACATCAAGGCAGTATTTCGGTTCAGTCAACTCCCAATCAAATGACCCGTTTCATACTGAGATTTTCATAACTATTTTACCTGACATCATATTTCAGCATGCGGATAAATGCCCCGGCAAAAGCCAGAATTGTGTAAAGACTGATTATTCCGGCATTGATGACGATATTCTCCAGCCCGCCGCGATAAATGGCTTCTTCCGGAAAATACTTTGGCATATCGCTGATATCAAGGACGTCGTCGGCTTGAGGTACCTGAATGCTTAATCCTGTTTCGCTGGACATCATAATATTTATTCCCGCCACGCCGCCGCCGTTTTCCTTCTGTTTTTTATTAACATATTCAATAAATGATTCTCGATACCGCGACATGGACTCATTATATCTATTTTTCAAGCCAATATCAGTTCCCGCCAAATCCGAAGCGGCCAGTTGATAAGCCGAGACCGGAGATAGACGGGATAAATTGAGAGCCAGTTTTTCACGGATGGTTTGGCGTCGGTTGAGTTCATCCATTAGGCGGATGTAGTGATTTTCGATGTCTTTTATCACCTCTTTCCTCAGTGAATCTTCTTCTTCCATATGGCGCCATTCGGCCATTTCATCCCGTTCTCCATTTTCGGCGTATAGATCGCGAGTTCGCTGTACCATGCCTTTATAAAATTCGTCCCATTTGTCCCTGGCATAAGCATCACGCTGACCATCTATTTCCGCCAGGCGAGGCACTTCCACTATTTGGCCTGCCGTAATGATGCCGGCTCGAGGTATAATTAGAACAAATAAAACCCAGAGCATGAGAGAAATTAAAAAAGAAATACTCGAACGGCGAGTCAATGAAGATATAAAGACTCCAAAAACGATGAAGAAAGTAAAGAACAGGCCGGAGAGTCCCAGAAACACCAGAAGTCTTGTCCAATGTTCGGGTGTGAGCGGAACCTGGAATATTATAACAATGAGTAGGCATAGTATTGTCGGTATTAAAAGTGGTATGACTAATCCCAACCAGGCTCCGATTATCTTGGCAACAATATAATGTGATCGGTTCACCGCGTTGGCAAAGAGCAATCGCAGCATGCCTTGTTCGCGTTCTCCGCATATGGCATCATATGTAAAAAGAATCGCAAACAGAGTCAAAATAACCTGAACGATAAACGCGAAATCAACAAAACGAAAAACGGCAAAGATGGGATCATCAGAATATATGGAGTGTTTTAATTTGACGGAGACTTCCGGAGAAATCAAAGACCACCGTCCGATATCGTTGCTTAATCCGGAGACAAAAATCTGCAAAGGATCAGGCTTACGCAGAACCTTATGTTCCAAATTGGACCAGCTGGTTTCTTCGGAAATTTCCTGATTGGCCAGATTAATACTCGTCTCGTATTGCTTAAGCTGGGTTTGATATTCTTTAATGCCGATGAATACGCTGATAAGAAGGAGCAGGGAACAGATCCCAAAGGTCGTGAAAAACTTGGGACTTAAAAGTATGGCCTTCAGTTCTTTATGTATCAAATGCTTCAGCACAATAATATTCTCCTTAAACCTTAACGAACGTCATATCGAATAAATGACACAAACGCGCCGACAAAGAAAATAATATTAAATAGTGATAAAATTCCGATATCGACAATTGCCGCAGATATGGATTCTTTTAGCGGAATCGGATCAAATCTGTATTCCGGAAGTTCGGCGGGATTGATCGGTTCGGGTTCCTCCTCTTCTTCATCGCCAATTTTTATCATAACCATCCGTCCCCCGACGACCATGCCGGTTTTTTTATTTACAAAATCGTTGTATATTTTTCTGTAATCCAGAGCTGTTTGCGTAAACCGGTTCTTTAATTCCGATGAGGTTCCGGCCAGATTGGACAGGGCTAAAGAGAGTGATGCCGAAGGAGAAATTTTTGCCATGGCGAAGGCAATCTTTTCCCGCTCGATTTGTTTATTTCTGCGGGTTTCATTGAGGCGATCGACCAATTCATCAATTTTGCGGTCTCTCTCTGCAGTCAACGAATCCATATAGCGATGGAAAATATCCATTGTCTGTTCAATATCGTCGGTTGGGCCAGTCGCGAATCCGCTAAGCTGCGAATTAAATTCCTTCCAGGTTTGCCGGGCGAAGCTCGCCTTTTGGGCCGCCAACTCATCAACCGAAGGGACATCGGCGGCTCTCCCGGCCATAAGAACGGAGGCTCGCGGTATAATGAGAACGCTAAAAACCCAAATGACCAGCAGCATTAGAAATGATGATGAAGTTCTCCGACAACAGGATGATATAAATACCGATAAAGTCAGAAACACGCCAAAATAAAGGAGACCCGTACCTATAATTAGCATTAATCGAATCCATTCACCTCCCGTTAAAGAAATATTCAAAGCCGGTAACAGGAGACAGCCTATCAAGATGGCCAGAATCAGTGAAATTGTCAGTGTCAGAAACGAGCCGATCAATTTCCCCAGAATATAAGTCGCTCGCGGGACAGCGTTAGCGAATGAAAGGCGGAGAGTGCCGTGTTCTTTTTCGCCGCAGATCGAATCATATCCCAGCAGAATAGCGAACAATGAAATCACAACGCCAAAGATAAAACTCAAATCAACAAATTGAAAGACAGCGTAAATCGGTTCCTCATTGAATTTGCTATCCTGGGCGATTAATTCGCCGCGATGATTTACTTCGATTGTGCGCCCGATATCATTGGATACACCGCTGACCAGCGATGCCAGGGGATTAGGGGGGAGAAAAGCGCGATGCTGTTGAATCGAATACCATTCGGTGAGGCCCTCCATTTGCCGAATGTTTTCCGCTTTGGCCGCCTCGTACTGTCCCATGCTGATTTTATAGTTGCTTGCCCCGACATAGAATGAAAGCAGAATTAAAACGGCGCAGACGGTGAAAGAAATGACGAACTTTAACGACCCGGTAATGTCGCGAATCTCTTTTTCAATAATTACTTTTAGCATATCAATTACTCCAATCAGGTCGTCACCGAGTTTTCATGTCCGGCCATGTACCGCATATAGACATTTTCTAAATCCTGCCCGGCCAATTCAGCCGCAGGCTTTTGCATGATAATCTGTCCGTCTTTCATTATGGCGATAGTATCGGCTACTTCCCGGGCGCGAAATATATCATGAGTGGACATCAGAATTGATTTGCCCTCGTCGCGGAGTTCACAGAGCAGGCGGATAAAATCGAATCCGGCTTTGGGATCCAAACCCGAAGTTGGCTCATCCAAAAGAATAATCGGGGCGCCTTTGAGAATTGCGATGGCAATGCCGCACTTTTGTCTCATCCCTTTTGAATATCCGCGCAATCGCTTGGTATGAACCTCTTCTTCCAGGCCGACCCGGAGTAAAACTTTTGAGTAATCATCGCTGGTATATTTGTTTTTGCCACCCAGTTTGGCAAAGAAATCAAGGTTTTGCAGAGCCGTAAAATTGCTGTACAGCATGACGTTTTCAGAAACGAAGGACATTAAATTCTTAACCTCAAGAGGATTCTTATGCGACGCAATTCCATCAACCAAAGCTTCCCCCTCGGTCGGTTCTATGAAATTAAAAAATAAATTTATTGCTGTCGTTTTGCCTGCTCCATTGCCTCCGAGCATAACAAAGATTTGTCCGGGATAAACCGAGAAATTTATATGATCCAGAGCCAGCACTCCATCTTCGTATCGTTTAGTCAAATTAACCGCTTGCAGTCGCGGCTTCTGTTTCGCGGCGCCAATTTCACTCATCTTATTCTCCTAAGCATTATTTATTATTTGCGAGACAGACGGACCCCATAAAACACTATTCCGCCCACCAAGCCAACGACAAGAATCATTAGTATGGCGATACCGATGATATTTGTTTCAGATTTAATCTCGACGGAAACGGTTTTATCGTCGCTTGTTACCGGCTGATTGTCAGACATGCCGCTGGTTTTTACCCGCACCTCATATTTTCCGGATGACGCGTCGGGCGATGGGGTGAATATCAAACGAATGCGTCTTTCTTCATCTATTTCTAATGATTCAATTAAAGGCGGCTGAATATTCTTTGTCCAATTGAGCGGCATATCGGTTTCGATGCGGATATTATCCAAATGACGGCTGCCTTCATTGATTACGTCGATGTACATATCTACCGACTCATCGGGCATAATGGCATGGTAAAGTTGCGGAGCCCTGACTAAAAGTCTACCTTTACCACGGGGTACTAATTCCAGTCGAACGAATCCGATATCAAGATTATTGATCGCTTCCAGTGTCCATTGCCGAGTGGATAAGTCGGGTATTTCACTCATTTTATCGCGGGGGAGGACAAGGACAAAAAAACTGATCGGTTCATCCATTTTCACTTCATCCGTGGGTCGATCCGGCAAAGTAATCTCCAAAGAAGCTTGTTTACTGCGTGATGACTGCGTGAATTTCACCTGGCTCAATCTCGCCTGGCCGGATCTATCTTTGAATACGCGTCCGATTTGGCGGGGGAGATTGACTACTTCAAGGCTGAATGTGTTTTCAGAACTACTGTATAGCTCCAGATTCAAATCAAAGGCGGCGGAGCTGCCAAGTTCAACCTCCTGTGAAAACTGCTCCGACTGAACCGCGACTCTGTTTACTGTAACATCCTTTTGCAAAAAGATTTTCATCTCGCGCTGTGAACCGTTGCTGTAAATGATGAAGACTTTGACGGCGTCAAGGTCCTGCAATAATTCAAAATCAATTTCGACAGGTTCGCCGTATCGCAAAACGGGAATTTTTATCTCATACGGCTGGCTGATGATTGCGTTTTCATCGTTGAGAAGAGAGACGTATACGTTATTAATCACATCGGGTTGCAGCGAACGGAATAATTCATCTTCGATTTCGAGCAATTTCTGAAATTCGGCGCTTCCTCCCGAGGGATTAGTGAGTGTCAAACGCGCTCTTTTTTCATCGTTCGCGTTCTGGTATTTAATCGCCTTTGAGACGGTCACATATTGTTCCTCAAAAAGCACCGCGAGAAGCGATTGATGATAGTTGACTTCGGCATCGGAATAAAACGATCGGGCGCGTTCCAGCTCCTGATTTGAAATCAAGTCACGATTAAACAATTCCTGTTGTCGGTTAAACTCAGCGCGGGCGGCATCATGGGCTTCTTTGGCTCGTTTGAGCCCCAAAAGACGGTACCTGTCATCGCGT
Organism: Candidatus Zixiibacteriota bacterium; assembly: GCA_043819555.1. Lineage (GTDB taxonomy): Bacteria > Zixibacteria > MSB-5A5 > GN15 > JAAZOE01 > JAZGGI01. Next base: position 83,579 of record JBDREQ010000039.1, on the reverse strand, counting down.
TGATTAAATGGATTATAAGCCTGCCCCGATACAATTGAACTCATCAATAACAAGCAGATAATGCCAAAAAATAAATAGCGAGTGGTAATTATCATAAAATGTCCTTTTAATTTTCTTTAATCACTGATCGAGCTTTAATCTCCGGCTTTTCAAAAGTAATTGAAAATGGTTTATCTGCCCGCACGCCCTCGAAAGCAGTTTTATCTCCGGGCTTAAGGTTTTGATATTCTTCAAATAAGTTTTTTGCCGAAGTAACGGGAGCCCCGTTCATTTCCGTGATGATATCGTCCTTTTCAAAATTCAATCCCTCTTCTAACGCCGGAACTTCGTACATAACATCGGATACGACCACCTTGTCTTTTGCCTCATCTATGAAAATTCCCAGCCCCATTAGGGGAAATCCTGAACTCCCTTCAGTAGCATCACCCGGAGTCGCTATTATAATTTTTTGCCCCGGCTGAACGGATCCGGCGGCCGGCTTATCAAATGCCATCATCATCATGTCCCGACCCCGTTTGATTCCCATTTTGACCGGTTCCCCTTCGGCAATGCTGGCGTATTTTTCTTCAATATCTTTTATACTTTTTAAGCCTTTGCCGTTCATCATGGCGACTACATCGCCTTTTTGGAAGTCAAGTTCCCGATATTCCTTTGAGCGGGTATCGGCCGGCATCACAAAATCAACGACCAGTTGTTCACCATCCATTTTTATCAGACAGCCAATATCCTGTAGAAAAAATACTTCCCCATCGCCTAAGTCAATTTTCATCATTTGCTGGGCGGGAGTCATTCCATGCATTAATATTGTCGCTCCCAGTATCATTAACATTGTGAAAAATACTTTAGTCTGTCGCATCTATCTACCTCCATTCGATAAATTGTTATAATTTAGCATACACCAAATATAAAAAAATGTTTAGTTAAGATATGTTAGATTTTGTTAATATATGTTAATGGGGTAGAATTTGCATTATTTTACCGTATAATAGAATTATGAGGCTGTCCAATAAAACTGTCGGCTTAATCATTGGGTTGATTGTGTTCGCATTGTCAGGATTGGTAATCCTGCAAATAATGCTGCTCAACTATGCCATTGATCTCAAAGAGCAGGCTTTTCGACGCAACGTTAATGCTTCGATGGCTCTGACGACACAAAAATTAATCACCAACGAATTAATTGATTTTACCTTTTTTAGCATACCCAAAGATGATTCATTATGCATTCAGGTTGAGTCTATAATAACTGACAGTTTAAATGAAGATCGGATAGCCCAAAAAACATTTGTCAGGGCCGAAAGATACAATACCGATTCAGTAAATGATCTTGATCTATATCGAATCGAAGATGGAGTGTTAAGTTATCCCGCTCGTTTCCCTCAGCGCATGACAATATATAGTTATAATCTTGATGAAGGCATAGATCAGATAGTCGTCGATACGTTTTTGCAGGAGGGCGAACATAGATTAAATTTAGAAGACCATCTCCTTGACCCGGGGCGGTTCCTGGTTAAGATCACAACCGATAGCGGTTCGGCTACACTACAGTGGTCTGATGGAGTCATGGGTGGAATATCCCGGGATGATGTTGCCGATTCGGATCAGGATCCAATTTTTATAAATATTATTCGGGAATTTATGGCCGGTGACGGAAGCGGTAAATTGGATTTGCCCAATCCCAGACTTTTGGATTCTCTGATTTCTCAGAGTTTGAGGGAATACGATATTGATCTAGAATACTCTTTTGGGATTTTTGATCCTCGGGGCGATTCGTTGGTCATGCTGAAATCCGAAGAACATGAGAACGGTATACTGAATACCAATTTCCGGTCGCAACTTTTTCCAATAGCGCCTCTTAGGTCCGGAAACGAATTGCGATTATATTTCCCCGGTCAAAGAGCCTTTTTATGGTGGCAAACCGGTCCCATCTTTTTCCTGACCTTTGCCTTTATGCTAATCATAATCGGCTGTTTTGCGTACACAATTCGAACGATTATTCACCAGAAAAGATTTTCAACGCTGATGGTGGATTTTATTAATAATATGACCCACGAATTCAAAACGCCAATTTCAACTGTGAAATTGGCCTGCGAAGCCATTATCAGACCGGATATAATTGACCAAAAGGAAAAAGTACTGCAATACAGCCGGATGATTCAAAGCGAAAACCAACGGATGAGCAGCCAGACCGAGAAGATTTTGCAAATGGCGGTATTGGAAGAGAGTGAAGTTGAACTCAATTCAGAGGATGTGAGCGTCCATGAGATTATTAAGTCCGAAGTAAATCGGGAAGTATTGCGCATTGAGCACAAGAACGGGATAATCGAAACTTCACTCGCGGCTAATAAATTTTTTGTCGCCGCCGATCCAATTCATCTTACAGGCATCATCAGAAATTTATTGGATAATTCCTGCAAGTATTCCAAAGCCGCCCCTGAAATATGCATTTCGACCCACAATAGAAAAAACTATATTGTAATTATCGTTTCAGACAAGGGTCAGGGAATCGGAAAGTCCGATATTGATCTGGTTTTTGACAAGTATTTCCGGGTTCCGTCCGGGGACGTGCATGACGTCAAAGGGTTTGGCCTTGGATTGAGTTATGTTAAATTAATGACCGAGGCGATGAACGGTACAGTTGAAATAAAAAGCGAACTCAATAAAGGTACGGAGGTCTATCTGGTATTTCCAACGATTGACACAGAGGCGTAAACCATGAATCAGAAAACTGAAATTCTTCTTCTGGAAGATGATGCCAATTTTGGGTTAATACTCAGGGAACATCTGCAAATGCAGGGTTTTGGAGTTATCCTATGCGTAAATGGCTCGGAAGGCTGGGACCTTTTTTCAAATAACTCTTATGATCTATGTTTGGTTGACGTAATGATGCCCAAAATGGATGGGTTTACATTCGCTCGCAAAGTTCGCGACATGGATCAAGACATCCCCCTTATTTTTCTAACAGCCAAATCGCTGACCGAGGATAAAATAAGGGGATTTGGAATAGGATGCGACGATTATATAACAAAACCGTTCAGTATTGAAGAATTGCTCTTACGAATTCGAGCGATTTTAAAACGAGTTAACGCACAGAACGAAAGTGACAATTTACAAGTTAATTTTAAAATCGGCATTTTTACATTCGATTATAATCGGAGCTTGTTAGTCAATGATAATAATGAAAGAAAACTAACGCCCAAGGAAGCCGATTTATTACGACTGCTCTGCATTAATCTCAATAAAACCCTTGATCGAAATGAAGCTTTGAAGAAAATCTGGGGCAGCGAAAATTACTTCAGCGGTCGCAGTATGGACGTGTTTATATCAAAATTACGAAAATACCTCAAAGGTGATCCCAGGATTGAAATAAGGGGAATTCACGGTAAAGGATTTCGCTTAATTGTGAGTGATTAAGATTAGTAATCCGCGCCCCAAATGACTATCCAAACGCAACTTAATTAAGAGTTTTGCGTAAATTATCCAAACGATTAAAAAAACTGATAAAGAGTTTTTGTGTTTCATATTATCGCACGACAAAATATTTGGTCTTTATTGCCAATTGGTTGTCTTAGCTAAAAGGCTGACTTAAAATGAACAAAAATATAATTATCGGTTAACGCGGCTTGCCAAATGGAGCTATTAGGTTAAATTCCGGTCTTATAAGTTAGTAATGTGCACAGGGCTTTTCATCCGGACGAACTATTCGAGGCGGTATGGAAATACGAATAAATAACCTTACCAAACAATACCCCGGCGGCAAATTGGCTCTTCGCGACGTTGGCTTGACAATTGAGAATGGTTTATTCGGACTTCTGGGCCCCAATGGAGCCGGCAAAACGACTTTAATGAGTATCCTGGTTACGCTTCTAAAACCGACTCAGGGCCAGATTAAAATAAATGATATGGATTTACAGAAACAACGCCGTGAAATTCGCCGTTTGATTGGCTATTTGCCTCAGGGCTTCAGTACCTTTGCCAAAACTGCAGTATGGGAATTTCTTGATTATGCCGCCCAAATGAGCGGCGTGAAAGATAAGAAAAAACGCCTTGAAAAAGTCGATAAACTGCTGGATGAGGTCGGCCTCTTTGATGTCCGCGACCGCAACGCAAACAAGTTGTCAGGCGGGATGAAAAGACGATTGGGAATTGCCCAAACCCTTATTGGCGATCCGCAGATTTTAATCGTCGATGAACCGACCGTCGGCCTTGACCCTCAGGAACGGCTGAGATTTCGAAATTTGATGGCTGATTTGGCCACCCGGGATATAATTATTGTCTTATCAACTCATATAGTCGGGGATATATCATCCACATGCCATGATATGGCTCTTCTTAGCTCGGGGAGAATAATCTATAATGGCTCTCCGGATGGATTGATAAATAAGACTAAAGGAAAAGTCTGGCGGGTGTATGTCGATGGCGGGGAAATTGACAGGTTTAAGGAAAAATACCCCGTCATTTCTGCTATGCCGGCTGAGCACGGTTATGAGCTTCGTTTGGTTGCGGAAGAAGTAACGGGGAAAGATGCCGAGCCACTTGAGCCCAATCTTGAAGATGCTTATATTTATTTCATGCAAACCAGCGGATTTGAAATGGATCTGGAAGCTTCGGATAATGGCTGGTAATCGGAGAACAATTGCATGCTGAATCTCTATGCCATAAAAAGTGTCGCCTGGTATGAAGCCAAGCTCCTGTTACGGTCATGGGCATTCCGAATCTTTTCCATTTTGGGCATTGCCATATTATTTGGGATGTGCATGGGAATGGGCACCAAAATCGGCGGGGCGCCTCACTACATGCGTGCCCTGGGCGGTTCTCTTTTATTGGCCAATCTGAAAATGCTCAATATATATCAGGGTATAATCGCGGCCTTTATGGCAACCGAGTTTTTAAAGCGCGACAAAAATCATGATACGTCGCAAGTCATTTTTACCCGCTCGTTTTCAAATATCGATTATCTCCTTGGGAAGTTTCTGGGTATACTGGGCGTTTTCCTCGCTCTGAATGCGGTTCTGATTCTTATGACTTTGATATTCGATGCCTTTTTATCGCCCTCAGCATTTGCATGGGAACCTTATTTATGGTTTCCTCTTTTGGTAAGTTTGCCGACTCTGACGTTTGTAATCGGGGGATCGGTTTTACTGGTAACGCTGTTTCGCAGCCAGGCCGTTGTCTTTGTTGCCATGCTTGGATTTTCTTTATTATCACTGATTTATCTGGGACGGCATTTTTATTTCATTTTTGATGCCTATATGTTATATCAGCCTCTTATATTCTCGGGCTTTGTCGGCCTGGGCAACTGGTCCGATGTTTTTCTGCTGAGAGGGGCCTATTTCATTCTCGGTTTGGGGATGTTTTTCATTTCAGTATTTACGACCAAAAGATTAAAACAATCGAGAGTTGCCAATGTTGCCGCTTCCGTGATTTCGATTGTCTGTTTAGTCTCATCTGTTTTACTTGGGATGACATACCTGAATTCAAATTATCAGGATAGGGATTACCGACAAGACCTGAAATCACTGGCCCAAAGCGCTCCCAATACACCGACCGTTAATATTCTGGAAAATTCTCTTGAAATTGATTGGCAGGGCGGCGTTTTATCGGGACGTTCAACTTTGAGCGTTGTCAATAATAATGAATCCAGCCTTGATTCATTGTTATTTTCGCTAAACCCGGGATTGAAAGTTTCTTCAATATCAATTTCCGGAGAAGTGATTGAGTTTTCACAGAACAGGTTTTTAATCTGGATTAAACCTCAAAATCCTGTCGCCATGAACGATACTCTTTCAATGATAATAGAGTATTCGGGGTCGATTGATGATCGTTATTGTTATCTCGATTTGCCCAATGACAAACTTGAATCCGAATACAGCCTGTGGATATTTCGAATTCCCAAAATCTATTCCTTCGTGGCCGATAGGTATCTGCATTTGACTCCGGAAAGCGGATGGTATCCCAATGCTGGGCTACAGCCGGGAACGGCCTTTCCTGACTCGCCCGCCCGAGAATTTACTAAATTTAGTCTAACCGTCTCGGCTCCTCCCGGATTGACAGCCATCTCTCAGGGGAAAGTCTCAACTATAGAGAAAAACGGTCAAATCGAATACTCGTTTGCTCCTGAGAAATTTCTTCCCCAAATGTCGTTAACGATCGGAGAATATGAACGTCATTTCCTCACCGCGGAGGATGTAGAATATTCTTTATATACATTCCCCGGCCACGATTATTATTTAGAATATTTTAATGAGTTGGGTGACACTATTGGGACGGTCATAATTGATTTAAAAAATGAGTATGAAGTAAACCTTGGACTGGAATATCCCTATGACAAATTCAGTTTAGTCGAAGCTCCGATTCAATTTTATGCATATAACCGCTACTGGACAATAGCTCAGGAAACGGTTCAACCTCAAATTGTGTATTTAACTGAAATGGGTACCGCCAATTCCGGATGTGATTTCAGGAGATTTGAGAGAAGCTCTAACTGGTCGCAGGAACGGGCTAATCAATTGGAGGATCCCAAAGTTCTTCAAGCCACCTATTTAGGCTATTTTGCCAAAATTGATCTTATGGGGTTCAATGAAGATATGCGGGGTTTGACTCGGCATGAGAATGTCGAAATACGTTTCAAGATTCTGCCCAATTTTGTTTCATATGTCACGAATATTAATTCTGAAAATTGGCCGTTTTTAAATTATGCCTTCGAGTCTTATTTTGAAAGCCGCATAAAACCTCCTCCACAAATTTCGATGTGGTTTGACGCTGGCCTCACGGAACAGGAACGAGCCAATCTGGCGTTGAAGCAATTTCCCTTAAAGGAAATTATTAATACTTCAGCGGTAAAGGACGAAACGGTGCAGGCCGCTGTAAAATCGAAAGGATTAAGCCTTATTTCTATTCTTGAAGCCAGATCGGGAAACGAAGAATTTACAGGCGAGATAAACGATTTCATTAAGACCAACAGCTTTCAAAATATCACAGATTCGACAATATTGGCCTTCGCTTCGAGAGTTGGAAGCCCGGAATTTGCATCCGATATAGATGTCTGGTACGGAGATACGGCTCTAGCCGGTTATATTTTTGAAGATATAGAAAGCTATAATATCATTCATGATGAACGAACCAAAACACAGGTGAAATTTAAGGTTACAAATCCTACTGATGTTGATGGTCTGATAAAGATTAGTCTGCGCTATCAGCGCCAGGAAGCGAATTTTGGTCCCCGGTGGGAGAGAATGCAGCAACAATACGATTATTCAAAAATGTACTATGTCCCAGCTCAAAAGCGGCGCGAGATTGGATTTATTATCGACCAGCCCCCGTCTTCAATGACTATTGATACTTATGTTTCCCAGAATATTCCGGCAATTTTAAACCATCAATTTCGAGATCAACAGATGCGACGCAAAGAAACTCCGGTTGAAATGGATTCCTTAGCGGCTTTCGCGGATAATAAAAATGATTCGTCTGGAGAATATCTTGTTGATAACGAGGACCCCGGCTTTACTATTATAGGTATTATTCCAGAAAACTGGCTGAGGCGAAATCTACGCGAATATTTTGACATTGGCGAGATTGAAGATCCCTATGTCGGGATACGTTCCTGGGATGCGCCGGGTGTCTGGCTCCCGACGACAGGACAGAAATTTCACGGCAAATTCATTAAGTCAGCCATGCACAAGAAATCCGGCACCGGAGAAAATAAAATTGCCTGGGAAATTAATCTGGAAGCATCCGGTGATTTTGATGTCTATTTTTATTTTGAGGATGAAAGCTATGAGAACTGGTGGAGACACCGGGGCGGGAATAGAAATCAGGACATGGGCGAGAAGCAGTTTTTTGTATATCATGAGGATGGTGTCGAGGAAATCCTTCTTGACCTTGATGACGCCGAAGAAGGCTGGAATTATTTGGGGACATTTCGCCTGCCAAGCGGTTCCAATAAAATTGAGATGACCGATAAAAACCGGACTCAGGTTGTTACCGCCGACGCGATCAAATGGGTCAAGCGCTAATTTGAGTATATCGCCTTAAGAAGGTTATGGGAGAATAAATGATGAAAAGAGTGATAACATGGATTTCTGTCAAAAAGATTAATCAAATTACGGTTATTCTCCTGATAGCAATCTTATCTCAATTGGGATTATCCAGCCCGGTGGCGGCGATTGATATGACTTTGGAGCAGGCTCTGGATATGGCTATGACCAACAGCCCCACGATTCGAAATACCCGTTTGAATCTGGAGATGAGCGAGAGAAATCTATGGGCGCAGCAGGCTTCATTGAAATCCCAGTTTAATTTAACTGTGACTCCTTTTAGATTTTCAAAAGACAGAGTTTTTGATGATCGCTTTTCAGAATACTATACCATAGAACAGACCAGTTCTGCGGCCAGCCTTTCAATCCTGCAACCAATCAAATGGACCGATGGTACTTTGCGAATCGTAGAGGATTTCGACTGGCGGGAATCGTCAAGTTCATTAGTCGGCACAGAAAAAGACAAATCGTATAGGAATTCGCTTTATTTAAGTCTTAACCAGCCTTTATTTACCTACAATCGCACACAAATGCGGATTAAAGAACTCGAGTTGGCGCTGGAAAACGCGCAATTGAACTTCGCTATCCAACGTCTGCAGATTGAGCGCCAGGTCACGCAGGAATTTCTAAGTCTTTATTTCAGGCAGAGAAGCGTTGAAATATCTAAAGAAGAATTGGCCAATGCGACCGAAAGCTATGAAATAATCAGAAGCAAAGTAGAAGCGGGTATATCGGCTGAGGAAGAATTATTTCAGGCTGATTTGACTCAGGCTAATAGCCGGGCTTCGCTCGAAAACAGCCAAATACAATTTGAGAATTCTCTCGATAATTTCAAGATTCTTCTGGGGTTGTCTCTTGATGACGATTTGCAGGTTGTGACCAATGTGGAAAAGAACGTGGTTGATATTAATCTAATGCAGGCTATGAACCATGGCCTCCAGAATCGTATGGAATTGCGCCAGAGGGATATTGATATTCAATATGCTTTGGATGATTTGATTCGAGCCGGTTCGGAAAATGAATTTTTGGCCAGTGTGGATTTGACCTATGGCATCGTCGGCACTGATAGTCTATTCGGAGATATTTATCGATCGCCGACTCGCAATCAAATGGTAGAGATAAAGCTTAATATTCCTTTATTTGACTGGGGCAAGAAGAAGCATCAGATTGAATCGTCCCGGAAACGGGTTGAACAGGAGCGGATATCGGCCGATGAGGAACAAAAGCAGGTTAAATATCAGATCCGCCAGGCCTGCCGCAATCTCTTAAACCAAAAAACGCAAATCGAAATCGCCGAAAAGAATGTGATAAACGCGCGGCGGACATACGAGATAAATCTCGAAAGGTATCGTAACGGAGATTTATCTTCCAAAGATATAGAATTCTATCAAACCCAATTATCACGAGAACAGCTCAATGAAATCTCGGCCCTGATAAATTATCAAGTAGCCTTATTGGATTTAAAAATCAGGTCGCTGTGGGATTTTTCCAGGAATCAGGCAGTTATAGCTTTGCAATAGGAGAATAGATGTGAAACGAATATTAAAATACTCATTGGCCCCGGCTTTAATACTCATGATTATCGGATGCGAACCGGAGGGCCCGGAAATCGATGTGGAATCTCAGGTTCCTGTCAGGGTTGAGGATGTGAAATTCGGGAAGATTCAGGAATTCGCCTATGCGACCGGAACCGTCAAGGCCGTCAGCGAAGCAGAGTTGACGACTCTTCAGCAAGGAGCCTATGTCCTGCAAAAGAATCTTCGCACGGGCAAGTTATTTGCAATGGGCGATCATGTTGAGCAGTACGATACCATTATAAGATTGATCAATCCTGAATTGGAGAACCAAATCGCAATTGAGGGTCAGAAACTAAATTTTGAGATTTCCAAACGCGATTTCGATAAGCAAAAGAGTTTATATGATAAAGGCGGTGTAACCTTAACCGAATTAACCAACGCCGAACGCAACTATATTAATGCGGAATACTCTTACGAAAACGCGAAAATTCAATTGCAAAAAATGAATGTAATGGCTGCTTTTGATGGACTAATTGTCGATTTGCCTTATTACAGCCCGTTCACATTAGTTACCGCCGGTAACGTTCTTGGGAAGATTATGGATTATTCAAAACTCTATGCGGACGTGACATTACCCAGCAAGGAATTGAGTGCGGTAATGCCAGATCAAAAAGTCATAGTAACGAGTTATGCCAGCGATGAAGACACCGCTTACGGCGTTGTAACGCAGGTTTCACCGGTTCTGGATCCGACCAGCAGAATGTTTAAGGCCCTGCTTGAGATTGATAATAAGAATTTGACTTTGCGGCCGGGGATGTTCGTTCAGGCCAATATAATAGTTAGAGAACGAGATTCGACGCTGGTTATACCCAAAAATGTTATCATTGAACGGCGAGGATCCAAAACTGTTTATGTTATCGAAAAATCAATTGCTAATGAACGCCGTTTGGAAACGGGACTGTCCAATCGGGAAGAGATAGAAGTATTAAATGGATTAAAAGAAAAAGATCGATTAGTCGTTGAGGGATTTGAAACCTTGCGTAATCGTTCTCGGGTAAAAATCACTAAATAAATTGCAGGCGCACAAATAATGTATAAACTTGCACGTTTTTCAGTTCAATATCCGACGACCATTTTGATGGTGGTTCTGGCTGTCCTGCTTTTGGGGTATATTTCTTTTACCCGGCTCGGGGTCGATTTACTACCCGATTTGAACAGCCCCCGCCTATTCATGGAAATCAGCGCCGGGGAGAGGCCCCCCGAGGAAATTGAGGATCAATTCGTATCTCAGCTTGAGGCGGTCGCCGCCCGCGGACGCAAAGTTCAAAACGTATCCTCAATATCCCGCGTCGGACGGGCGTTAATTACTATCGAATACGCCTGGGATGCCGATATGGATGAGGCTTTTCTGGATTTACAGAAGGCCGTTGCCGATTATTCTCAAGCCTCGGACGTTGATGAAATTTCGGTCAGTCAGCATGACCCCAATGCCGTTCCGATTGTCACGGCCATCTTTTCTCATCCCGAATTCAAAGACTTGGACAAACTAAGGCAAACGGCGGAAAATAATATTTCCAACGAGTTGATTCGTCTTCCCGGTGTGGCCGAAGTTGACATCATCGGCGGCAGACGCCGCGCGGTCGAAATCAAAACTGATGCCTACACACTTGAGGCCTACGGAATTACGCTTGATCTTCTGGCCGGGCAAATCATGTCATCCAATCGCAATATGACCGGGGGATCGATTGTCGAAATGGGCAAAAGATATATTATCCGAGGCGTCGGCGAGTTCTATGATAAGGACGATATTGAGAATTTAATTGTCGCCTATAAATCTCCCGAGGGTACTCAAGCCGCAAATACTGCCGACCGGGTACCGATTTATTTGCGCGAGGTGGCATCGATTGAATTTGGCCTTGATGAGCCTGAAAACATTGTGCGATTGAATGGGCAAAAATGTCTGGCGCTTGAAGTTTACAAAGAGGCTCGTTATAACACGATTGATGCCGCGGCGGCAGCTTTGGATCGACTGGCGGAACTCAGTACAGCTTTGCCGGGGTACGAATTAACCATCATTCAGGACCAGGCTCATTTTATTCGCGCGGCTGTTACCGAAGTTGAGCAGACCGGAATTATTGGAATTATACTGGCCATCATTATTCTTTATGTTTTCCTGAGAAGAATCGGTATCACCGCCGTTATCAGCTTTGCGATTCCCATTTCGATCGTGGCGACTTTCAATTTGATGTACTTCAATGATCTCTCGCTGAATATCATGACCTTGGGAGGGCTTGCGCTTGGGGCGGGGATGTTGGTCGATAACGCCATCGTTGTCGTTGAAAATATTTTCAGGCATCTTGAGGATGGCAAATCGTTAAAGGATGCGGCTATATATGGGGCTGGAGAAGTTGGCGGCGCCATAACAAGCTCGACGTTGACAACCATTATTGTCTTTTTGCCGATTGTATATTTGCATGGAGCTGCCGGAGAGTTATTCCGGGAGCAGGCCTGGACGGTGGCCTATTCTCTTATATCGTCTTTGTTTGTTGCTCTGGCGGTTATTCCGATGTTATGCTCGCGGCTTCTGAAAAAACGGCAGACTTATACAGTAAAACATACAATTACTTTTCCGGGATACGGCAGATTACTGGAAAAAATTATTGCCCGGCGGGTGCGAATCATTGCTGGCGGATTTGTTCTGGTTATTATTGCTGTCATTTTGATTCCTATCACAGGCAGTGAGTTTATGCCTCATGCCAACCAGGGTGAACTTTCGATTAATCTCGCCCTGCCTGAAGGAACCAGCTTGGAGAGGACCGAAGGCGCCGTTAGAAATATTGAGAATATTCTGAAGGAACAATTTAAAAACAATATCAACCACATCTATTCCCGAGTCGGTCCCGGGGGAGCGGGCAATCTCGAAATTGATGCTTTGGCCGATGAAAATAATGCCATAATACATATTCTTCTGAATCCGGAGGCAGCCAATTCATCAGAGAAAATTATCGAGGGTATTAATCAAATTTTGGCTGGATTGCCGGATATTGAGGCCCGTTTAATTGTAGAACAAACCGCTCTGCGTTCAACACTCGGTACAGAATCGGAGCCGATTGTCATTGAGATTAAGGGGCAGGATTTGGATCTTTTGGAACAACTGGCCGACACGGTTCAGCAAAGAGTTATGGCCATCTCTGAGCTTAAAAATGTTGAAACCAGTTTTCAGGAAGGCCGCCCTGAGATAAATCTTCGGATAAATAGAACAATGGCATCAGAATTTGGACTTACTCCCCAGTCGATTGGTTCGCAACTGAAGGACGCTCTCAGCGGGCGGGATGCCGGACAGATAAATCACCAGGGCGAATATACGGATATTAAGCTTTTGCGCGCGGATATTACCCTTTCAGAACTTGAGGGTTTGCTTTTGGAGACTTCTTCAGGACGCCGGGTTCGCGTTGATGAAATTGCCTATATTGAGCAGACTTATTCCCCGCGTGAAATTATCAGGAATAATCAAATCAGAATCGCCCGTATAACGGCGCATATCACCAATGATATATCATTCGATAGAATCGCGGTCAAAGTAAAAGAATCGCTCAACACGATTGCGCTCCCGCCGGAATATTCGATTGCTGTGACCGGTGAAGAGCAATTGCGCCAGGAAGCTTTTGGAAATTTGAAATTTGCGCTTCTTCTTGCGATTATTTTGGTTTATATGGTGATGGCATCTCAATTCGAATCGCTTCTTCATCCCTTTGTTATACTGTTGACGATTCCTCTGGCCGGAGTCGGGGCGGTATTCATTCTATTTATTCTTAATATGCCGTTTAATGTCATGTCATTTATCGGGATAATCATGCTGGCCGGAATCGCCGTCAACGACTCAATCATTTTAATAGATCGCATCAATCAAAACCGCCGCAGCGGATTGGAACTCATTCCCGCCATTACAAACGCCGGGCAGACTCGAATTCGGCCGATTATAATGACCAGTATTACTACAATTCTTGCTCTATTGCCATTGACGATCGGTATTGGCGAAGGGGCATCGCTCCGGGCGCCGATGGCCATCGCCGTTATTGGCGGACTGTTCACTTCGACCGCTTTGACCCTGATCGTAATACCTGCGGTCTATTATATGCTGGCCGGAAAAGTTTCGACCATAGACCTGAAGTCCGAGCACAAGGCAACATGATCGCATTTATTATAAAGCGGCCGGTCTTCACGGCAATGTTAATAATCGGGTTTTGCCTCTTAGGCGTTATCTCATATAATCGCCTGCCGGTTGAACTTATTCCTTTTGCCGAACTTCCCATGCTAATCGTCCAGGTTGGCGGCGCCCGAGATGCCGATCCGCATTATCTCGAGCAGCAAGCCGTTATTCCTCTTGAAAACGCCATTGCCGGACTGGCGGATATTGAGAAAATTGAATCGTACATAGATCGTTCACGGGCGACGATTATTGTCTATTATACCGAAGATACCAATTACAAATACGCCTATCTGAAATTGCAGGAGAGAGTTGAATCCGCTTCAGGCGCACTGCCGGCCGGTTTCTTTGCCCGGGTTTGGAAAGTCGATACCGAGCAATTGGCTAATATGTTCATGACCCTTCAGGCACGGGGGGAAGGCAGTCTTGATCAAATCCGGGAAATTGTTGATAGTAAAGTTATCACTGAATTTGAGCAGATTGACGGCATTGCCAATATAGAAGTCTATGGCGGAAGAAAACGTTCAATCGAGATACGCCTCGATGAAAACGCGTTGCGCTCTCATAATCTTACCGCTTCTCAAATTTCATCAAAAATTTCGGAGGGCTCATCCGGGCGTCAATATTTGGGGCAGGTAGTTGAAGGCAATCGAGAATTCTATGTAAATCTTGATGCCGATTATAATTCGATTAATAATCTCGAAAACCTGATTATCAAAGAACAGGGCCCTGTTTTACTAAAACATCTGGGTACGATTATTGATGGCGGCGCGGAAGAAGAATCAATCTCGCGCATTAATGGAATGGAAGCGATTTCCATCACTCTCGTTCGTGACCAGCAGACCAATCTGCTTAGTCTTTCACGAGAAACCCGCGATGTTATCGAACTATTAAATGACCGCCTGAAATCTGACGGAATTATATTGGCGATTCAGATCGATGCGGCCGAACCTATAGAACAAAACATCGAGATAATTAAATTGCTGGCCCTCGTTGGCGGCATCCTGGCCATTGTCGTATTATGGATATTTCTTCGAAATGTTCCCCTGGTATTAGTAGTGGCACTTGCCATTCCCATTTCGGTAATGATCGCGATGAATTTTTTCTATGCTTTCAACATATCCATAAATACTCTAACTCTGGTCGGTCTGGCTATCGCCCTTGGAATGCTTCTTGACAATAGCATCGTTGTCATGGAAAATATCTATCGTCATGCCGCTCATGGTAAATCAGCATTTGATTCGGTGTTAATCGGAACCAAGGAGGTTTTGCGTGCGGTGACTGCCGCGACATTGACTACGGTTTGCATTTTTCTGCCATTTATATTTTCTGATAATTTCCTGATTCGTACGATCGGGAAGCATGTCGGGGTGTCGATTATTTCGACTCTTTTAGTGTCCCTGGCGGTCGCCTTTTTGCTTATTCCGTCATTTACTTATCGTATCCTGAAAAATAAAAGGGAAACACAAAAATCCATATTCACAAGAATGTCGCTGGCTAATCGGCAGATGCAAATCTACACTCTGTTATTAAAATCATGTTTGCGTTTTCCAGCTCGGACTATCTTAATCGGAACGACGGTATTTTTTCTAAGCGTTATTATATGTCTCGCCCTGAGCATTAATATTCCTTCCGAGGTCGAACTTGATGAATTTACCCTCTATGCATCGATGCCGGCTGGAACAACTTTGGAATCGTCGGATGAACAAATACTGGATATGGATGCGCGCTTGTCAGAGATTCCGGAAGTGGAGGAGCGGCGAGCCAATATTGAAGAAGAGGTTTCGACCATTACTTTTCAATTAGTCGAAGATTACAAAGATATTGGTGATCGTGATTTGAGTGCGATCAAGGCTGATATATTGGAGAAGCTTGGAGGGGCTTATGGCCGCATTAATTTCTCATATGAGCAGCCCGTATCTAACGCTCGCTATCGCGGAGGCGGCGGAGCCGGCGGTATGGGAGGAGCCGGACGAGCCTTTGAGCGGTTGCTGGGAATTGGCTCAAGCGAAGAGCGAGTGGTCGTAAAGGGCCAGGATATGGCCCTATTGACAAGCATTGCCGACGATATTTTGTTTAATATTGAAAACCTTTCCACCGTTCAGCGAGCGAATTTGTCAGTATCTCAAGGCCAGCCTGGTATTGACCTAATGTTTGATAAATCCGCTCTAAGCCATTTTGATGTTAGAACGACTTCTATTATGTCTGAACTGGCCGGTTTCCAAGGGGAATTTTCTTCCGGCGCGACGTTACGGCAGGGAACCGAAGAGGTCAGTATAATCCTCAAAAGCTCAGATGAAGAGGAGATTGATAAAACCTCGGATGATTTACGTCAAGTGGTTGTACCGAGTAATTCGGGAGGGAACATCCCCCTGACTCAGCTTGCCGGTATCGTTTATAATAATGGATATTCAAGTATCAATCGCACTAACCAGGAAAAAATAGTTGAAGTCATTTACCGTTTTGAAGAAGAAATTGAAGACTCAAAACAGTTATTAGACGGCGCCCGCGCGGAAATTGATCAGATAGTCGCGGCCATAAATCTTCCTCCTGGCGTCGCGGTCGAAGCGGTTCACGAAGAGACGGATCTGTCCGATTTTTATTTTCTTATATTTACCGGCATAATTTTGATCTATATGATTCTGGCATCAATTTTCGAATCGCTTTTAACTCCTCTGGTTATGATGTTTACTTTGCCTCTGGCGACAATCGGTGCCTTTTGGGGTTTGATCCTGACCAATAACTCAGTGTATGACGCCAATGTTTTAACCGGGTTTTTAATCCTGCTGGGAGTAGTGGTTAATAACGGCATTATTTTAATGGATTATTATCGCCTGTTAAGGCGCCGTGAATATACTCCCAGCCGGGCGTTATTAATGGCTGGTCAGGCCAGAGTTCGCCCAATTTTGATCACCGCCATTACGACCATTCTGGCCATGTTTCCGCTGGCGATGGGCAAGGCGGAATATGTCGCCAAGATTGGCGCGCCATTTGCAATTACCGTTATCGGGGGTCTTGTCGCTGGCACGCTGTTTACATTAATTTTTATCCCTACGGTCGCATTTGGTCTCGAAAACGTGGTCAGATGGTTACGCGGTTTAAAATGGTATTTGCAGGTAGCTCAGGTTGCGGCAGCGATAGCTGGATTTGTGGCAATATACACTTATATAGATTCCTTCCTATGGCGGGCGATTGATCTTTGCGTCATCATTATTGTTGTCCCGGGTATGACCTATTTTATCAAAACGTCGCTCCGTCGAAGCAGCGCAAAATTGATTCCCGGCGATGTGCCGATAAAAATCTCAATCAGGAATGTCGTCAAATTATACGGCAATTACTCGCGTTTTATGCAGGAATGGCGGGGTGGTAAACGCTTTCGGGAAAGAAAACGGTTTCGCGGCGAATTGCCCGAACCGGCCGGCATTATTAGTCTAATCTGGCAAATGCCATTCGTAATTTTTCTTTTTTATTTTACTTATTTATATCTCGAAAGCGGTTTTTGGGAAACTATTTTTTCGATCGTTTTTTATGCTTATGCAGTTTATCTGACGCGGCCTTTGTTGATTCCGGATGATAATTCCAAAATTAGAATGAGACTTCTGCGGAAATTGGGTTTTATTGTTATATTCTGGTTTGGGCCTTTGATTAATACTCTTTGGCTTTTTATCGAAACGAACGAAAATGCTACTGCAATAATTATCGGTGTATTGTGGTATTTGGGCATTTTAATTTATCACACTTCGCGAAGACTCTATCGGGATAGAATTAACATAAATCGGATAACGGGTCGTTTTAAAAAAACCAGAAAAATATTTTATCGTTTTGTCAAATTAATTCCAATTATCGGCAAGAAGAAAACTCCATTTTTGGCCCTCAATCAGGTTTCCATGGAAATTGGCAGCGGCATGTTTGGTTTGGTCGGACCCAACGGAGCCGGAAAAACAACTTTGATGCGAATTGTATGCGGCATACTCTCAAATAGCTTTGGGAAAGTGACTATAAACGATATCGATATCGACGAAAAACGGGAAGAATTGCAGGCCTTGATAGGATATTTGCCCCAGGAATTTGGTACCTATGAAACTATGACGGCTTATCAATTCCTTGATTACCAGGCCATTCTAAAAGGATTACTGGATAATGAGGAACGCCGCGAAATAGTCGAACGAGCGATTAACTCAGTGCATTTGGGAGATAGCAAAAACACCAAAATCCAGGCCTTTTCCGGTGGCATGAAACAACGCGTCGGGATTGCTCAAACTCTGTTGCATTTGCCCCGAATATTGGTTGTCGATGAACCTACGGCCGGCCTCGATCCGCGTGAGCGAATCCGGTTTAGAAATCTCTTGTCGGAATTGTCACGGGATCGGATTGTAATATTCTCAACCCATATAATCGAAGATGTTTCAAGTTCCTGCAACAAATTAGCGGTTTTGGGAGACGGCAAAGTCAAATTTATTGGAACTCCCCGGGATATGGTCGCTCTTACTGAGGGATTTGTCTGGCAGGCGCATGTTACTGACGCGGAATTTGAAAAAATGCGAAACGCTGCACGTATTGTTCATCATACACGTGAGGGTGATAATATTAGGATTCGCGTTTTGGCGGAAACTATGCCGACCCCCAACGCTGTTCAAGTGACGCCGACGCTGGAAGATTCATATTTATGGCTTCTCGGAGGCAAGGAGAATTAATGACGAATGCTCGAGAAAGACATCTGACCGGTACCAGAATTTTGGATACACTAAGGCTTATTATTTCCCTTTTCAGATATAACGCCAATCATGTCTTTGCCGGCAAATTCAAATATTTTTTATTCCTGTCGCTGGCCTTGTTCCTGACCATAGTCATCATCTACACGATTGAGGAAAACACTCCTCCAACAGCACAGGATATTTACTATTTCTTATATTCTCCGGGACTTCTCCTGATTTTTTATCCGGCCACGTACACCATTCAGCGGGATACCGATTCTCGTATGATTGAAACACTTTTTGGAATTCCGGATTATCGATATAAGGTTTGGCTGGCCAGATGCGTTACTCAATATATCGTAACCGCAAGTATATTATTGCTTTACGCAATTTTCTGTCAATTGGCCTTGGCAGATTTTAGTCTATGGTCAATGATTTATCATATTATGTTTCCTCTTCTTTTTGTTGGCAGTTTTGGGTTTATGGTGTCGACTTTTGTACGAAACGGAAATGGTACAGCGGCTATCCTTGTGATTTTTCTGTTAATCTACAATATCATAACAGAAGATCAGAGCGCCAATAAATGGGATATCTTTTATAATCCATTCGAATCTACTGAGGACTTTGCGGGGATTTTACAGTCCGATCTTACCCTCTATAACCGCATTTATTTGGTGGCAGGCTCAATATTGATGACACTGATGGGGCTTTTAAAACTCCAAAATCGTGAAAAGTTTATTTGATTTTTTTAAAATAATTCCATATATTAGTTCATGGCAGATTTCGAACGGGGACTTCGAAAAAGTATTTTTAGTATTGGTAATTTGGCGTGACAAAAAAGTATTTATAGTGATTGAAAAGGAGGCTTAAATATTTTTCTTTTTTCTTTGCATAATCATTTTATATTCGTATAAATTTTTTGAGGAGGTTTTGTGCGCCTGGAGTGTCTTTTCCCCTCGTTCTTCGGGCCACGGCCTCCTCATTTTTTTTAATTGATTTTCATATTGCCTGCCTTGATTTGAAACCTCCCGCTCCATATCTTAATCATAAATAAAGGCGAGATATTATGAACTTATCACTGGAAAAAATAAGCAAAGCTGTTTCCAGCGCCATTACAGAAAACCTTTTTTCGACAAATGATGACTCTGTTATCTTTTATGATTTTGAGATTTTGGGCGCAAAAATAAATGACGTTACGCATGCCTTTCCTCCGAATTCTCTGCATACCGTCGCGATCAAGGCCAATCCGCTTTCAAAGATTCTTAGTCGGACAAAAAACCTGGGATTGGGCGCGGAAGCCGCGTCATTGCCCGAGTTATACCTGGCACAAAAGGCGGGATTTTCTCCAAATAAAATTATCTTTGACTCACCCGCAAAAACCATTAATGATTTGGAGTATGCCCTGCGCGAAGGAGTCCATATTAATGCCGATTCATTTGAAGAATTAAGACGCATTGAGGAACTACTCAAAAGAATTGATTCCAAAAGTAGAATAGGGATCAGACTGAACCCCCAGATTGGATTCGGTGATATTGCGTCGAGCAGCACCGCTGGGGAATATTCCAAGTTTGGTATTCCTATCAATGAATTTCGCGGTCAAATAATTGAGAGCTTTATTAAATATGAGTGGCTGTCAGGGGTTCACATACATATTGGTTCTCAGGGCTTCCCGCTCGAAATGTTGATAAATGGCGCCAAAATACTCAAGGATTTTGTCAATGAAGCAAATGTTGAATTAGTAAATAAAGGCACTGGGCGGCATATCTCAACTATCAATATTGGAGGCGGTTTGCCGGTAAAATATAGACCCGATGATATTTTAATTTCAGCTTATGACTATGCGGCAGGAGTAAGTGAAGTTTTTGGGCATGTCGATAATTCTAAGTTCAGGCTTATCACCGAATTCGGCAGATATTTATTTGCCAATTCAGGGTTTGTTGCCTCCCGGGTCGAATATGTAAAACCTTCATCCGGAATCAAAACCGCGATTATTCATGTCGGCGCCGACTTAATGCTGCGCAGATGCTATTGTCCCGATGATTGGTACCATGAAATCTCGGTCCTTGATGGGGGGGGAAAATTAAAGGCGGGAAATAATAAACAGAAATACAATATTGCCGGGCCGCTCTGTTTTTCCGGTGATATGCTTGCCTGTGAAGTAGAACTTCCCAAAATCGATCCCGGAGATATAATAATAATTCACGACACCGGAGCTTATACATTGAGCATGTGGTCGCGCTATAACAGCCGACAAATGCCCAAAGTGATCGGTTACAATTATAGCTCCGGTGAATTCGAAATTCTAAAAAAACGTGAAGAACTTAATGATCTTTTTGAGTTCTGGTCGTAATCTACATTCGTTTAAATTTACATTAGCTTCGCGTTTTCTCATCTCATCGCGGCTTTGTAAAATTTGCCTAATATAATCCATTTTGTTGGAACGAACCGGACTAATTTTCGGTTACATCATTAATAGTATGTAAACCTGCCCGGATTTGAACTTCAATGAAAAATTCAGGGGCAAAAAGTAAACGGAGTAATAAAAAATGGAAACAGCGATTTTTGCGGCGGGATGTTTTTGGGAAGTTGAAAATGTATTCAATAAATTTGATGGTGTGGTTTCGACCACCGTTGGATATACCGGCGGGAATACTCCTAATCCCACATATCAGGAAGTTTGCTGCGGGCAATCTGGCCATGCCGAAGCGGTAAAAATTACTTTCAATCCCAATGTCATCACATACCAGGACCTTTTGGATATCTTCTGGATTAATCATGATCCAACGATGATGAATTATCAGGACTGTGGCCTTTTCTCACAATACCGATCGGCCATTTTTTACAATAATCTCGAGCAGAGGAATCAGGCTCTTGAATCGGCCATGGAGATATCGGATTTGAAAATTTACAAATATCCTATCGCGACAGAGATACTACCGGCTGAAAAATTCTATCCGGCGGAACAACAGCATCGACGCCCTCCTGAAAAGCAGGAAATGGTTTCCCGCGGACTTATTTCTCAATAGGCCGGTCAACAATTATTTTAACAAGGTGAAGATATGTTAGTCAATGGTGAAATAAAGCAGGATTCGGATAACAAGATAAGCGATAATAGGCCTGAAATTGACCAGTACCGGTCGAATAAATATGGCAGTCATGATATTTTCAGAAATCGCTGGTCGCCGCGGGCGATGAGCGAAACGGCGGTGGAAGAAAATGACTTGCTGGCCATGTTTGAGGCGGCTCACTGGGCGCCGTCATCATTTAATAATCAGCCGTGGCGGTTTCTTTACGCAAGAAAGGGCACTCCGGAATGGGATACATATTTTAATTTACTGGTTGAAGCCAATCAGGCGTGGTGCAAAGACGCCTCAATTCTGATGGTTATAATTTCCAAAACGACTTTTGATCACAACGGTAAACCGATGAATACCCATGCCTTCGATACCGGTTCGGCCTGGGGGATGATGGCTCTGGAAGGCGCCCGGAGAGGTTTGGTTGTTCATGGTATGGCCGGATTTGATTATGAAAAAGCCAAAAAAGACTTGAGTATACCTGACGGCTTTGAGGTTCAGGCAATGGCCGCGATCGGTCATAGGGGTGATCCCGAAACTCTGCCAGAAAAAATGCGTACGGTTGAAAAGCCGTCCTCAAGAAAAGATTTGACAAGATTGGTTTCTCAAGGGATATTTAATAGTGCTCTCAGGTGACACTGTCACCGGAGGGGGCTAGGAAAGAAGGGGTCGGAAACGACCCCTTCTGATTTTCCAGCAGTTTGCGTATTTATACGCCTTTCTCAACGTCTTTAACCCAGCGAGCATAGAAGAAAATTCCAATTGCAGAAATAATTCCGATTGCGGCAAAAGGCGTCCACAGCCAGTATGGGTCATAAGTTTTCCAAAGGAGATTGGTTGCTTCGATGGCATCAATGCCGAGATGCTCCTGGAGTTTTAGCATCGCCTCGGGTCTGAAATCGAGGAAAGCCTGACCGGTTAGCGGTTCGGCGAAATATCCCTGTTCCGTAAGATATTTAATAGCAAGATTGGCCTTGTCTCCCATGGCTCCATATATTTTACCTCCCATAAGGCTGCCGAGGGCCCAGCCTATCGCGAGGGGAATATTGGAATATCCCATGTACAACGCTTTCTCGCCTTCGGGCGCAATAATTCCGAGATAATCCTGCATTTTGGGCGACGCCAGCATTTCACCGACGGTAAAGACCAGAATGCCAATGATGCAAAAGTACCCGGACATCGAATATCCGGCGAGAATTAATCCAATTGAAGCGATTACAATACCCAAAAATATGGAATGAATTCGCCTCATCTTAGAGACCATCCACGACAGGAGAACGACTGCAATTATAATCAATCCTCCGTTTGAATTAATCAGCCACTCCTGGGTAATCATCGTCCCACGTGGTGTTTCGACCGTCATCCAGGATGGATTGCCGAGCAACGCTGAGATTCTGGTAGTATCAACCCAGTCAACTATAAAATTGGGGAGCATATCAAACAATTGCATGAACATCAGCCAAAAGCCGGACATAATCAGGACGAACGCGGCCAGACGGGGTTTAATGATATTGTTAAGAGTAATCTTGATGACTTTCATGACGCTTCCGGTTTGTTCACCGCCTGCTGAGACTTCTTTGTAAGTAAGAAGCATCAGGAAATTGAGCGAGACGATTACAGCACATCCGTAAAATACGGTAGGCCATGAGATGCCATAGAGAAAATGGGCCAGAGGCGGTCCCAAAAATCCCCCAATATTGACCAGCATATAAAACGTGCCCCAGCCGACTGAAGAATTGTCTTTATTCAGGCATCGAGCCATTGTGCCCTGCACGCCCGGTTTGAATATCGCTGTGCCGGCTGCGAGAACACAGCATCCGAATAGGAATGGATAATAAGAAGTCATCGTTGCCATCATTAAATATCCGATTATTTTTA
Source organism: Candidatus Zixiibacteriota bacterium (assembly GCA_043819555.1). GTDB lineage: Bacteria > Zixibacteria > MSB-5A5 > GN15 > JAAZOE01 > JAZGGI01. The sequence goes on along the minus strand of JBDREQ010000039.1, from coordinate 60,176 downwards.
TCACGATGGAGACAGCTATTGACTTTTTGTAGCCGTAACGGTCGGCAAACCCGCCTGAGAAAACAGGTACCAATGATTGCACCAGAGCCCACCAGAAAAATATCCAGCCTTTATCAGACTGCGAAAAATGTAAGCCCCCGATTTGATCTGCCTGAGCGATATAGATGGGGATAACGACCCGCACGCCATAGTAGGCGAGACGTTCGAACATTTCCATAACATTGACCATCCAGAACGGCAGGCCAAATCCGGCCAACTGCTCAAACATACCTGTCTTTTGCGCCGGCTGTGTCATCGTTGTCTGGGACATGCACAACTCCCTTCGATGTGATTAGATAAATAATTGCCCCAAATTATAACAAAAACGTCTTTGAGTCAAACGAAAGATGAATTGGTTTTATCCGTCAGTTCACACTCCTCCTTTGTCAGGGCAGGAACTGACGGAATGACAACCCTGACAAATCGGTGGTGATTCTTAAATCAAATTTCTATACGATGTCATACCCGCGCGCGCGGGCAGAAAATAACTGACGCATTTCTGGATTCCCGACTCGCTTCGCTCTCGGGAATGACACAGAAATATTAATTTGGCTGGAGCCCGTTGGGCACCATCCATACAAATTTATAAAGATTTCAATCTAAAAAGCCGTGTTGGCGCATCCAGTCGTCGTTGAAAACGCGAGACAGATATTTAATCCCCGAATCGGGCAGGATGACGACCATAGTCTGTTTGGCGTCATGTTCTCGAGCATATTTGAGGGCGCCCCAGACTGCCGACCCCGAAGAACCACCGGCAAGAATTCCTTCTTTGGCGGTTAATTCGCGTGCAGTGAGAAAGCTGTCTTTATCAGATACTTTGATAAAATGATCGATATATTCGTATTGCAGCGTCGGGCAGTTTTTATCTTCCCCGATTCCTTCGACAAAATAGGGATGAGGTTCAATTAATTTTTTGGTTGCGGCATAATCGGCAAAGACCGATCCGATCGGGTCAATTGCTACTGAAATCAGTTTGGGATTTTTTTCTTTCAAATATTTTGAACATCCCGACATTGTGCCGCCGGTTCCGACACCGCCGACGAGAATATCAATATCGCCTCCGGTCTGTTCCCAGATTTCCGGCGCGGTCAGATGATAATGAGCCTCCGGATTGGTCAGGTTTTCGTATTGATTCAATAAAAAATAATCGCCGGTTTCCTCGGCCAGCCTGACAGCGGAGCTGTAATACGATTCCGGCGAATCGGCCGGAACGGCAGTGGGACAGACATGAACCTCGGCCCCGTAAGAGCGCAAGGTATTGACTTTTTCGTCAGACATTTTATCGGGAATAGTGAGGATGACCCGATAATCATGCACCGCTCCGAACATGGCCACAGCGACTCCGGTATTGCCGGAGGTAGCTTCCACAATTGTAGTCCTGGGGCCGATTTTGCCTTCGGTCAAGGCTTTATTTAAGATGTAAACAGCCATGCGGTCTTTGATAGAACCGCCGGGATTCATAAATTCAGGTTTGACATAAATCGTTGTTTTCAATCCCACGGTGAGTCGATTGAGTTTGACCAAAGGGGTGTTGCCGACCGCTTCAAGGAGATTGTTTACTTTTCTTGATTTTACTCCGGAGACCGACATTCTGACCTGTCCGTTTATTTTGAAATTTGTTTTATTGTCACTCATATCTGCCTCGCGCTAAAATATATAAAAGGCCAATCTTGTCAAGGGCAGTCTATTTAAATCCCCGCCCAATAATTGCAAAATAAAAAACGCCTCATTAGTTTTTGATATTCTAAAGATAAAAACGATGTTATCACTGGTGAGTTCCGGGTTCGCAAAATAATTGTCAAAATATTTCTTCAATTGAGCGTTTGAATGGTTATATTCTATAGGCTGAGGCTTGAAAGGGCAGTATTTATATTGGAAACACTCGGAAAAATCAAAGATACAATAGATAGATTTTCCCTTATTGCTCCCGGTGACAGGATTTTGGTGGCTTTATCAGGAGGGCCGGATTCAGTCGCATTATTGAATATTCTTTACAGTTTGAAAGAACAATGCAAAATCTCTCTTGCCGCGGCATATATTAATCATAAAATTCGACCGCGTGCGGCCAAAAAGGAGATTTTTTTTTGCAGCCAGATTTGCCATAAGTTAGAGGCGCCGTTCTTTCAAGACGAAATCAATATTCCCAAACTGTCGCTTCAGGAAAAAACCGCTACTGAAGAAACGGGGCGGAAGTATCGTTATCAGGCCTTACAGCAAATAGCAAAAGAGAATGGATATAATAAAATCGCGACCGGGCATCATCGAGATGATAGAGTCGAGACAATTCTATTTAATCTGGCACGGGGGACAAGCCGTAACGGGATGATCGGTTTCCAATCTTTTCGGGATAATATTATTCGGCCTCTCTATGATGTTAGCCGCGAGGAAATAATAGAATACCTGGATAGCAAAAAGATTGGTTTTTTGATTGATAGATCCAATGCCAGTTCGCGTTACACTCGTAATCGGATACGTAATCGGCTGATGAAATTAATCGAAAAAGATATTTCCTCTTCGGCCGGGGATAATATAATTCGCTTTTCGGAAATTCTGCGGGAAGAGGAAAGGTTCCTCGACAAATATACTTCGAAATTATTTGGAAAACTTCACGCTGTTACGCCGGGTGGGAAGAATACTCTTGATTTGAAAAATAAATTAGACTATGATGTATGGCTTCAACGTCGTTTGGTCGTGCATTTATTGAAACATTGCGGCATTGAAGAAATTGATTATGCCCTTGTTGAAAGGCTGATCAAAAAAATTAAAACCGGTAAAAGCGGGAAGATTCAAATCAGCGCTGAGCTGTATGCTGATTATTTGAATGAAAAATTTTTTATTTTTGGGCCGGAACGGGAGATAAAGAGCCTTAATATTGATATTCCGGGCAGATATGATTTGGATTATCCCGGGATATGGATTAAATTTGAATATACAGGCGAGGGTGAGGATATAGAGAGATACCAGAGCGATAAGTCAGTGGCTTGTATTGATGCGGAGAACATTAGATTACCCCTCAATATTGAGGGATTGAAACGGGGTCTCAGATTTCATCCTTACGGACGGCCTGGGAGAAAAAAGGCGCGGGATTTTTTGACGGATATAAAATACTCTCGTCCTTTACGTGATGAGTTGCCGGTTTTATATGATAATGAGGGGGTAGTGTGGCTGGCAGGGATAGAAATTGACCAAAGGTTTGCGATAACTAAACAAACAAGGAAAATTTTGAAAATTGAAATCGGAAGGCGTTAAATTAAAAGCGAAGCCATTTGAGCTTCTTTTCCCTCAAAATGAAATTACACGCGTGATTGGCGATCTGGGAAAGAAAATATCTGAAGATTATGAGAACAAAAACCCGATTATTCTTGGCGTCTTGAAAGGTTGTTTTATATTCATCGCTGATCTTGTAAGGGCTATTTCCGTTCCTTCAGAAGTTGAGTTTATTTCCGCTCACAGTTACGGATCGGGCGATATGCCCGGAGAACTGACTTTATCCGGCGGGCCTCAGGTGTCACTTGCTGGCCGACATATCCTGATGGTGGAAGGTGTCGTTGATACTGGCCGAACAGCGGTTTCGATCCTGAAGTCGATAAATAGTTTGGAACCTGCCAGTGTGGAAATCGTTACACTATTAAATAAAACCGGACGCCGCGAACTGGATATTAATATAAAATATTCCGGTTTTACGATTGAGAAGGATTTCGTAATTGGATACGGACTCGATCACAATCAATTATATCGAAATTTACCATTTATTGGTAAGGTAGTCGATTTTGGGAAATAGTCACGGAGAAAAATCTTAATGAAGTTTGACGATAATTTAAATAAATCCAATCCGCCCCATGGGGGAGGCAAAAAACCTCCAGTTGATAATAAGAAAGAGGGCTCTTCCTGGAAAGGGGCCGGTCGGACGACCTTTTTTTGGATAATGTTGATTCTGTCGGCCCTTGTCATTTACAGTCTTTTTGGCGATGCCGATACCGACATCGCTCAGATTTCTTATTCAGAGTTTTTGAGATATTTGGATCAGGGTAATATTGCTTCGGTCGAGTTTACTAATCGCAAACTATCCGGACGCTTTACCGAAGAGATGACGGTCGCGACATCGGCAGGAGGCGGACGTTTTCGGAAATTTGCCCTTCGTATTCCTTTTGAAGATCCCAAACTTGTCGAAAAGCTGTCAGAAGCGGGAATCGCAATCAAAGCCAGTGAAGAGGGTTTTAGCTGGGGGACAATACTAATCTCAACAGCACCATGGCTGCTTTTAATATTTTTCTGGTTATTCATGATTCGTCAGATGCAGGGCGGGGGCGGAGGCGGTCCGCGGGGGATATTTTCCTTCGGTAAGAGCCGTGCCAAACTATTGACTGATGAACGGCCCAAAGTCACTTTTGCCGATGTTGCGGGAGCCGAAGAAGCCAAGGAAGAATTATCAGAAATTATAGATTTTCTGAAAGACCCAGGCAAATTTCAAAAGCTTGGCGGCAAAATCCCCAAAGGCGCTCTTCTATTAGGCGCCCCGGGAACAGGAAAAACTCTTCTGGCGCGGGCAATCGCAGGGGAAGCCGGCGTACCTTTTTTCTCGATGTCAGGTTCAGATTTTGTGGAGATGTTTGTCGGTGTCGGAGCTTCTCGCGTTCGCGATTTATTCGAACAGGGTAAGAAAAACGCTCCGTGCATAATATTTATTGATGAGATTGATGCTGTTGGACGCCATCGCGGGGCCGGATTGGGCGGCGGGCATGACGAGCGGGAACAGACTCTGAATCAGCTTCTGGTCGAGATGGATGGTTTTGAATCAAACGAAGGCGTAATCCTGATTGCCGCGACCAACCGACCTGATGTTTTGGATCCTGCTCTTTTGCGTCCCGGCCGTTTTGATCGCCAGATTGTGGTTGATATACCGGATGTCAGGGGACGGGAGGGAATCTTTAAGGTCCATACCCGTAAAGTAAAACTGAAAAATGACGTAGATTTGAAAGTTCTTGCCCGAGGAACGCCCGGCCTGTCGGGAGCCGATATTGCGAATCTGGTAAACGAAGCGGCTCTTTTGGCGGCGCGTAAAGACAAAGATTCAGTCGAAATGTCTGATTTTGAAAACGCCAAAGATAAAGTCATGATGGGCGCCGAGCGCAAATCAATGGTGATTACCGACGCGGAAAAGAAAACGACTGCTTATCACGAAGCGGGTCATGCTATACTCGCAAAGCTTCTTCCCGGGGCCGATCCGGTGCACAAGGTCACTATAATTCCCAGAGGCCGGGCTCTCGGTGTTACACATTATTTACCAATCGATGATAAGCATACCTATAACAAAAGGTATATGGAAACCCGCCTGGTTTATTCCATGGGCGGCCGCGTGGCGGAAAAATTAATTTTTGAGGAATACAATACCGGCGCCGGAATGGACATACAGCAAGCAACCGTATTGGCAAGGAAAATGGTCTGCAATTGGGGTATGTCCGAAAAGCTTGGCCCGGTGGATTTCGGTTCCCAAAAGGAGCATATCTTCCTGGGACGGGAAATTCAGAACCAAAGAGATTTCTCTGAGGCGACGGCTCAGCTGATTGATAGCGAGATCAAACGATTTGTTGAGGAAGCCGAAGAGACAGCGACGAGATTATTGAGCGATAATGTTGAAAAGCTTCACAGGCTTGCCGAAGCATTACTGGAAAAAGAAATAATCGATGGGAATGAAATCGACAATATTATCAATCCCCCCGATGGAAAATCAGAAAAAGCCACAGAAAAAGCGCCGCAAACAGATTGATCGAGATAAAATTGTCGAAGGCGTAAGGCTGATTCTGGAGGGTATCGGGGAAAATATCAATCGAGAGGGATTGCAGCGCACTCCGGAACGAGTCGCTGAGTTTTATCTTGAGGCGTTTTCCGGATTAGGGATTAAAGCCAGCGAAAAAGTCTCATTATATACCGCCGAAAATCGGGATGAAATGGTAATTGTCCGTGATATCCCATTTTACTCGATTTGCGAACATCATTTATTGCCGTTTTTTGGGAAAGCTCATGTCGCCTATATTCCTAACGACAATAAAATCACCGGGTTTTCACATTTGGCGCGGGTTATTGAGATTCTGGCGCGCCGACCGACTACTCAGGAAGTTATGACGTCCAAGGCGGCTAATATCATTCGCAGGACAATAAATCCCAAAGGGGTTTTGGTTGTTACTGAGGCTGAACATTTGTGTTTAACGATGCGCGGAATAAAAAAACCGGGTACAATGACGATAACGTCGGCCATCCGAGGATGTATGCGCAAGGATGCGACGCGAGCCGAAGCTTTTGCGCTTATAAAGGGATAAAAATAAAGAATTCTTGATAGATATTGAATGTTTTAATGCCGAACAAAAAACTGGCCATTGCACTGTCTGATAACAACCAAGTAAATTTAATCCGCCCGGCAGTAATGGGAATTGTCAATTGTACGCCCGATTCCTTTGCTGTCAATTTTTCGTCCCACGACGAAGCCGTCGCTAATGCCCGGCTCATGATTGAGGAAGGTGCCGATATCATTGATATCGGTGGTGAGTCCAGCCGCCCGGGTTCGGAGCCTGTTTCTGCCGAGGAAGAAATTAATAGAGTCATTCCCGTGATTGAATCCCTGCGTGAGTTTACCGAAATTCCCATTTCAATCGATACCACCAAAGCGTCCGTCGCGGAAAAAGCGTTGACAGCGGGGGCAAATATAATTAATGATATATCGGCCTTGGCTTTTGACACCGATATGGCCAGAGTCGCAAAACGATTTAATTGCCCTGTAATTATGATGCATATTAAAGGAATACCAAAATCGATGCAGGACGCCCCATATTATGACGATGTTATTGATGAGGTCTCCGTATATTTTTCTGAGAGGATTGCCCTGGCCGTCGCTAATGGTATTAAGCGTGAAAAATTGATTCTTGACGTTGGTATTGGATTTGGCAAACGTGTGGAAGATAATTTGAAGCTTATTAAACACTTAAAAAGTTTTAAATCATTCGGATTGCCGTTGTTAGTTGGCGCTTCGCGAAAAACATTTATTGGCAGGATTACAGGAGCCGATACGGATAATCGGATTTCCGGTTCGCTTGCCGTCGCAGCGATTGCGGTCAATAATGGAGCCGATATTATAAGGACTCATGACGTGCCACAAACTCGGCAGGCGCTGGATATGGCGTTTGCGATGCGAGAGGTTTAGATGGAACTATTTTCACTTGGTTTTATCAAATTTCGATTAATTGATTTACTCGATATTCTTATCGTGGCCTATATCATTTATAAGCTCCTGACATTGATGAAGGGCACTCGGTCAGCCCAAATGATTACAGGCTTGATTTTGGTCTTATCTTTGGCTTTTATTGCTTTTTGGTTTCGTCTCGAAGGTTTGATGTGGCTGTTTACACGCTTCGCGACGGTTGGTATTATCGTTCTTGTGATTATATTTCAGCCGGAACTGCGCGGGATGCTGGCTCAGATGGGGCATAGTGGCGTATTTCGAATGATTTTTAAATATGAGGGTACGAAGATTATCGACGAAGTCGCCCGGGCGGCGATACGACTGTCGGAATTGAAATACGGAGGACTTCTTGTTATTGAACTGTCAGTCGGCCTGAAGAATTTTATTGAAACTGGAAAGATACTGAACGCTCAATTATCGGCTGAAGTCATTACAACTTTGTTTACGCCTTATACTCCGCTACATGATGGAGCCGTAATTATTTCGAGTGAATATATTTCCGCTGCCGCCTGTACCCTTCCTCTGACGAAAAATCCACGGTACAGGAAACTATATGGTATGCGCCATAAAGCGGCCATCGGCGTAACGGAAGAATCAGATGCGATTGTGGTTGTAATATCTGAAGAAACCGGCGAGATTTCACTGGCTCACCAGGGTGTATTGTATCGAAACATTGACCGCTCCGATTTACGCGATACGCTGGCGGAGTATTTTAAGAAATGAAGGCTCAAAATCAATTGAAAATTGTTGTTAAAAACGAATTTATGTTATCTTATAAATAGTAAGAGCAGGCCTGTAAGTTATTGATAATTAAGGTAAAATAGTTTTAGGGAACAATTCATCCTATATTTTTGTCTAATAATTGACTTGACAATTATTAAATCTGTGACGATAATAATAATGAAAAGTATACATCCTTTGGGTCTTCGAGCCCTTTGGTGCCCAAGGCATGACCTTGGGCTTTTTTTATTATATGTCTTTTGAATTTGATTGCGTATGGAAAAGATATCCAAACGCTATCTTAAGAAATATGAAAAGATCAAATTATCTCCGAATAGAGTTTCAGTATATATTGATGGTTTCAATGTATATCATTTCTTAGATAGAACACCTGGATTTAATAAATATAAGTGGTTGGATTATTCAATTTTGGGGAAATATTTTTTACCTGAAAATTCTGAAATAAAATCTATTTATTATTTTACGGCATTAGCTAAGTGGGCGCCCGAGAAAATTGAGCGACATCAAGTATTCATTCGCGCGTTGAATACACGAAATGTTAAAACGGTACTTGGTAAGTTTAAGTCTATTGAAAGAACATTTATTGTTGAGGACAATGCAAGCAAGAAGAGGTTTAAGGTTCTCAAAGGTTGGATAAACGGAAGATATACGATCGGCTATACATTTGAAGAGAAGAAGACTGATGTTAATATTGCTATTCAAATGTTGCATGGCGCTAATGCTGATGAATATGACACAGCATTATTAATGTCTGGAGATACCGATTTTGAGCCTATAATAAAACTAATTAACATGATATACCCTCAAAAGAAAATTATTTTAGCGGTGCCAAATAGAAAAACCGCTGGATCATTACGATTCTTAGTCGGGAAAGCCAATTGTAAACAAATTTTAAAGTGGCATTTAGAAAGTAGCCAATTACCAGATCGTGTACCTTTACCTAATGGGAAATATCTAACCCGTCCAGAATCTTGGAAATAATACGTATATATAAAATAAATTCTATAATAATTGCCGACTATTCATCCTCCGCCTTTTCCAGGATCACATGTTTGCTAACTAGTGGGTGGGACAAACTTCCAGGGTAATCGATTTCCATTTCAAGTTTTATATATCCCTCTTTTTCAAATGACACCATGTGCTTCTCAAAATTAATTTCGCGGAGGGTAAAGTATCCGTTTTCATCGGTTGTATCGACGGCATCTTTTTGGCTGTCGGTGACGATTACGCCTTCAAGGTAAACCGCAGTATCCGTCTCGGTCACTCTTCCGGCGAAATCCATCGCTTTATGATCATCGCCGGCCTTATCGCATGAGATTGTTATTCCCAAAACAAAAACCAATAATCCCATAATGATTTTATGCCATTTCATATTATTGTTCTCCTCCTTAGAACTTTACAATTTAATCATTCAGGACGATTAATGGTATAAAAAAGTGATGGATTTTGAGCGAGGTTTAAATATATATTGAGCAACGGGATAATAACTAAGAATCACATCAGGCTTTTGGAGGGGCTTCTAGTGTTTATCGATTATGTTGAAATAGAAATTGAAAGCGGCCGAGGCGGAGACGGGTGCGTCTCATTCAGGCGAGAGAAGTATATTGCCAAAGGAGGCCCCGACGGCGGCAATGGGGGACGCGGTGGTAATATTATATTTCAGGCCGATGAGAATTTGCGGACATTGTTGGATTTTAGATATAAACGCCATTACAAAGCCCAAAAAGGCTATCCGGGAATGGGGAGCCTGAAAACCGGCCATAATGGTGAGGATGTAGTCTTGAAAGTTCCCGTAGGTACTTTATTAAAAGAAATGGATACCGGAGATATAATTATTGATCTCGATGAAAATGAAATGCAATTCGTCGTCGCCCCTGGAGGTAAGGGCGGCAAAGGGAATGACAGTTTCAAATCATCCACCAATCAAACCCCGCGGCAGGCTACGCCCGGGCAGCCGGGGAAAAAAATTAAATTAGCCCTTGAGTTGAAACTTCTGGCTGATATTGGATTGGTCGGTTATCCCAATGCCGGTAAATCGACTCTACTATCAAGAGTGACCTCCGCCAAACCAAAAATAGCCGATTATCCCTTCACAACTTTGGTTCCCAATTTGGGCATTGTCAAAATGCATGATTATAAGACAATGGTGATGGCTGATATTCCGGGTATTATCGAGGGGGCCAGCACGGGTAAAGGTTTGGGCCACCAATTCCTGCGACATATTCAGCGAACGGCCGTTTTGCTTTTTATTATAGATGGGTATGAATCGGATATCGAAATTACATATGAGAATTTATTCTCAGAACTCAGGAAATATGATCCCGAATTAACTCGGCGCACGATAGTGAAAGCAATAAACAAAACGGATATAATTGATTCGGAAAAACTTGCTGAAATGAGAAAGAAATATTCCGATTATCGTTTTATTTCAGCCGTCTCAGGGGAGGGTATTGAACAATTGCTTAATCAATTACTGGCAGGTGTAGAATCCGGCGATGAGTAAAGGTACTGTCAGCCCACACGCGATTATTTTGAGTTTGGCCGCAGTCGGAAATATAGGACCGGTAAAAATCAGGGCGATTTTGTCACGAATCGAACGGGCTTCGGATATACTTGATTGGGATAGTTATAAGTTTAAACAGATTCCAGGAATAAGTGATGAATTAGCCGTCCGAATAAAAACAAGGCTGGATTTGAATTATGGCCGAAGGTTGGAGGAATGGGCAGGAAAAAACGGGATAAATATAATAACGCTTCTTGATGAGGAATATCCCCTTTCCTTATCTGAGATTTATGATCCGCCTCCGTTTCTTTTTGTAAAGGGTAATATTGGACCGTCGGATATTAATGCCGTTGCCGTGGTTGGGTCTCGTAATGCCTCGGAATATGGAAGGATGACTGCTTGTAAAATGGCCGGCGAATTGGCTGCCAAAAATGTTACAATCGTATCCGGCATGGCAATTGGGGTCGATTCGGCATCGCATCGGGGAGCGCTGCAGGCGGGAGGAAGAACGCTGGCTGTTTTGGGTTCGGGCATCGATGTCATCTATCCGCGAGAAAATAAAAAACTATATCGGGAAATTAGCGAAAACGGCGCCGTGATATCAGAATTTTTCCCCGGAACCGGACCCAGCCCAGGGCATTTTCCTCGGCGCAATCGGGTAATCTCCGGGCTATCAAAGGCTGTAATCGTAGTGGAAGCCGGTGAAAAATCAGGAGCGTTGTTGACGGCTGATTTGGCCTTATCGCAGGGAAGGGCGTTGTTTGCGGTTCCGGGACAATTATCATCAAAGCAATCACTGGGCGCCAATGATCTGATCAAAACCGGCGCGCGGATATTAATCTCTTCCGATGATATATTTTCAGTACTGCCGGAATTAAAAAATGACTATATTGCCCCGGGTAAGAAGATGGTTGAAGAATTGTCCGACGGTGAAAATCTGATTATTGATATTCTTTCGGATTCACCCAAACAGATCGATTTTTTGGTTCGCAAGACAGGCATGACGGCCAATAATGTTTCGGGGTTTTTGCTTAGTTTGGAATTGCGCGGTTTGATCAAACAATTATCGGGGAAACGGTTCATCGCGGTCTAGCATGATAGAGAAAACGGTTACGGTAACAAATAAATTAGGCCTTCATGCCCGTCCATCCGCCCGGGTAGTGCAAGTAGCGGCGCAGTTTGAATCCGAGATATTTCTGGTAAAGGGGGACATGACAATAAACGCCAAATCAATGTTGGGTGTTATGGCTCTGGCGGCAGAGCATGGAACCAAGCTCATTCTGCGGGTTGAAGGGAGCGATGAAAAGGAAGCTTCCCAGGCATTGGTGAAACTTTTTAAGCGAAAATTCAGTGACACTTATTAATTGCATTTCGGAATGATAAGATAGCGAAGGGGAAATTATCATATGGTGGGGATGTATAATGAAAAGTGAAAATTTCAAAATAAAATGTGTTCCGGTATCGGGCGGTTTGGCGATTGGCGAAGTGCAAGTCGTTCGGGATCCGACCCTGCAGGTTGTCAGAAGAGCGATTCCACAGCAGAAAATTAAATCAGAAATTATCCGTCTGGAAACAGCGCTTAATAAAACGGTTTCCGAACTGGAAATGGCGCGCAATAAGGCTGTACTTGCCATTGGGGAACAGGGGGCAAATGTATTTGACGCGCAGGTTATGATTGCTTCGGACAAGAAATTTCAGGAGAGCGTAATTGATGCTATTAGGGATGGGCGAGTAAATGCCGAATACGCTTTTCAGGAAATTCTGGCCGAGACCCTGTCCGCTCTGCAAAAATCTCGTGATCCGTATTTGCGGCAAATGATAAATGATATAAAATCAGTTTCCGAGAGGGTTTTATCGCTGCTCCTCGGTGTCGGTGCGAGCATTCAAAACGATTTTAAAAAGCCGACAATTCTGGTAGGACGGATTTTCAGTCCCGGCCAGATAATGTCTTATTCCAAAAAGAAAGTCGTTGGATTTTTGACTGAAGAAGGCGGGCCGACATCCCACATGGGATTAATCGTGCGTTCCCTCGGAATACCTGCTGTAATGACGGAAATCAGCATTGCCGATTCATTGACAACCGGTATGAAAATGATAATTGACGGAAATATAGGCGAAGTTATTATCAATCCCGATTCAGAAATTCTCGACAATTACCATCGTATCCGGACCCGCAAACAATCGCAGCCGTTTGCGGTTCTCGGTCGGGCTAAAACGATTAACCCCCTAACGCGGGACGGTCATCGCTATGGCATAGCGGCCAATCTCGAAATTCCCGGCCCGCTTGACAAACATCTGATTCGTCTTGGGATCGGAGTCGGGCTTTATCGCACAGAATTTCTGTATTTCAATGACCAGTCATTTCCATCTGAAGAAGAGCAGTTTCAAAATTATTTTCAGATCGCTGATAAATTTCGTCCTCTTCCCGTAACCTTGAGGACTTTTGATCTTGGAGGAGATAAATATGCCGAAGGAATGGAGAATCTTCATGAGGAAAATCCCGCCCTTGGCTGGAGGGGGATTCGTGTTTCTCTGGATTCAATCCAACAATTGAAAACCCAAATAAGAGCTATTCTCAGGGCTTCGGTTTGCGGTAATATCCGAATTCTCCTGCCAATGGTTTCAGATGCGCCAGAGATTATCGCTACGCGCGATTTGATAAAAACGGTAAAAAACGAATTGAAGAGATCCCGGATACCATATGATGACAATATTCGGATTGGCGCTATGATTGAAGTTCCCTCGGCCGCAATGCAGGCGGATTACCTGGCCGAATTGGTTGATTTCTTTTCGATTGGAACCAATGATCTGGTACAATACACAATGGCGGCTGATCGCGCTAATCATCGCGTCGCCAAATATTATATTCCTTATCATCCGTCGGTTTTAAAGCTGATCCAGATGACGGTCCTGGCCGCCCATGACAATGGCATTCCGGTGGCGGTGTGCGGAGAAATGGCTGGCGATAAAAATTTGACTCCTTTTTTCGTCGGACTTGGCGTCGATGAACTGTCAATGAACCCGGCCTTGATACCGGGAATCGCCGACTGGATTTCGCGATTAGATTATCTCCAGTCCAAACGGTTTGTATCGCGTCTGATGAGGCTGACAACCGTTAAAAAGATATCACGGGCTTTGCGCGAGGCTTACGAATATACACGGCAGCAAAAGAAAGGCGGCTGGCTGCAATGAGTATTCTTGATAATTTGGGAAAAATTAAAGAACTTGATCCGAGTGGGATGTATGATGCTATCGTTGATTTTCCCAATCAAATTCGCGATGCGATTAAAATCTGGGAGCAAGCTAAAATCGATCCTGAAGATTTTCCGGATATAGATAAAATCGATAATATAGTCATTTGCGGCATGGGCGGGTCGGCCATTGGGGGAGATCTGGCCATAGCCGTATTGGGTGAGTATCCAAAAATTCCGATTATCGTCTCCAGAGACTATAATCTCCCGTATTTTGCTCGTGATAAAACGGTTGTTATTGTTTCGTCTTACTCAGGGAATACTGAAGAAACACTGACAGCCATGTATCAGGCTGTTTCCCGCAAGTGTAAAGTTTTTGCTATTACAACTGGGGGAGCTATAGGTGAGTTCGCAAAGAGGAAAAATATCCCGATTCTATCACCTAAAGAAGATATTCAACCTCGTGCCGCCCTTGGGTACTCATTCGGGCTTCTGGTGATGCTTTTGTATAACTTGATTGTCTCCCGCCTTCAACCCTCGGATTTAGAAAATCTTGCCTCATTTCTTGGTATTCAGGCCAAATCCTATCTAATAGATAAGCTGTTGAAAGATAACAATTGTAAACAATGGGCTGAAAAGCTCTATAATAAAATCCCGGTAATTTATTCAAATACCAATTTTACATCAGCTGCCGCGATTCGATTTAAAGGGCAATTGAGCGAAAATGCCAAGGTCTTATCATTTGTCAATCAATTCCCAGAATGCAATCATAACGAAATCGTCGGCTGGGAAAGAATAGAATTAATCAAAGACAAAATAATCGCAGTACTTCTAAGGGATCGTTCTGATTATACTTCTTCCGATGAATTGATTAATAGCCGTATCATGATCAAATCCCGAATGAATATTGTTAAAGAAATGATTGAAGCCAAAGGTGTCGAAGTCATTGAGATTGAATCCAGCGGTGACGATGAGCTCCAACGTCTCTTTTCACTCGTACAAATAGCTGATTTTACAAGTTTTTATTTAGCGATTCTAAATGGCGTCGACCCGACACCAGTCAAGCCGATTGAAGATTTAAAGCGTCTGCTGGGCGGGATCAAAAAATAATACTGCCTTACATTTGTCAAAAATTCTCTCTTGTAATTTTGTTCCTGCCTAATTTTATTGAATGCATCGTTGCTGTTTTAAAAATAAGAGGAAATTATGAACGAGAAAATTAAGGCTTTTCGGGAGCGTCGGGAAACTATGAATAAAGTGATCCTCGATCGGGACAATCTTAATATAAAACGCTTTTTCGGGATCGATTCCGCCTGTTATCGAAAAGGAGCTCTCGACGTTAAAACTAAAGAACTATTGGGCTTGGTCGCATCGACGGTTTTACGCTGTGATGATTGTATTACTTATCACATCGACCGGTGTATTGAAGAAGGAGTTTCAGACGAGGAATTCGATGAAACGATGTCTATCGCTTTGATTGTCGGAGGGTCAATCGTTATACCGCATTTGCGGCGGGCCTATGAATTATGGACTGATAAGTAATATGGTCCGTATTTTCGGAATTTCCATGACGGATGTTATTTATATTGTGTTTTAATTGGTTACAGGGTATTTTGGGGCGCAATCTCTGCAACTAACAAAGTTCTGTGCCGTAGTTTAGATTGAGGGCAAAGAGTTGCCATTAGATGACGATATACTGATTGAAAAAGCCCTAAGAGGCGATCAAAAGGCTTATCGAGGCCTGGTTGAGAAACATCAGGGATCGGTACTTCATGTTATTTTTCGGATTGTGCGGGATAAAGAAATCGCATCCGATCTGGCCCAGGATACGTTTATGAAAGCTTTTAGCTCTTTGAAAACCTATCGTTCCGAATTTCGATTTTCTACCTGGCTGTATAAAATCGCGGCAAATGCTTCAATCGATTACATTAGAAAAAAAAGGATAAATGCGTTGTCGCTTGATAATCCGATAAGCACCGAAAACGGCCAGGTTACAATCGATATTCCGGATAATCGGCATCATCCTGAAGAAGAAATGGTTCGGCGGGAGAGAGCATCATCGATTGATGAAGCGATTAGCGCTTTGCCCAACAAATACCGCAAAGTTATTATCGCGCGGCATCAGGAAGAGAAATCTTACGAGGAGATTGCCGACGAACTGGGAGTTCCGGTCGGAACGATAAAAGCCAGGATATTTCGCGCTCGAGAGCTTTTGAAAAAGAAATTGCGAGGTATTTGACGGGAGGCTGACAATTGGTTTTGTCTCGGTTTATCATAGTTCTATTGATGTTAATACTTCAGGCAGGGTCATCTTATGGAAAAGATTATCAGTATGAATATCAAAAGATAATAGATGTCGAACCCGGTCTGGAGCTGACCATTAAAGGCGCCAATGGTAATATTATTCTGACGACCAACAATGAAAATATATTGAAAATTGAAGCCGTCAAAAAAATTAACGCCGACAGTAAAGATGAAGCCGATTTGGTTGCCGACCATGTACAGATTAGCGTTGCCCAGGTTGACGGCCATTTTTCAATAGAACCACAATTTTTGAAAATTCAGGATCGTTCGCCTTCCTTCTGGAAAAAAATTCTTGGTAAATCGGGCGAATCTTCTTATGGTTCGATTGATTTTGTTATTTCCGTTCCAACTGATTGCAATGCAGATATTTACAGCTCATCCGGGGATGTTGAAACGGCAGGAATTCGAGGTAAGCTGTTTATCTCCGGAACGGCTGGTAACATCACTATAAGAGATAATCAGGGTGCTCTGGAAATTACTACTACCTCCGGCTTGGTGGAATTGAATGATATTGAGGGTAAAATAAGTATCAATGCCAGCGGTTCTGATGTCAATTTTTATTCCATTAATGGTGACGTTGAGATTCGAAACAGTTCCGGACAGATAACTGGAGAATACCTTGTCGGTGATTTAATACTGATCCAGACTACAGGTAATATGGATTTGAAGCATATCGAGGGCGATATCAGGCTCAAATCAACTTCAGGGAAGATTAATATTTCGCAGGATTTTGGAGCGCTTGATGTTTCTACCGAGTCGGGTAACATCAATATTAAGACCGGGCTGAATTCGATCAAAGATTATTTTATAGAAACCGTTTCGGGCTCAATTGAGTTTTTAGTTCCGGTTGCCTCCGGAGGGGAGATAAAAATCGAGGCGGAATCGGGCGATATCGATACCCGGATCCCGATTTCAATTGATTCTTTTTCAAAGACGAGGATAACCGGCATTTTTGGTCATGGGGGACCGAAGGTATCGCTGATGACAAAATCGGGAGAGATAATTCTTTCGGAATTTTAAGATGATTACCAGGTTACGTTTTAAATTAGCATTTGCTTTATTTTTTTTATTTTCTGTCGGAATAGCCTCCGCACAGGAGGATACGGGACAGAAGTTTATACGAATTACTCATTCCAACGAAAAAACGATTGCCATCGATTCGACCGGCCAGACCTGGTATTATGATACCGACGAGGAGAAATTTGTCAAATATCAAAAATACTCCCGACCTGAATCCGAGTATGGTGAAGAAGCCATAGATGACGAAATCTTATTACCGCCAGAGATTCGTTGCACCGAAATTTACGATGGCGATTTAGTGGAACTATTCGATGATGTTTTTATAGATATTAACGAAAGAATCGAGGGAACTGTTTTTGGATTCAATGACGTCGTTGTTAAGGGTCTGGTTACTAATGACGTAATCAGTCTTAAAAGGGTAGTGGTTGAAAGCAGCGGAGAGATACGGGGAGACGTAATAGCGGGAGAAATTGTACGGCGTCGCGGCGGAAAAATCGGGGGAGCTCGAGAGGAAATACCGATATTTAAGAATTTGTCGCCTCGAATTATTGGACTATCGGATTTTCTGCTGGATTATGTAAAGTATATTATTACCGCTTTTTGGCTTTTTATATGTATGATATTTTTGGCCCTAATGCCCAATAATTTGCGGCGCATTGTCAGAAAGATTAAATCGGCAATTTTATCTTCGTTTTTCTGGGGACTATTGATATGGATTTCATTTATCCCTCTCATTTTAATACTGACCATTACGGTTATTGGAATACCTCTTTTGCCGGTAGTTGTAATCTTGTTTCCAGTTTTAATTCTGCTGGGTTATGTCGGTGGCGCCATCTATATCGGAGGATTAATCCGCCGCATCCTTCGGGTTAAGAGCGAATCAATGTATTTAACAGGTGCACTGGGTGTGATTTTTCTGGAATTGGGGCGATATCTCGCGATGATGTTTGAAATTGTCGATTTAGATGTCCTCGCGATTTTAACATATATTGGTCATGGAGTTTTTGGCTTTATAGTCGTATCAATTGGTATGGGGGCTGTCATCAGTTCACGATTTGGAATGAAACCAAAAAAGCTGGATATTTCCGAACAGCCGGAAGTTACTCCTCCTCCACCAATTGATGAAACGGTTCCGCCGCCAGTTCCGCCGCCACCCCCGCCATCCGTTTCGGATCCCGCATCCGGGGATGCAACTTAATTGGCGTAAATTACTTCTAATGTGGTAAAAAACTTAATTTTCAAATCTGACGGTGCATTAAAGAGACGGTTTTAAACATTATTGTTCCCTAATTGAGATTGTATGACGGTAAATAGAATTTAAGAGAGTATAGTAAATTTGAATAGTGGCGCGTTTGCTGTCCAGAAAAACCTTGACTTTCACACTTTAATATGGGTATTGTTACTCGGGAGATTTTTGGCAATAGAGGGTATTACATATTTCAAAAATTCATGATACCGAGGCACAGATAACCAAATTCAGGAGATAAATATGAAACTGAACCATTTCGAAAAAAACGGCATAGTTGTTATTGAACCCAAGGGCAAAATCATGGGGGGGCCGGAATCAACGGCTTTGCACGATCTTTTACATGATTTGATCGAGCAAAAAAAGACAAATGTCGTAATAGATTTGGGCAAAGTTGACTGGATGAATTCAACCGGTTTGGGTCTAATGATTTCGGGATTAACGACCCTAAGAAAATCTGATGGGGAGTTGCGTTTGGCAAATGTCACTGAAAAGATCCAATCGCTTTTAACGATTACGAAATTAATAACCGTTTTCAAGTCATTCGATTCGGTCGATGAGGCCGTTGATTCATTTTAATTTGCCACAACCCCAAAAACATCCGGCAGGTTGTGACATGGCCTGCCTTTTTTTTGAGTGTATCATATGAGCAAAACTGAAATACTACCTGACGGCATAATAATCCCGTCCTCCACCGATTATTTGGCCGAAGTTGACCGGCATCTTGAGGAAAAATTTTTGCAGGCGGGCATTGATCCTTCCATTGTTACCGATATCGCCATTTCTGTTTCCGAGTTGGTCAATAACGCGATTTTGCATGGGAATGGATCGGACATATCAAAAATGGTTGAAGTCAGGTTTTCTATTACCCCGAATGAACTGCGCGTGGTAATTACCGATCAAGGTGAAGGATTTAATGTTGACCGAGTTGAAAATCCGGTCGATGATGTTAATCTGTTAAAAGAAGTCGGGCGCGGGATATATATCGTAAAGAATTTCGTTGACGATCTAATTGTTTCACGGGGTTCGAGTGGAGGAACCCGGGTGGAAATCGTCAAAAAGCTATAGGTTCGTTTAATTGGTAATATGGGTACACAGGCTCTCATATTTGCGCTGATATATTTTGGGTTCGGCTTTGGACTGATTTTCCTTTCGATTCTGATCATAAGGGATTCATTCAAGATACGCCTTAATCGCATAACCTCAATAATGCTGTTTTTGGCGGGGCTGGGGCCGATTTTCGCCGCGCTGGGCACGGTTATTTCTCCGTATCAAAGCGGTGCGCCCCTCAAAGAATCATATCTTTATAATATGTTCTATATCTGGGAATTGTTTTTCCCGGTTTTGCTTTATTTCTCCTGGATATTTCCGTATGACCGGCTGGCCGGCAAAAAAATCCGCTGGCGGTTTTTAATTTTTCTTCCCCATTTCTTCCATGTTATTTTGGTTCTTTTTGTTTCCGATACGGATCAGTTATTGAATTGGTTTACAGTCAAGCCTGGTCAGGAGAATTGGCTGACGAGCCTGCTCGATCCGATTTTATCTGTGTTCCAGTGGTTAATGGTACCAATCGGCCTAATCCTGGCGTCGCATAAAAAGTTTTTTGCGCTCATAAATCTCACTTATGTAATATTTGCCGTAATCTATTTGTATCGGGGAATGCGGCATGTCAAGGCCGACCGTTTAAGAAAGCAGGTTCGCATCATTATTATGGGGATTCATGCATCCCTGGGCTTATATATATTTGCATTTATCCTGCCCAACCTGTTTATGATAGAAATATCAGAACTATGGACATCGCTTCTGACGATTCTTGCCCTTGTTATCGGTGTCAGTTCTATCGCCTGGGCGATAATCCGCTATCAATTTTTAGACATCAGGTTAATCCTAAGGCAATCTCTGGTTTATACAGTTTCTTCAGCGCTTTTGGTAGGCGCTTATGTTATTATAATCACCCAGTTTTCGGCGGTTCTTCAATCCTTTTTCGATCAACAGCTGCCGCTCATCAATATTGGTTTTATTATTGTTGCCCTGATTTTATTCCAGCCAATCAATAACTACGTTGACAATATTATTAAGGGGTTGTTTATTCGCGATCGTTCCGACTATCGGAACATCATGAATCGCTTATCGTCAAAGATTATAAATATTCTCGACCGGCGGCGACTTTTTAAGGTCGTAGAAGATACATTAAAATCTAATATGCTGGTCGAAGGAGTTGGATTTTCAATTTATGACGACGCCAGTAAAACCTATCTTTATTTTCCGGTGGGGGGGAAGGTTGAATCTCGACTGAGCAATACCGATCCAATGTTGGGCGCGATTGGCCAATTGAAAGCCCCGACTTTTTATGACCGAATTGAAAGCTGGCAAAGGGGTTCACCGCTGGCGACTATAATGGGGGCTGATGGCATACATCTGGTGGTTCCTTTGAATGAAGGAGAGCATTTGGTCGGTTTTATGGCCCTGACCGATAAAAGTACCGGTTTCAAATTCGCCTATGAA
The DNA here is from genome assembly GCA_043819555.1 of Candidatus Zixiibacteriota bacterium. Lineage (GTDB taxonomy): Bacteria > Zixibacteria > MSB-5A5 > GN15 > JAAZOE01 > JAZGGI01. The sequence continues at coordinate 39,393 of JBDREQ010000039.1, read as the reverse complement.
GATTTTACGGTACTGGCGACGTTGGCCAATCAAATGATTGTCGTCCTGTCAAACGTGAGGTTATATCACGATTCTCTCGTAAAGCAGCGCCTTGAAGAAGAAATGAATCTGGCTCGCCAGATTCAAATCGAACTACTGCCGGATACTCCGCCCCAGGGAAAGAATTTTACAATTTGCGCACATAGTGAACCTTCGCGAACAGTTGGCGGAGATTTTTATGATTTTGTCAAAACCGACAATGATGGTGGAGTTGGAATGGTTGTTGCCGATATTTCCGGCAAGGGAATGCCGGCGGCTCTTTTGGCGGCCCAGATTCAGGCGACTCTGAGAAGCGAAATTAGAAATAATCGAGAGGTATCGGAAACCCTGACAAATGTCAATAATATTGTCTCCTGCCTGTCATCATCATCTGAAAAATATGCGACGCTATTTTTCGGAAAGTTTAAACCCAATTCCGGCGAATTTGAATTTTCGAATGCCGGTCACAATTACCCCATATTAATTCGTTCTAATGGAAATTATGAATATCTGGAAGCGGGCGGAACCGTGATTGGAGCTTTTGAAAATGTTTTATACCAATCGGTGAAGGTAAAACTTGAGCCGGATGATTTGCTTTTCCTTTATACGGATGGGCTTTCTGAAGCCATGAATGCAAGTGAAGAAGAATACGGCGAAAATCGAATTCTTGATTATTTGGTGAGTAATCGGCATAAAACCGCGGAACAGATTCAGGCCGGAATATTAAATGAGGTGCGGGATTTCTCCCCGGCACAAACAGCCGAAGATGACACGACTATCGTTGTCCTGAAAATGAACGGTGCGAACGGCAATGAATGACAATGATCTCAAATATCTTATCAGCGGCAGACAATTTCAGAAATTTAACGACTACAATGGCTATCAATATTGTCCGCGATGCGGAAATAAGCTGGAAATATCTAAGATTGAAGAGGCGATTCGGCCTCATTGCGGGTCATGCGGTTTTATCTATTATCAAAACCCTGCCCCTGCCGCAGGGGCTATTATCGTCAAAGACGATAGCATCCTTTTGGTCAAACGCTCTATTAACCCCGGGCTGGGTGATTGGTGTATCCCGGCCGGGTTTGTTGAATGGGATGAACATCCGCAGCAAACCGCCATTCGGGAAATAAAAGAAGAAACGGGTCTTGATATTTCTATTCAGTCGATGTTCGATGTCTTTATGGGCATGGACGATCCCCGCACTCACGCCGTCCTGGTACTCTATTACGCCAATGTCGTTGGGGGCAAACTTTCTCCAGGTGATGATGCCACCCGGGCGGTTTATTTTGATTTCGGAAATATTCCGGAGAATATCGCTTTTCAGGCTCACCGAGATGCGTTAACTCTGTATCGCAAACGGCATAATATATAAATCATATGTATTTGCGCTCAAAAATATTCCGTCATCTCATTTTATTCGCATTGGCTCCATCATTGATAATCGTATTGGCCGGGTATTATCTTCTTGATTTGACAATTCAGTCTTCGGATAAGATAATGGAAGATCTATCTCCAGACCGAACCATCAATTCAATGCGTCTGGTCGAATCGAAATTGCAGGTAATTGCCATGAACTTAATTATTCAAAATCATATTAGAGAAGTTTCAAATTCCCTTGATTGGATAGTTATTGATTCCGGGCAGACAACGGTTGTTATCAAATCTGACGAGTTTATTGAAATGCCTGATTCGATCTTCATATCATTTGAGCCTTCCGGCCAATTTATTCGTGACGTTGGAGATGATTATATTATCCTGGGGGCTTCCTCAGAAGTTGGGAATATTAAAAGATCCGGCGGTTTTATAATGCGCGCTGAATATTTGAATGGTTTTGAAGCCGCCGCGATGAGCCTTCGCGAGAGCCGTCATTATCGAAATATCCAGCCGGGTCTTTTGCAATTTATAATTTACGGAGGGCTTTTAGTTTTTGTAATTGTCGGCGGAGCGGCGTATTATATGTCAAGACGATTATCTGCATCTATTACAATCCCCCTTGAGAGTTTAGCTGATGCGTCCCGGAAAATTTCGAGCGGGGAATTGCCTGAAATCGAAATTTGGGGAACCGATGAAGTAAATAATCTATTCCGTTCATTTAAAAAAATGGTCGCGGATCTCGAAGATAATCGTCAGAAACTCGTATCCGCGGAGCGGATGGCAGCCTGGCAGGAATTTGCCCGCCGTATGGCTCATGAATTAAAAAATCCCTTGACGCCGATTTCAATTTCTCTTTATCGCCTTAAGAATAAATTGAAAAACAGGCCGGAGTACAAGGATTACTCTGATTCTCTCGAAGCTATTTCAAGCGAAATTTCCCATCTTGAAAGAATGGCCAATGATTATAGTTCTCTGTCGAAGATGCCCGAAATAAAACTACGATTAATGGACCTCAATCAACTGTGCCGTGAAGTCGTAACGCTGCATCGGGGGCAACTTGATCAATTCGATTTTGAATTCAATCAGGCCCCAAAGAAGTGCTTAATCAAAGGGGATGCCGATCGATTGCGCGAAGTTATGGTCAATATTATAAAAAATGCCATTGAATTTTGCGTACCGAATGGCATAATTAAAATATCTAATAGTACAAGCGGCAATAAAGTTTATTTTGAAGTTGTTAATGATGCGGCGAATATCGACGTTCAGGCTCTAAAATCGGCAACTATGCCGTATTTCACAACCCGGCCAAATGGAACCGGATTGGGATTAACGATTGCTGAGAAAATTATAATCGAGCACGGAGGTCGATTTAAGATTAATTCAAGTGACGGACAGACAATCGCCCGATTTGAGGTGACGGGCGAGGTTGAGGAAGATGAAAGCCATGATATTAATTATTGACGATGAAAAATACATTCGGAGCTCTCTATCCGGCATGCTGATCGATGAAGGGTACGAAACGGTTGCGGTCGAATCGGCTGAACAAGGTGAAAAGATATTAAAAAGACAGGATATTGACCTGATCCTTCTTGATATTCAAATGCCGGGCAAGGATGGAATTACATTTCTGGACGACAATGGCGATCGCCTTAAAAATACTCCGGTCATAATTATCTCGGGCAAATCGGATATACCGACGGCCGTAATGGCAATTAAACTGGGGAGTTTCGATTTTATTGAAAAACCGCTTGTACCTGAACGAGTACTCATTACCATCAGGCACGCCTTGAGACTGAGCAAGTCGCTTAAAACCGAGGAGAATTTATCTAAGAAAATTCTGGATAAGTATGCGATTATCGGACAATCGGAACCAATCCGGAGGATGAAACAACTAATCGCAAAAGCCGCAGACAGCAACGCGACTATTTTAATTACCGGTGAAAACGGCGTCGGTAAGGAATTAGTCGTTTATAATATTCACTATAAGTCCTCCCGCCGGGGGGAGCCCCTGGTAATAGTCAATTGCCCGGCTATTCCTGAAAATCTATTTGAATCAGAATTATTCGGTCATGTTAAGGGCGCTTTTACGGGAGCTCAACAGGATAGAATCGGCAGGTTCGAAAAAGCCGGGCAGGGAACGCTCTTTCTTGATGAAATAGGAGATTTGTCGCTGGCCGCACAGACTAAATTATTGCGCGTTTTGGAATCGGGTCAATTCGAAAAGGTCGGTTCTGATGCGACTCAGAATTCTAATTGCCATATAATGGCGGCCACAAACCAGAACTTAAAGAAACAAATAGAGTCATCTTCTTTTCGCGAAGATCTGTATTACCGGCTCAATGTGATATCTATAGAAGTGCCAGCTTTGAAAGACCGGGTGGAAGACATTCCACTTTTGATTAATCATTTTCTACAGTCCGATGCCGCGGAAAAACATTATTCTTTTTCAACCGATGCTTTCGGATATCTGGCTGCCCAAGGCTGGCCAGGGAATATCAGACAGTTAAGAAATTTCGTTCAGCAAATAATGTTTACATTCGAACCCTGCGAAATTACAGTCGGAATGATTGAAGAAATGCTTCAGTGGGGGAAAGGCGATTTTAATTTTGATTCTGTAAGAGATGAGAATAAACTTACTCATGCCGTGCGCCAATTTGAAAAGGGATTTCTTTCTGATTTATATCAGAAGCACGATGGCAATATCGCCGCGATAGCCCGGCATTTAAATATTGATCGCGGGAATCTATCCCGAAAATTGAAATCACTCAAAATAATGTAAATTATACTCAGTCAGAACCTAAGGTATCGTGTAAAAAATACATGGTGAATTCAATTGGATTCTCGTAAGTTGCGACGCAATAATGAAATTAATATCAGGCATGTGATTTGTATGTCTCCATAATAAATATGGAGGAGATCGATATGTTTAGATGGATTAAAGTAAGTCTGATGATAATGGCGATAGCAATCTGCGCCACGCCGCAGGTATTCGCGGACGATTATAAAACCTACGCCCCGGATACTTCACAAAACCAGTTGGCCAAATTGATCGCGGATTCCGATACCTGGGAATTTGTTGTTTTTGCCAATGGAGAATTGCGTAATTACGTTTTCAATATCAGTGATTTCACTTATCAGAACGGAACGATTTCCTGCGGCCCCGATTTTACTATTGATAGGACAGGAATCGAGTCTCCCGAGTTTTCTCTCTTATTCGAAGATGTAAAAATGATAAATTATACTTCAGGAGAAGCTGAAGGCGAATATATTCTTGAATTTACCGGCCATGATGCAGAAAAACGGGAGTCATCATTTCGGAGACGTACACGGGATAAACTATCCTTTAAGAATTTACTCAATGTTGAAGAGTACGGTTTTTTGCGGGGATCGGTTATCGCTTTTCGCGGCGATATCACAGTCGATGGCGAAGTAAACAAAGACGTCATCGCTTTAATGGGAGATATTACCATTGGCAGTAAGGCGGTTGTCAGGGGTGACGTAATATCTGTTATGGGCCGGGTTCGTCTCGATAAAAAATCATCAATTTATGGTGAAATAAAATCGAAAAAAGGGCAACGAACCACGAGAAGATCCAGGGCGCGGCGCTGGAAAAGTTACGACAGCGATATCAGGCTGAGTGGCGATGCTTCTTATAATCGTGTTGACGGCCTGTCATTATTCTCGGGTATAAAATACCGCCACGCCGATTCGCTTTTGCCGTCATTCGATCTTAAGGGTGGATATGCCTTCGCCTCCAAACGATGGAGATACAGCCTGTCGGTGTCTCAAACGGTGATACGAGGCAAAATGCCTCTGGAGCTGGGCGGCCGCGCATATCGGTTACTAAAATCGAGCGATGATCTGATCATTTCAGATAATGAGAATACAATATTTGCGTTGTTTTTCAATGAGGACTGGAAAGATTTTTATGAGGCTGAGGGCGGTTATGGTTATGTTCGGTTTAGTCCGTGGGGGTGGAATCGGTTTGAAATCGGATATTTGTCGGAAAAACAGCGCTGGCTTGATGCCCATCCGTTTTTATGGTCAGTATTCGGAAATAAGGAATTTCGAGGCAATTATAATATGGTACCTCACGGTGAATTACAAAATCTGAAAGCTGACTTTGAGGATAAAACGGTAAGCAGTCTGATGCTGACATATACAATTGATAATCGAGATGATGAAAAGAATCCCCGCCGGGGCTGGCTCGGGTATGCCCGATATGAATACTCTCCGGAGGAGTATAACGGAGACTTTGATTTTAAACGATTTGAGGTTCGACTTGATCGTTATAACCGGTTCAATCGCTATCAGTATTTGAATCTAACCGGCGCTTACGGTTATTTATCAGGTGAATGCATACCGCTCAACCGTCAATTCTTTATAGGCGGTTTGGGAACCATGCACGGGTATCGACATAAAGAATTTCGAGGGAATGAATTTGTTTATGCCGGAATTGAATACCTCTTTAGTATTCCAAAATCCGACTTAAGTCCATTTATCAGGTACGACGGGGGCAAAATATCAGAGAATCGGTTGAATTCCAGTGACAAATGGTATAGCTCTATAAGTGTCGGCGTTGATATTGACAGCAATTTAAAGATATTTATATCAAAGCGTCTGGATCAGGATAACCATTACCCAATTTTTTACGCTCGATTCGTAGCGGTTGGCGATATTTCAACTTTCCTTGATTAATAGGCTGTTTTGATTTGTAAACTGGTAATGGCAACAAACAATATTTGCAAAATGGGCGCAATATTTCTGTTTTTAATCTATTGCGTCCTTATTTCCGTAACTTACGCTGATGATGAATCTATAGAATTTGATTACGATATTTATGGATCGAACGATTCAATCTCAATTTGGCTGGATTTGACTCCCGTTTTGACCCAGCCGGTTTTGGAAGATTTGTTAACCGGTCTGGATATTTTTCTAAATCTTCGATTCAAAGTTGAAAAGCCCCAAAAACTTATTGGTTACAGATCAGTTTTTGAGAGCAAAATAGCCATACTTCTAAATCATGATCTGACCAAAGATAATTATGGCATCAGGTTTTCTCCAAACTCCAAAGAATCAAAATTATTTTCAAATCAAATGGATCTATCCGATTATCTCGCTGACTCTCTTCAGTTTAGGCTAACACTGCTCGCCCGGTTCCCCGTCGATGAACATTTTAGATTTAATGTTGAGATTATGTCTCGTTCAATATCGCCATCCGAAATCAATCAAATCTCCGAGTTTTCAGCCAAAACCGGCCAAACTTCAGCAGAAGATAGTTTTCTCGGTTCTGTTCTGGGAAAATTCCTGGAAGTAATCGGATTTGGTGAAATAACTTATCGTATTACATCTCCACAATTCAAAATTGATCAGCTGGAAACAGAGTCAGATTAGTTAATATTTTTCCGCATAACTGCCGATAATTTGAGTAGTTAGAAACAACCAAGCGGAGTACGTATGTCCAATTTTATGAAAAAAGATATGAATAAAACGGGGGTGGAGAATACGAAATCATCGGGGGACGATGTGGGCTCAACAACAGACCGATTTCAGGTCGACAATGTACTGGCTGAAATGGAAAAGACACTGAATGATATAGTCAGCAATAATCCTCGCATATCAGAAGAAGCTGACACTCACAAGATTCGGCTCGATGATCTCAAAGCCATTTTGGAAATCTCAGTCGGAATCAATTCAGCCTTAATCCTGGAAGATGTTCTCCAGGTCGTTATGGAAAAGGCCGTGGAATTACTTTCGGCTGAACGCGGTTTTATTATGTTGCTCGATAGAGATGGGACGCTGCAGTACAAAACCGCTCATAATATTCGCCATGAAGAAACGCAGGACGATACTTTTAAGATTTCGTTTTCAATAGCCAATAAAGTCGTACAATCGGGAAATGCGATTTATACTTCGGACGCGCTGGAGGATGAAAGATATTCCAGTCAAAAATCGATTGTCGAATTACATCTCCGCTCAATCATGTGCGTTCCGCTTAAGCTTAAAAACAAGGTAATTGGAGTTGTCTATCTTGATAACTCGTCTCAGGCCAAGCTGTTTTTGAAATCCGATTTATATTTATTTGAATTGTTTTCACAGCAGGCGGCAATTGCTATTCATAACGCCCAGCTCTACGGCCATCTGAGTCGCATGAAGCAATACAATGAGGATATAATTGATCAATCCCCCGTCGGAATCATAGTGATTGATTCGGATTATAATCTTATCACCATAAACGATGTTAGTTTTAAGATATTCCAGGTAAATAAAGGTTCAATCATTGACGGCGCTAACGAGAGAGGTCAGAATAATTTTATCGATCTTGTGCCGGAAAAGGAATATGATAAATGGCGCAAGATGATTGAACCGGTAATATCAGGAGTGGGCGATTTTGTAGAAGATCGGTATTTTCATAATACCGGATATGAAGAAAAAGTACTGTCATTGAAAATGTCAAGGACCAATTCTCTGCCGGGCCAAAAAACCGGAGCCATTCTCATTGTTGAGGATATTACCGAAAATGTGATACTTGAGAAATATGTAATCCTGTCAGAAAAACTGGTTGCCAAAGGCGAGATGGCTGCTTCCATTGGGCATGAATTGAATAATTTTCTTTCAATCATATCCAATAATGCCGAGCTGATTCAGATTAACATTGACCGGAGGCAGTATGACAAAGTTGACAAGAGTATTCGCAGCGTCGTTGACAATATCGGTAAAATCAAGAGATTTACAAATGGCCTTATGGATTTTTCCAAGCTTGAAACCGAAATGGTCAAGTTTGACATCAAACATCTATTGGATGATGTTTTATTTACCATAAAAACTCAGAGGCGATTTGCGCAAATTGAAATGAAGATGTTGTGTGGGGGAGAGTTGCCTGAGGTTAATATCGATGTTGGCCAAATCCAGCAAGTATTGCTTAATCTCCTAAATAATGCCGCCGATGCTTTGGAAGAAGCTGACAATCCTTCAATTGAATTGCAGTGCAAATTGGGCGACAATTCGAATACTCTATTGGTTTGCGTCTCCGATAACGGCGCGGGTATTCCGGAAAACAATATTGAAAAAATATTTGAGCCGAACTTTACTACCAAGCAAGGAGGTCATGGATTAGGCCTGGCCAATTGTCTGAAAATTATAAAAAATCATGGCGGTGATATTTGGGTCGATTCCGTGAAAGGACAAGGCACGACATTTACTATCTCATTACCCTGCAGTCAACTTGATTCAGATGATTAATGAGGCGTTCGGTGATTAGAACTTTCCCTGAGGATTATAAAGTAATAAAAAAAATCGGTGAGGGCGGCACGGCCGAAGTGTTTTTGGCCCATCATCTAAATATTTCCAGACCAATAGCAATAAAATGCTTTTTCGAAAATATAAACGATCAGCTTATAGAAACCGAAAAATTAATTTCTCAGAAAATTCATTTTCCCGGTATTGTCAAGTGCTTTGATATTGGAATTGCCTCCACCAGCCGAAAATTTATTACTATCGAATTTTGTGAAGGGCAAATACTTGAAAATTACGCGGGGAAATTGTCCGAAGATAAACTCCTTGCGATTTTATCGGCGGCGGCGGCATCGCTTTATGTTTTGCATAGCGCCGGTTATTGTCACAATGATATAAAACCCTCAAATGTATTCTGTCCCCCGGGTTTTGAGGATGTTAATTTTGCGCTGAATCGATTATTTTATGTAAAGCTTTCTGATTTTTCTCTGGCGTCTGATCACCGGATTGCAACCAATCCCAAAACCTCAGGAACTGTCGGATACATGGCTCCAGAAGTGGTTATGGGCCAGAAAATAACGCCGCGATCGGATTTGTTTTCCTTTGGAGTTATGGCTTACTACCTGGCTTCGGGTTCATTGCCATTTCAATCTGAAAAAAACGATCCGCTTGAGATTAACGCTCAGATAACCGAAGGGGAAAGGCCAGGACTAACCGGGCTGGCTCGTGAATTCTCGCAAAATACAAAAGATTTAATATCCTCATTATTGGAAATAAATCCGGAAAAAAGGCCATCATCGGCTTTTGAATTACTGGAAAAATTGGCCAAAGCGGGCTCCATATATCCCTTCAGGAAAGCAATTCGGCCTCGACATCTTATTTACGGCTTGGATGCGCTTAATGATAATAAGCTGTATGAGATTTTTGGAAAACACAGTTTCTCAATTGAACAATTGCATTTTATTGAAAAGGATCTGCTTTTTGATCCGGCTGGGGTCAGAATAATTCTGGAACACAATTTTGATAATTGCCGGTTTGCTCGTCTGGACGGCCACTGGGGATGGCAAAACCAATCAATTGATTGTATTGAATGGCCTGAACGATTGACCCGATTCGCATTGCGGCCATTGCACAACTCTTCGCTTTCGCTTAACAAATTGGCCCTTGCCCTGGCAGTGGCTGATGTAGAGGAAAAAGTCGAAGATATAGCTCAGATAATCTGTTCTGATTCCAAAACAGCCCTCAGGTGGTGGTTTGATATTCCAGATTCACGCCGTCGGATTTTGCTCACTTCCCTGAACCGAAGGTTGAAATTATCAACGCGCAGGACTATTTCAAAGAAAATCGAAAAAATATTTGATAATTCTGATTCATTCGCGGTATTAAGAGGAAACTTACTTTATCAGGCCGGAGATTACAAAAAGGCTATCGAATCTTTACTCACAGCCATTGATAAGACTCCGGTCAGTCAGAAAAAATCGCTTGAGTATCTTGAACTGGCTCTAAAGGCTGCAAAAAGCCTGAAAGATATTTCCCAGCAGGCCAGATTGATGTTTCGGCGAGCCAATGTTGAAAAAGAGGCCGGGTATCTTGAATTCGCCGAACATTCTTTTGTCAGGGTCGTGGAACTTTCCCAAAATGGTGAAAATGATTTGCTTGCGGCCCAATCTTATAAAATTTTGGGTGACCTATATAAGGACAAATCGGATTACTCTTCGGGGATACGGGTTTTAAATCAAGCCAGGATATTGTATGAGCGTTTGGATGATCCATTGGGGCTTTCACAGACTCTCAATAATCTCGGCAATATGTACTGGGTTGCCGGAAAAATGGATAAAGCCCTTGAACATTATATTCAAGCCCTGGAATTGCAAAGACAACTAAAATCTCAACGTGAAATCGCATCAAGCCTGAACAATATCGGTTCCATTTATGTTGTGCGTGGAGAATATGAGAATGGAGTAAAACATCTTTCCGAAGCCCTGGAAATCAAAAAAAAACTGGGTGATAAAGGGGAAATTGCCCGCACCTGGAATAATCTGGGTTTCACCTATTTTATGATGGGGAAGGCATCTGCAGCCATTGGCGCTTTTGAGAAATCGCTTAACCTTAATTTAGAAATGGGTATCAAAGTAGAACAACTCCTTAATTACGAAAACCTTGTGGAAGCAAGCCTCTTAGCTGGCAGGTTAAGTGGAGCCCTAAAATTCCTGCAGGAAGGAAAAGCGATCGCGGATATTTTGAACGATGAAGCGCATAAAGTTACCCTGTCACGCCTGACCGGGCAAATACTTCGCCGTATGGGTGTCTACTCAGAAGCGGAATTTCAAATCCGAAATGCCTTATCTTCCGCATTGCAACTGGAACACAGCGCTTCAATTTTGCCCTGTTATTTGGAACTTGCAAAATTATATAAAGATTTAAACGTTTTTGACAGGGCCGAAGATTATTTAAGGAAAGCCAAAGAAATGGCGGTCGATATTGATGATAAACTGGCCCAATTTTTCATACACATTCATAACTTTAATATTTCAGGAGATCAAAAACATATCCGGGCGGCGGAAGAGCTACAATCCAAATTGAATACACAACGCGAGTTTTCAGTGATTGGTTTGGCTCGGCTGGAAAAAGAAATTGAAAACCATGAATTTAAAAATATTGAGAAATTTATGAATAATGCCAGACTATATTTTGGCACGATTGATGAAGATATTGATTTGCCGAGATACCATATAGATCTGGCCATGTGTGAATTCAGCGAAAGAAAACTCGACATCGCTAAGTTGTCTTTGAACAAGGCTTTAAAGATTGCGCAAAAAAACGGAATGCTTCCCGAACAATGGCAGGCATCGTGCTTATTATCCGAAATTACATTTGAACTTAAAGAATTCGAAGATTCGTTTGTTCATTCCCAAAATGCACTTGAAGTACTTAAAAAAATATCAGAAAAAATAGTTGATTCTGAAAAACTACAGAAATACTATACCGATAAGAGAATTATTAAGCTTTTGGGACGGTTAAAGTCTTTAAAAGTTGTATTAGGCAATAGGAAAGGGGCCGCCAATGGCGGCCCCTGACTTGACAGAATTGAAATTCGCGAGGGTTAATTCCTTCGCGGTTTCAATTCTACTGACCACCCATGCTCATTCCAGGAGCAATCTTCTCTTCTAGAACTTCGATTTCGAGTTCGTAGATCATCGGGTTCACCTCCTATGTATTTGAGTCCGATATAGTGCCATCAGCATAATGCTGAGTGGTTTCCTCTTATCTGTCTTTGGGATGAAGCACCGAAGTTACAATCCGTGTAACAATTTCACATCCCTGTGTGCTGAAAACTGCTATTCAGCATGCAAATCAAGTATTATATTTCTTCTCTGTCAAGTGCCTGGGACAATTATTTAATGCGAAGAATCACACAAAATCACGCAACTTATTATTAGACAATTAATTAAGGGGAATAAAAAAAGTTACCACCAGGACCAGAATTCTACCCGCAGGTTGGATTTTATGCGATTTGACAAAATATTGAAGAGAGACGATTTACCGCAGGAGATTTTTGCGTACCCGCTCATTCCGTCCTGGAGAACTCCATCGGGGTTATCGAGTAAAGCGTAAACGGGGAAACGCGACCTGTCGTCGGTGGAGAAAGCTAAATCTCCCGAATTGGAAATTTGTATGACCTGGCCGTTGAAAAGCTGCGAGGGGAAACTGCGAACCTTAACCGAAACATCAGCATCGGTCCGGATCATTTTGAGGAAGTTATCGGCAATTGGCATGGTGATTTCCGCTTGAGACATATCGGCCACTTTGAACAACAATTCATCGCGATACTGCGCGACGATAACTCCATCAATGGGAGTAACAATTGCCTGGGCGGCCTCCTGAGTGGCGAGATAACGTATTGAGGCATTTTGGGTTGATATCTTCGATTTGAGGATGTCGATTTCCTCTTTTTTTGGAGGCGCCTTGATTAATTCCAGTTTTGCCTGAGCTTCTTTTAAATTCGACTGGGCTACAATCAGGTATGATTCAGATTGTTCAATTTCCTGTCGAGCGATTAGATTTTTCTCAAATAAAGACCTGTTTCTATCGACATCGTTTTGCATTTGCTCAACGTTAGCTTTAGCCGCATTGACCGCCGCCTGCGCCGAGGTGATTTCTTCAGGTTTGGGAGGCGATTGTATCAGAGCTATTTCATTTTGCAAACGGTCAAGCTCAGCGCGAGCGGCATCAAGGTTACCCAACACCTGACTGGAGATTATCGTTGCCAAAGTATCGCCTTTTTTTACAATATCGCCTTCTTTGACCAAAGGTACAAGCCTCAATACGGCTAAATCCCCGGATGATAATTGAATATGTTCGGTACCAAATATTCGCTCTGTGCCGCTTTCCCTCAGATATAAATCCAGACGCCCCTGGGCAGATTGATGAACAATTCGAAATTCCGCTTTGGGCTGAATGGTTATCCCGGCTCCCACCTGACTCTGGAAGGGGATTATAAACAGGAAGACAATCGCTACAATAAGAACGCTAGTGAATATCACTATATTTCTTGGTTTGAATGCCATCGCCTTCAAGACCTCTCTTTTAGTTACGAATCTTATAAATTGCCTGACCGGTTTTTGAAAAATAATAATCAGCAACACTAAAAACAATAAAAAACCGCTACCGGCGAGGTTTTCGACCAGGAACCGATATGCGGCTCGACCGACATACAGAATTAAGAGTAGAGAGTAAAAAGAAGCGAAAATGACATAAAAAAGCATTATCCGCGCCTGGCGTTTTGGTGGATTTCTATATGATAAATCGATTCCGATGAATTTCTTGAATCCTTGTCTTAAGTATTGAAATGACCGGTCACGCAGGTTGGGGATATTGATAATTTCGGATAAGAGATAATAACCGTCAAGCTTAATCAAAGGATTAAAATTGATCAGGATTACCAGAAGATTGATATTAGCCGCCAGCCAGAAAAAATGATTTATTCCGGTCCCGATAACGGTAACACGCCATCCAAAAACAACAGCGGAAAACATAACCATTTGAAAAAACAGTCCTGCCCAAAGAACCGCCAGACGATGCGATTTTTTCTTGAAAAGCCACGAATCGGATAGGTTTGCGTAAAAACAAACCTGAAAATATAAAAGCAGAAAGCCCATTTCCCTCACGTGTCCGCCGTAATGCCGACAGGTTAAGGCGTGCGCAAATTCGTGGAGCAGTAGTATAAATGCCAGAACAATGAAAATGGTCACGAGCGATCCCAAAGAAAAAATGGCTGTGGGATTAAAGCGAAATTCATAAAAATTGGCAGAGTAAATTAAGAATCCGGAAAAAGTTAGTAGAATCATGGCCGTAACCGCGACAGGATTAAATAGAAATTTTACGGCAGGGTATATGGCGTTTAATATCCCTTCAGGATTAAACGCCTTGAGTTTTACAAATAGTAAATTTGAAAAAAGGCTCTTTTTTGCCTGAGGTTTATATCGCCCCGATGATATTTCATATTCCGACCGAGAACCTTCGAAAAAATAAAGAGCCTCGACCTTATTGGCGAATTGTTCGATAGCTTCGGTTGAGATTTGTAAATCAAACTTGTCCAACATCCGTTTTGAGATACTCGCATTATCAGTTTTCCCGTCAAACTGGTTGATTAGATAAAACTCAGGCGCGCGTACCCGAAAATATCGAAAAGTAATCGGGTCTTTCAGTATGAATAGCGTTTGCCCGCCAGTTTCCTGTTCGGATACGACAAGATCCGAACGCAGTTTTGGATGCTGACCTGATGATGCCATGACCTAATTTATATATTTCAATCGCTTCAGGAAAGAGATTTTAAGGAATCCTGGTTATTCCAAAAAATCTAATTGACATCGGGAGCAGAATATGTATATTTCGACATATGTCGAACAATCGAATTATAGATAATAAGGGATATGTTAGGATTTTTAAGGCACTATCGAATTCAAACCGGTTTCAGTTGTTTCTGACTTTGGTTTCCTGTTGCAGCATTGATGAAAAATGCGAATTGGGCGATGATGATCAGAATTGTATCGGCCGCCTGGGTAGCCAGCTGAACCTTGCGCCTTCTACAATTTCACATCATATAAAAGAACTCAATCAATCCGGGCTAATTCAACTTGAAAAAGTGGGGCAAAAAACCAGGTGTTGGATTTCTGAAGAGGTAATAACTGAGCTGGCTCAGTTTTTTAAAAGCTGTTGCAGCGGGAAGCTGAATGACGTTTTTGATCTTTCAGGATAATTGAATAGGAAAGGTAATTGCAATGGGTGACAATAATCTCGAGAGCAACGATAATAACAAGCGATTGAATAATTTGAATGCTGATTCCTGCGATTGCGGACCGACTGGTTGTTGTACAACTGATAGCGGCAGGCAATCATTAATGGGGCGAAAGGCAAAAAATATCATATTTTCGATTATCATGCTAACGGCGATCGCATTAGCCATTTACTCACTTGGATATCAGGAAAGGGAAATCGCCAATGCGAGTGTTGACCCTGGCCAGGTTGAAACAACTTCATTTTTCACCGATGATTTACTGGTCGATTCGGATTTTTTATTTCTTATTCTTGAAGGAGCAGGCTCGGCTTTGGAAAAAAATCCCGAAATATCACGGATGGTCGAGGATGTTACCGAATCGATTCGGAAATCCGGAGCAGATATTATAATCGCCAAAACCGCGCCCGGCGAAGAATTGTTTTCTTCCGCGGTTGACAATCTTAATATTCCGAATCTACCGGCGGTAGTCGTAGCCAAAAAGGGTAAGGCTCCGGCGATATTGACTGGTGAGCTATCCGAAACAATTCTCATGAAAGCATATTTATCGGGTGGATGCGATCCGGCAACCTGTGATCCGAATAATTGCGGTACATAGGAACTCAATATGATTGACACATTACGGCAAATATTGGATAATCCCGAATACGGCTGGATTATATTGCCGGCTTCCCTGGTTCTGGGTTTGGCGGCTTCGGTCAGCTCATGCTGCACATTACCAGTTTTGGGGGCTATCGCCGGATACAGCGGATCACAGGAAAAGATAGACAAGAAAACGATTGCCATTACGGGATTGTTTTTTATGATCGGGACAATGCTGTCATTGGGATTGCTTGGAGCGGCGGCAGGATTTATCAGTCAAATAGCCGGGAGTGCTCTGGGGATATACTGGAAGACATTGGCCGGATTGATAATAATCTTTTTGGGAGCGGTTTCTCTTGATTTAATACCCTGGAAAATTCCGGGAATAGTAACAAATTATAAGCCGACGGTTCCCGAATCAATCAAGGGTGCTGCCTTTTTTGGTCTTGTCGTAGGGGGAGGAACGTCAGCTTGTACTATCGGCTGCAATCCTGCCCTGGCGGGTGCGATTGGTCTGGCGGTTCTCAGGGGGCACACTCTATGGGGAATAATTATTTTGACTTTCTTTGCGATAGGCTATTCCTTTCCAGCCGCCGCCGTCTTAACCGGGCTCTCTTATGGCAAAGCCGCTATTTTTAGATCTGAACGGGCGGCTAAAATTATCCGCTATACGGCAGGCTGTATTTTGCTAATCGCAGGATTTTATTTGTTGATTTTTTAATAGAGGTGAGCATCGTGAGTGAGCTTTCACAAAATAACGGGCAGTGTTGCAGCCAGCCTGAAAGCCAAAAAAATCCAGATACTGCATTTGAGTTAATTGCGGATAATAAACCATGGATTGATAAACATATTTCCACGCCAATTGGGAAAATTCCAAAGGTTAGCACGGTCTTAACCTTGTCTGACAAAATCGGAAATTGGAAACGCCGCTGGGGAATAGGCCGGACAACGCATATTGTCACTCCGGGATTGTACGCCATTGGAGAGCCGACGGATAAATCACCGGTATTTGTCTCGGCCAATTACAAAATGAGTTTTGATTACCTCCGATCTGACCTTGACGGTTTGGACGGATGGGGCCTGGTTTTAGATACGAAGGGTATCAATGTCTGGTGCGCGGCGGGAAAAGGTACGTTTGGTACTAATGAGTTAGTTATCCGGATAAAAACTTCCGGTCTTGAACAGGTTGTTTCGCACCGCAGAATAATCGTACCACAATTGGGGGCGACCGGAGTCAGCGCTTTTCGGGTTAAAGAGATGAGCGGTTTTCGGGTTGTTTTCGGACCTGTTTTCTCGGCAGATATTAGACGATTTTTAGAGAATCGCATGAAAGCAACCCCTGAAATGCGGCGAGTTACTTTTAAAATTGGCGAGCGGATTACCCTAATACCTATGGAAATTGCCGGCTATTTGAAAAAGCTCCTATTAGTACTCGCGATCATGTTTATCTTAAGTGGTTTGGGAAGCGACGGATATTCTATCTATAGATTGGCAACGAACGGGGTACAAAACGTTCTATTGTTCGTTTTTGCCTATTTAATCGCGATTGTCGGGGCTCCTGTTTTATTACCGGTACTGCCGGGACGTTCGTTTTCAGTGAAGGGCATCTGGATAGGATTATTGACTATTGCCTCGGTAAGTTTGTTTTTCAATTTTTATCCGCAATTTACCCCGGGATATTTCATGTCTGCTGCCTGGATATTTATTATAATCGCCATCTCGAGTTTTATCGCAATGAATTTTACGGGGGCGTCCACTTATACGTCGCTTTCCGGGGTATTAAAAGAAATGAAATATGCGGTGCCGTGCCAAATCACGATTGGTATATTGGGAACCGTATTATGGATTGTTGGATTGTTCCTATGAGGTTTAAAAAATGCAGGCTTTAAAATACTTATCCGAAGTTGTGACGCTGGAGTTTGATAAATCCAAATGCGAAGGATGTCAAATGTGTGTCACCGTTTGTCCTCATGCGGTCTTCGGAATTGAAAACAAGCGGGCGGTATTAATGTACCGTGATTTATGCATGGAATGCGGAGCCTGCGCGTTGAATTGTCAATCCGGGGCAATTTCCGTCAGGAGCGGGGTTGGATGCGCGGCAGGTATATTAAACGGCATTCTAAAAGGTACCAAACCATCGTGTGATTGCTCTTCCAACGCCGCAAACGAGAGTTGCTGCTGATTTTCTTTCCGTGATTAACCGGTTTCCACTTCACCGGTTGAATAATCCAATTCTGAGCCCATCATACTGTGCGGTATGGTAAAAACCGCAACTAATATAATCGCTGCCGCCAGAATCCAGAAGCGCGGGAATTGGGAATAACGATGGCGCCAAAGAGCCACCAACCAGCCAACAAAAGCCACCAGAGTTTTGTTATCGGTCAAATCCCATCCATAAGGCACGCCGGTCCAGAATTCTCCAAAGGCGAATTTCTGGACAATTGGACCGAGAGTCATCCCGCCCAGTAATAACAAAATAACTGTCTGGATAGTCAGACTCGAAGTCTTGCCATTGGGCATGAGGGCTTCCAGACCAGTGCGGGTTGACCAAAGCATCGCCAAAAATATCAAGATAATGTGAGGCGCCAACACAATATCCGGAACGGCTCCTTTGAATCGGGTTACGACAGTTCTTTCATCAGGAATATTTACAGAATTTTCACCGCTAACGAGGTGAATATAATATTCCAGTTTTCCAGCCGGAGGCTGATGGGGAAGCGAGGCGGACATACTATCGCCCTCACGCGTCATATTCAGAATTATAAAATCATCCTCAGTGTTATATCGCTTATAGAGTAACTGTCCCGATATTGATGTATCCGCTGCCGCAATCGCTATCCGCTGATCATCATCGCCGCCATGACTGCGATTTAAAACATAATGAATTTTGGTGTCATTTAAAGTAGTTGAATCCTCAATGGGATAAGTTGGTCCGGTGTATTTTTGATAAAGGGCGGCGACGATTGTCATAGCAATCGCGATCGACCATAAAATTATTTTTCTTAACATCTTTTCAATTACCCCGCAGTCAGCCGTTAAGTGAATTAATAAGAACCTTTAGTGCACAACCGGAAGTTTAATAACCTCCGGCGAGCGATTTTCAATTTTATACGGAATTATTGATTATTCTTTAGTTTTTCATTGAATCAAGGAATTTTTTATTATTTTTTGATTTCTTAATGCGGTCAATCAAAAATTCCACCGCCTCGATGGGATTCATCTCCGCCAGGAATTTGCGCAGGATCCATACTTTATTGAGAATTTCCGCACTCTGCAATAATTCTTCTTTTCGGGTCGAGCTGCGATTTATATCCATCGCGGGGAAGATGCGCCGGTCAGATATGCGTCGGTCGAGGACCATCTCCATGTTACCGGTACCTTTAAATTCCTCAAAGATAACTTCGTCCATCCTCGAGCCGGTTTCAATCAAAGCTGTGGCGATAATCGTCAGAGAGCCGCCTTCTTCAATATTTCGGGCCGCCCCAAAGAATCGTTTCGGCTTATGGAGGGCATTGGAATCGACGCCGCCTGAGAGAATCTTTCCTGAATGAGGTACAACGGCATTATGAGCACGTGCCAGTCGCGTAATCGAATCGAGCAGGATAACTACATGATTCTTATGTTCAACCAAACGCTTGGCTTTTTCCAAAACCATATTTGCAACCTGGACATGGCGGTCGGCCGGTTCGTCAAATGTCGAGGAAACTACTTCGCCGTCAACCGAACGCTTCATATCGGTTACTTCTTCAGGGCGTTCATCGATAAGCAGGACGATCAATTTTACTTCGGGATGATTAGTCGTAATGGCATTGGCTATCTTTTGCAAAATGATTGTCTTACCAGCTTTGGGAGGAGAAGTAATCAGACCTCGCTGACCTTTTCCGATGGGACACATCAAATCGATGATGCGGGTTGTGAGCTCTTCGGAGCTGGTTTCCATATTGAACGGCTCCTCGGGGTAGAGCGGAGTCAGATTGTCGAAGAGAGTTTTATGTTTGGTGACTTCCGGCGACTCGGTGTTAATGGCTTCAATTTTCAGTAATGCGAAATATCTCTCGGATTCTTTCGGAGGACGCACCTGGCCGGACAAAGTATCACCGGTGCGCAAATCAAAGCGCTTTATTTGAGAAGGCGAGACGTAAATGTCATCCGGTCCCGGCTGGTAATTGTAATCGGACGAACGGAGAAACCCATAGCCTTCATCCAGGATTTCAAGGACGCCTTCAGCGAAAATCATCCCGTCCTGGGTCGATTGGGATTCAAGGACTTTGTAAATTAATTCCGATTTCCTCAATCCGGAAACCCCGGGAATATCCAGATCCTCGGCGATTTTTAGAAGTTCGGCAATTGTTTTTGTTTTTAGTTCAGAAATTTCCATAATTGCTACCATCCGTTTATAATTGATTTTTCATTCGGTTTTGTGGGCGGGAGTTCTATTATTCTAATGTTTCGACCGGAGCATCGCCCCATAATTTTTCCAGCGCATAGAATTGGCGCGTATCCTCTTTGAAAACATGCACCAAAACATCAAAGTAATCCAGCAATATCCAATTGGCGCCTTCGGTTCCTTCCCGATACGAAGCGCGAATACCTTTATCGCGCAGGCCGCGCTCCACCGCGTTGGCGATGGCCTTAACATGAACGTCAACTGTCCCGGAGCAGATTACAAAATAATCGCATACAGAAGACAGTTTTTTAAGCTTTAATATCTTTACATCAAAAGCCTTTTTAGATAGCGCCAGTTTTCCGGCTGCCCGTGCGAGATTAAGAGATGTCAAGGGATTTAATAAACTCCTCCAAATAAAATATTATCTGGTTTCACGATTCTTTTCACCAATTTCAAAAATGTCCCGGTAGTCGTTTCCGAGAATCAGAGTTGCCCCGATATCAAGATAATTATCTTCAATTTCCCGATAAGTTACTTCCGGATCAATATTTAGCTGTGTTGCAAGCAAAGTGGCCGCATTGAGATTGCTTTTTCGGGATATTATAAATGTCTTTTCGACGCCAAAATTGTAAAAATTATCTGTATCGATTATCCGCACCGCCAGAGGTTTTTTAACCGATGCCTCAATTTTATTGGCCAATTTATTAGCAATTCCTTTTTCGCCGCAACCATTAAGAACCTGCAAGTTAATATAGTATTCAGTTGGCGGATTTTCCTTCGAATAGCCATTGGAAACCTGCACTATAAAAGAAGCGGCGTAGGCGCCGACGACGATTAAAAGGAAAATGATACTAAATTCTAAAAACCGAATCGGCTTTTTGTTTTTGGCTCGCTTAATGCGATATGCCGAACCGCCCTTTGATTTTTTTGTTTTTTCTGTCATGGGGTTTTATTGAGAGGTAGGATAAATTACGTGCCCGTTAATTAAATTTCCATGCGTTAGTGCCGCCAAAAACTATACCTCCCTAAATTGTTTTGTCCGTAGCGGTATGCCGGGACGGTTTCAAATCCTATTGACATCCTGAAATTATCTGAGGGTTTCCAATCCAAATAACCGGAGGGCAAAAACATAGCGCTGTTGTTTGATCCTCTGTCGCCGCTGATGAGTGAACCGGGATCATGAAAGATTCCTAAACCGAGAGTCAGCGTCAAAGGCTTGGAAAGCTGATATGTAAGAGCGCCCCGATATAATCCCTGAGATCCGGATATCCCTCCACCGGAAAAGAAGCTTAAAGAATAAGAATGCGCAAAATTCAAACGGGAAAGATCCAATAATGAAAACGAAGGCTGTTTTCCCAAACCCATATCGTATTTTTCCGTTAATTCCCTGACTTCAGCCTTTTCGACCATCTGACCGAAACTGATAGATCCCATTATGAAAAAAATTACAGTGAATACGATTGACGAGGATTTCATTTCTTTCTCCAAACTTTGATCTAAATTAAAGAGTATCAAACCACTTTGTCAACAAATATAAAACGCTATTTAACTATCTGTTACTAATTGTTATACGCCAAAGGCACAAAAATAGATTATAAATTTCGATCCTTTTCGCCAAAGCGATTCTCCAAATCGGTCATTTGCTCCTCTGAATTGACTCCCAACGCCTCATCCGGTTCATCGGTCATATACACGGCCGCCTTGAGTCCTTTGCGCCGTATAATTCCCATAATATCGGTCAGGTAATATTCATTTTGGCTATTGTCGGCTCTAATTTCTTTCAAACTCTCAAATAAATATTTGCTATCGAAACAAAATGTGCCGGTGTTAATTTCACTGATTTTCAATTCGTCGTCATTTGCGTCCTTATGTTCGACTATATATTCGACGGTATTTGTCCCTTTGGTTCGTATGACTCGCCCATAACCGGCAGGGTCCGGCGGGGAAGACGAAAGTACCGTCGCAGCGGCCTTTTCATCAGAATGAATGGCGATTAAATTGCTCAATGTTTCAGCCGATAGGAATGGAACATCCCCGGCCACAACTAATATATTTCCCTCATAATCACGGAAATGCTTTTCGGTCACCAAAACGGCGTGGCCAGTGCCAAGCTGTTCAGATTGCAAAGTGAATTCCACTTTGTTAGAATATTCTGAAAGTTCTTCCTTGACCAAATCAGCCATATGACCGACGACAACGACGATTTTATCAATGTTCAATGATAATAGAGTGTCGATGAGATGCTCAATCATTGGACGACCCATGATTTTGTGCAGGACTTTCGGCAAGTCGGATTTCATCCGTTTGCCTTTTCCGGCAGCTAATATTATGGCGGCGTTTTTCATAAGATAATTTATGCTTCTACTATTTTATTGTTAGCATCAACCTTGACGATATTTGGCCTAAAATCAGCCATTTCGTCAGTGTGTAATTGAGCATAGGATATAATTATTACTTTGTCCCCCGGTAATCCCAGTCTCGCGGCGGCGCCGTTCAAACAAATCTCACCGCTTCCAGGTTTGCCCTCAATGACATAGGTCTCAAACCTTTCGCCATTGTTGATATTTACGACCTGCACCTTTTCATAGACAAATAATCCGGCGGCGTCAATTAAATTTTTATCTATTGTTATCGAGCCCTGATAATCCAGATTGGCGTCGGTTACCGTCGCCCTGTGTATTTTGGCCCGGCAAATTGTAATCATCATAACATTATCCTTATCATGGCTTTGTTTCAGGCTGCTAATATAACATTAACCCACCAGATGGCAAATGGTTTCAATCTGCATTTGTTAATTTTCTGAATAAATCAAATCGTAATGGCAAGGGCAGTAGAAGAATGTTATAATTAGTCAAAAATGGTTTGCAAATCTTGGTTAAAAAGGCGTATTTTCTTTAGCAATTGATTACAGGCAAAATCTAACTTGTTCCCAGAGGAGGTACGCTATGAGAATAATGATTCCTATTGTTGTTCTATCGATTATTCTGGCATCTGTTAGTTTTGGTCAGGATGCGAAATTTGGCGTGGGGGGGTTTGGCGGACTGATTTTACCCGCAGTTATGGATGATCAGGGCAATGGTACGGTTTTTGGTCTCAAAGCTCGAATCAAAATAATGCCATTGATAACAGCGGAACCCAATATTACATTTGGCAAATGGGGGGAGCCCGATCCGATTGATGGTTTCAATCCGGGTATTGATGGTTCCAAAATTAATTCCTATGGAGTTGACGCCACTTTTGGTAATTCTCCGGGCGTCATCGGTTTCAAACCTTATGGGGTTCTCGGAGCCGCGATATATTCAATTAAGAACGATGATACCGGTTTCGATGAAAGTAAACTTGGCTGGTCGATCGGACTTGGTTTTGGCTTTGGGTTTTCTCCCCAATTTGATCTCGATATTCGAGGAAAAGCCAATGTTGCCCTGCAGGAGAATGGTTCAAAAAAGGCTTTATATATCACTGCAGGCCTAAACTATTACTTTAAAACCGGCGAATAGGGGGAGTAAAAAATGCGTACGAAATTATGTAAATATTTTCTGCCGCTCCTGGGCCTTTTCCTTTTCATTGCCCCCGGATGCTATGACATTGTCTCGGGAACGTTTATAGTTGTGGAAACCTTTGAGTTTACCGCACACGAGGACTTTTACTTTTATCAAGTAGATGTCACCGACGATGCAACCTGGCAGAAACACAAAGACAATATTGATTTTATCGATGCCGTTGGCGCTGAATTTTTTATTACCAATACTACCGGCGGCAGCGTTACTTTTAACGCCTATATCGATGATTACAGCGGGCCATTGTCTTCTCCGACTTCTGTACCGGGGGCGGCGACCAAAATTATTGATGAATTTACCGTAGCCCCGGGAGTATCGAAGATATCATATAAGCAATCGCTTTCAATTATTACCGGAGTTGATCGGATGAAGGCGCTGGCCAAAAAAGGTCAATTTGATTATTACGGGATTAGTCCCGGTCATACGACTGGTGAATTCGTGATCGACTCCGCCAAAATAATCATTACCGTATCGGGCAGCGAATAGAATATTAAAACCTGTTTCAAAATAAATAACGTCGGCATTTTGAGCTTTAACGAAATGCCGGCATTGTCTTTTCTGTTATTAATCCTTGCCCTAAAATGCATGCCGCACTAAATTTCATAAATGATTGATGAAAATTTCGATAATAATTTCTGGATGCGGATGGCAATTCAGGAGGCTCAAAAAGCGTATCAAATCGGTGAAGTCCCCGTCGGGGCGGTTATCATACTTGAGAATCAGCTTTTGGGCAGAGGATACAATCAAACGGAGCGGCTCAAAGATCCTACCGCGCATGCTGAGATTTTAGCGATTACTTCCGCCTGCGAAATCATCGGAGACTGGCGGCTTGAAAATGCAATTATGTACAGTACTCTTGAGCCGTGTTCGATGTGCGCCGGAGCGGCGGTACTAGCCAGAATAAAAAAAATTGTCTTTGGGCCATCCGATCCCAAGTTTGGCGCCTGCGGTTCAATTTTTAATATTCCGACTGATCCCCGTCTCAATCATCGGATAGAATTGGAAAGCAGGGTGATGGCCGATGAGATTTCCGAGATGATGCGTTCGTTTTTCCTGATAATCAGAAACAAAAAAGGGGGTGGCGTTTGATTATTTCTGAAATTGAAAAACAGAAGGCAATTATAAAATCATATTATCTGGGTTTGTTTATGAATGTCCTCGGACCGGTTGTGATATTTTTTATCGCCGCTTATCTTAAAGACCAGAGTTTTCAAACGGCGGCAAACGTTCCGTTTTTCCCCAACCTCCAAATTCATATCCTGTTTTACGCTTTGCTGTTTATCAGTATTACCGATTTCGTGGCGGCTTATTTTATTCGCAAAAGTCTCAGCTCACGGCCATGCCCGTCCGTTATTGATGCCAGCGAATTTTTTAACCGGCAGATGGTTACGATATCTGTTATCGTGTACAGTTTGAATGCGATGCATACCTTGTATGGTTTGGTGCTCTATGTTTTAGGTGGTGCGATTGAAATTATGATGTTGTTTGTCGCACTGACATTTGTCAGTTATCAAATATTGAAGCCGAGAAAGGATTTTGTCGATAATTTATGTCGAAAGATAGAGGCTATCGATTGAAAATTAACACCAAGTTTTCTCTTTACCATTGAGATGCATTTGATTAATATGGGATTCGTCGCGGGCGTTTGCCCGATTTTACTAATAGACGGAGAGGTGCCGGAGCGGTTGAACGGGGCGGTCTCGAAAACCGTTGAGCCTTCGCGGGTTCCCAGGGTTCGAATCCCTGCCTCTCCGCCATAAATTCATCATGTTTTTGGCTGTTGCGAAGATGATCAGATTTTTGACTCTCAGTAATCCAAATATATGTATCCATTTGTCTTTATCCCGTCCATTGGGCGAGCATTTTGAAATCAATCGGTAGAATTGTCTTTGCCTTAAATAGTATAAATAGTATAATTTAAGGAATGCCGGAATGGAATGGGAAGTGTTAATGGAAATGAAAGATGTTGAGCTATAAGCTCCAAGCGGGAACCCACCGCAACAAGTTGCAGTGGGCCACCGGTCAGTTATACTTTATCTCAATGCAGTTTTATATGATGCCTAAAAAGCGTAACCAACATTCAGCCCTGGCCATATAAAAAACTCTCCACCCGCAATAAGTCCATAGGCAGTCCCGCGAAAAAGGAAGCCACTTTGGGAGCGGAATTCAAAACCAAGACCTCCATAGCCATAAGTCTCGGAGTCTAATGGACCGGCATCAGACGTTCCATTCAGGTATACTAAACCACCGGTGAGAAATGGAGAACCATTCTTGGGCACCAAATATATTCTCCCTCCGACAGGAACAAAAAATACTGTGGCGTCGGTCGCACTCCCACCTAAAGCACTTAGACCAGCTTCCAGCCCAATCATCGGGGTAACCATGTATTGATAATTGAAGCTGTAGAGTGCCGCTTTGCCCAATAATTCGAGACCAAAATCGTTGCGAAGCGTTGATCTAATTTGGGCATCTGCCGAGTTGATGAAAAAAACCATCAGCAAGAGGAAAGCAGTACTGAGAGTGATTGTCTTCCTTGTCATGTTAGTTCTCCTTTTGGTTAGCAAATCTAAATGTTCATGGTTTATTGTAGCACAAAACCTGATAAAACCAGTTCATTATAGATTGTTTAGTATTATGTGCAAACAATTTTTAAGCAGGACCCGTGGCCCTTCTCAATAATAAGCACAGCGTTTTGAACGGACCCATACCTGGGTAACAAAATAGACCTGGCACATGGGTAACACTTTTTTAAGTTTTAATAACGTCGTTTTTTCCTGGTTACTGGCGGTTTGTGAGATTGAGCATAGCCAAAGCTGTCGTGATAAATAACCGCCAAAGCCTCCGCATATCAAAGGTTTACATACGGAATAGCATACCATTTGTGATCATTAATGAATTGGTCATATTCAAATAAATTTACATGTCCCGCGGATTTACCCCTTGCTTTTTTGAATATTTCTGTTATGTTGTCGGGCTGCTATGGCGATACCAATTAAACTCTTGAGTTTTCAAGGAAAAATCATCGCCATTGATGGTCCGGCAGGTTCGGGAAAATCAACCACTGCCAGAATGTTGGCAAATCAGTTGGGATTCACTTATCTGGATACCGGTGCCATGTATCGGGCGGTGGCTTTATTTGCCCTGCGTCATAGCGTTTCATTTGATGATGAAAATGCTCTGGCGCAAATTGTGGCAAAAATCTCAATCGAATTTCAGAACCATCCCGAAAAAGGGCAGTTGGTTTTTCTCAACGGTGAGGATGTTACCGATGCTATCCGTACGCCTGAAGCCACTGAAGGTTCATCGGCTATAGCAATACATCCGAAAGTGCGCGAAATTCTGGTAGCTATGCAGCGGAAAATGGGGAAAAATGGCAGTATTGTCGTTGAAGGGCGTGACACGACTTCGGTTGTATTTCCACGGGCAGATTTAAAAGTATATCTTGATGCGGATATAAAGGTACGGGCGCAACGGCGATTTCTTGAGGCAATCGAAAACGGTCATTCAACAACAATTGAAGAACAGATAGAAAAACTCAAAACCCGCGATAAGAATGATTCGAATCGAAAGGCATCGCCCTTGAAAAAGGTTACCGAAGCGGTTGTTGTTGATACAACTCGCATGTCTATTGAAGAACAGGTTGAGACAATAATTAAAATTGCGGGGAAGAAGCTCGCCGGCTGATATGAAGTGTTTTTATAAAACAATTTGGACGTTAGTACGCTATTTGGGAATGGGTTTTTTGGGCCTGAAGGCCATTGGCGAAGAAAATATCCCCATGTCGGGATCGTTGATATTCGCGTCCAATCATCAATCGTATCTCGATCCGCCATTTGTTTCAGTTATGATTAAAAGAGAGATTCATTTCTTCGCCAAGAAAGAGCTCTTTGACATACCAATTTTGGGATGGATTATCACCCGCCTGAACACAATTCCAGTGCGTCGTGGTGTCTATGATCCAAAATCACTTAATCGAGTATACGACAGTCTTGAAAAAGGCGGCGCCGTTCTTATGTTTCCAGAAGGTACCCGGGGAAACGGACGAGTATTTCTTGACCCTAAACCAGGAATCGGATTGATCGCGCGTAAAGCTGAGGTCCCGATTTTGCCTTTATTTGCCCGGCGAACGAATAAAGTACGAGAAGCGTTGTTTAACCGTAAAGGAATAACTATTGAATTTGGGCAGCCAATAACTGTAGCTAAAATAAAAGAATATCCTGACAACAAGGATGGATATTATAAACTGGCTCGAATGGTGATGAATCGCATCGGAGAAATTAGAGATAAAGGCAATAAAGAATAGCGCAAGATAGAGAATGTGAAGCTTTAATAAAGCACTTGATTTGTCGATAACGAAAGCAATACCCCCGGTCGAAGCCCGGGAGTAAATATATTTAAGGAGGATATGGAGAAATGGCTGAAGCCGAAAAAATCAAAACAAACAAAACTTACCAGACGGGAGGTGATAAGGTTAAGCTGAGCAAAACCAAAAAAACCACCGCTAAGAAAACCAAGGCCGCCAAGACAAAGAAAGTAAAGACGAAAGTCGCGGAAACGGTTGAACAGAAAGTCGCTACTACTCAGACAGCCGAAAAAGTTGAAACTTCTCGAAAGAAGAGAATCTCCGAAAAAGCCAAAGAGCGTATCGTTGCTCCGGTCGTCGAATATGTTCCAGAAGTAGTTGATTCTATGCGCCTGACTGATCTAGATGCCAAAGAATACAACCAGGAAGAGTTTGATGAACTTATGTCGATGTATGAGGGCACGCTTCGGGATATTAAGGAAGGGGAGATTGTTCCGGGTACGGTAATTGGAGTTACCCGCGATGATATCATCGTTGATGTTGGATTTAAATCCGAAGGCATAATTCCTGTAAACGAATTCATCGGTGAGGTAAATATTAAAGTTGGCGACGAAATTGAAGTTTATCTGGAAGCTGTTGAAGATAGTAAAGGTCAACTCGTTCTTTCAAAGCAAAAGGCCGATTTCATGCGCGTCTGGGATCGCATCCGCGTCGCACATGACGCGGGCGATTTAGTTCCCGGAAAGATTAAGCGTCGTATCAAAGGCGGTGTCGTGGTCGATGTCATGGGTGTTGATGCCTTTTTACCGGGTTCACAGGTTGCCTTGAGACAGGTGCCTGATTTTGACGCTCTTATCGGCGCGACCATGAGCGTTAAAATCATTAAGCTAAATAAAAGCCGTCGGAATATTGTCGTTTCTCGCCGGGTTGTTCTCGAAGATGAACGTGATCAACTGCGCAATGAGCTTTTGGAAGAGATTGAACTGGGACAAGTTCGCGAAGGAATCGTAAAAAATATTACCGACTTCGGGGTCTTTATTGACCTTGGGGGAGTTGACGGTCTTTTACATATCACCGATATGTCCTGGGGCCGGATGAGACATCCTTCCGAAATGGTGCAGTTGGGCGATTCCTTAAACGTCAAGATCCTTGATTTTGACGATAGAACTTCGCGAATATCTCTCGGTTTGAAACAACTGACTCCCTATCCCTGGGAAAATATAGATGAGAAGTTCCCAATCAATAAGCGAGTCAAAGGTAAAGTCGTTTCCATTACCGATTACGGCGCGTTTGTCGAACTGGAAAAGGGCATTGAGGGATTGATTCATATCTCAGAGATGTCCTGGACTCAGCATATCAAACACCCGTCCAAAATAATGAGTATGGGCGATTCCGTCGAGGCGGTTGTTTTATCGGTTGATAAGGAAAATGAGAAAATATCACTGGGTATAAAACAGATGGAGCCCGATCCCTGGTTGACTATTCATGAGAAATACCCGATCGGTGACGTAGTCAAAGGTCGAGTGCGCAATCTGACCGCTTTTGGCGCTTTTGTCGAAATAGAGGAAGGTGTTGATGGACTGGTCCATATTTCTGATATGTCCTGGACAAAACGCATTCAGCATCCTTCTGAAATAATGAAAAAAGGCGATATCATTGAAGTTCGCATTCTCAAGATTGATACCGATAATCGGAGAGTTTCTCTTGGAATTAAGCAATTGCTGGAAGATCCCTGGCCGGAATACGCGAAGAAATACGCTATTGGAAATGAAGTTCTGGGAACAATCATGCGATCCATGGATCGAGGATTGGTCGTTGAGCTGGATGGCGAGGTCGAGGGATTTGTGCCGAGCAATCAACTGGCCAAAGACGGCGATGATAAAACGGCCGAGAATTTCACTGAGGGTTTGCATATTCCGATCAAGGTCATAGAGTTTGATCGGGGAGCGAGAAAAATAGTCCTGTCTATCAGGGAGTATTTCGAGAAGCGCGACCGCGATGAATATGAGAAGTTTATCTCGGAAACCACAACCACGAGCGTCAGTCTTGGTGATTCACTTAGCGAAATTGTAACGCCGGCTGCTGAACCCATTTCTGAACCGGAAAAAACCGAAGAAACTGCATCTGAAAAAGAAACAATGGTCGACATGACTGAACCGATTCCCGATGCTATTCCTGTGGAAGAAGTTTCGACTGAAGTGGCCGATTCAACTCCTGAAGAGAAGTCGGCTCCCGAACCCGAGGCGGAAGTTCAGGATACACTTTCGGAAAAAACTGCAGAAGAAGCTGCAGATATTAAGTCAGAATCCGAATCAATACCAGATGAGGATAAACCGACCGAGTAATTTTTCCGATTAGCTATTTGAAGATTAAAGCCCGGGTAATGTCCGGGCTTTTTTATTTACGAAACAAGAAGAATAGACTTGGCATCTTTACCAATAAGCATATAATAAGTCATGAAAAAAATGGCCTTAACAACGGTCGGTTGCCGGCTCAATCAATATGAAACAGAACAAATCGCCGCGAAACTTAGCGGATGTGGTTTGCATAGAGTGCCGTTTAGCGAAAAAGCCGACCTTTATATTTTGAACACCTGCACTGTCACCGGGCGGGCCGATTCCGATTGCCGGAATCTAATCAAACGAGCCTATCGTCTAAATCCCGATGCTGTAATGGTCGTGGCCGGGTGTTATGCCGTCTCCGAAAAAGAGATGTTATCCGAAATGAACAGTGTTGATCTTGTGGTTAATAATAAACAGAAGATGGAATTGCCCGATCTACTTATGGGAAAATATCCCATTTTATTTCAGGAGGGTGATATTGGCCACGCATCGTGTCTGAAAAAAACGGATTTACCCGATCAGATTATTAATCAGCCCAATCGACCAATGGTGCAAATCGGTACGGGATGCAATCAGAATTGCAGCTATTGTGTTGTGCCGCGAGTGCGCGGGGAGTTGGTATCTTTTTCATCAAACAAAATTATTCATGAAATCAAGAAATTGGTTATCAAAGGATACCACGAAGCAGTCCTGACAGCGGTTCACGTGGGCAAATACGAATACAATGGATTAAATCTTGCCGGACTGATCAAAATGATTCTCAAAGATACCAGGCTTAGCCGGTTGCGTCTTTCATCTCTAGAGCCGAATGAACTTGATGATGACTTGATTGATTTCGTGGCCAATAATCCCCGCGTCTGCCGGCATCTGCATTTGCCTCTCCAATCCGGATCAGATAGAATATTGAAGCTCATGAATCGGCCGTATACTCGAAGTGGATATTTGAAAATAATTGAAAGAGTGAAGAATAAGGACGAGATGATTACAATCGGGTGCGATTTGATAGTCGGTTTTCCGGGTGAAACCGATGAAGATTTTGAAAATTCGCTCAATATTCTCAATTCCGGTTTTCTCGATTATGGCCATGTATTTTCATATTCCGATCGTCCGGGAACTCGGGCTTCGGATATGCCCGAAAAAATAAATCCATCCATCATAAAAGAAAGAAGCGGCATTGCTCGAGAAATAAGCGATAAAATACTATCTCGACATATGAAAAAACATATCGGAAATGAGCTAAATGTTATTTCCCAGAACACAAAAAACAATGAAGGATATTATTACGCTGTCAGTGATAATTACTTAAAAATCCTCCTTCCCAAAGAGATTGGGGGGGGAAAAGAGATTATTCAGTTTATTCCTTCCCAAATGGGTGGCGGCCTATTGATTTAACTGCTCCATTTCGAAAGAAAAATTCCTTGCAAACATTTCGATTGACCATATATTTAAATATAAGCCATTACGCATCTCGTGTTATGCTATATAGTATTTATTTCAGGGGGTAAAGCATGAAATCCTCACCTATTTCATTGGCGTTACTGATGATTATCACGGGCATAAATGCATCTGCCGCCGACGCTTTTTTCTACGAAAAATATTGTCTGCCAACACAGACTAAACCAGAATCAATTACCTGTGCGGATCTCAACACTGATGGCCATCAGGATATTATTGTTGGCAATTATTCTACGGCTTCTATCACAGTTTTTCTGGGTTCGGGCGATGGGACTTTTTATGATAGCACTAATTATCCTGCCGGCGGCGATGTCTGGTCCGTATTTATCGCGGATATAAACGGGGATGGCTTCAGCGATGTTATTTCCGCCAATCTTCAACCCTTTAATTATTCTATTCAATCAGGGCGATGGTACTTTTGGAGAACCTTCCACTTATGAAACAGAGCAAGGAGTGTTAACGGTCAAAGGCGATTACCTGGATAATGACAATGATATTGACCTGGTCATAACCACAATAAATGGACGGGGACAGATTTTTATGAATAATGGCGACTCGACCTTTACCCAGACAGGAGATTTTGGAGTCGGGCTGCGCGCATATAGTCTGGATCTTTCCGATTATGACAATGATGAAGATATCGATATAGGCGTAATAAATTACTTGGAAAGCATCCCCGGAAGATTAATTTATTATCTGAATAAAGGAGATGGATCATTTGAATACCCGCTGTTAGAATATCGGTGTGATCCTGGTTCAAAATCGGCTTGCTCCGGCGATTTTAATGGCGATGGAAATATTGATATTGCTGTGGCCAATGATGAATCGGATAATATCTCAATAATACCGGGAAACGGCGATGGGACATTTGGAGAATTCACCAGTTATTTTTCCGGATATTCCCCCCGGGCAATTATTCCGGGCGATGTCGATAACGATGGCGATGATGATTTGATTGTCGCCAATTTTGTGAAATATAATCAGGGAAGAATAACGGTGTTATTTAATGAGGAGGGAGATTTTTGCGAAAATATAAGTTTTTATGCTACTGGTTCGGCGCGGGGAGTATGCGCAGCGGATTTCGATGAAGATGGGCGTATCGATATCGCGGCGACAATTTATTATTCGAACAGCGTTTCCTTATATATAAATCAGCCCTTTATGTGTGGAGATGCCAACAATGATCAAAGAGTGAATATAGGCGATCCGGTTTATCTGGTTAGCTATGTTTTTCGAGGTGGTCCCGGACCTTATAATATTGGTGCCGGAAACGTGAATTGTGATGGTGATACTGATATCGGAGATGCAGTATTTCTTATAAACCATGTGTTCAAAAACGGCCCCTGGCCCTGTGCAGGATGTAATTAAGGTAAGATATTTTCAAAAAAAATTGGGTTAATACGGGCATGTTAATCAAGAATTGTCCAATTGCTTTACAACTATTCTTTAGATTATTAAAGAAACGCCATAAGTAATTGAGCCTAATCAACTGCTACTTTTAATTAACCGCATATATTGTTGACACATAATTGATTGTCGGTTTTTATCGTCGTCAATTTTAATTGGATTGACAATATTATATATCATAACCATGAAATGAATTGTCCAGATTCCTGACAAAGATTAAATAATTTTGGTAATTGGATGCATATTGCCGCAAAAAATATCATTATAGCCTTATCCGTCGTTTTTATTAATTCCCTTAACTGTATGATAATAAATCAATTAGGATTTTTTCGTTGCCCCATTATTTAAATCAAACCCGGCATATAGATTGCTTGTAATATACTTGAATATAACTTGATAAAGGGCTAGTTATGAAAAAATTACTTATCCTGGTGACTTCAATTTTCTTCATGGCTCCTGCGGCTTTTGCCGTACCGGCCATCCAGATATATATCCCCGGCGCTGACTGGGACGCGGCCAGCCAAACCTGGGTTACTTACAGTTCCGATTTTGAGCTACAGGTTATTACATCGGGCGGTGATAGTAAGCCTATATATGGTCTGACCCTTGTTACATCTTTAGGGCCCGACGAAACTCCAACCGATGGTGCGCTGTCCATAAACAGTGTTGATTATAACGACTTTACTTATGGGACGCCTCCTGAATTTGGAGACAATGCCGGCACCTACCCTTCTCATGGAATTTATCCGGCCAATTATTTTGAATTGGAAATAGCAGCCCTGGTTAATGATGCTCCTCATGTCGTCATGGATATGCAGCCGGGTGAAGATGGTACCGATATGGGGCGGATATTCAGCCTGAATATTTCCACATCATACGAAAGTGTTCACTTTGATGCTCATGGTTTTTACCGCGAACCAGACGGCAAATTCAAATTTGCGCCATTTTCGCATGACGGTCAAAAAGCCATCCCCGAACCAGGGACTCTGGCTCTATTAGGCTTGGGTATTGCGGGCACCGGAATTTTCCGCCGATTCAAGAAATAAGACTAGACATTTAACTTCCCATAAGGGGCAAGTGAATATAGATTTTAGATTGGGCGCGTTTTTAACGCGCCTTTTTTAATACAATAATCATATACCAATTCGGGGGAACCATTGGTTAATTCTCATGTACAATTAAGCATCATGCTAAAACCGGGAAAAACAATTGTTCAGTCTGTATATTTTCTATTTTTAATTCTCATTTTTGATTTTACGCATGCACAGGCACAGTCAACGCCTGACTCTGTTATTCAATTATATTTTAATGCGTTAAAATCAGGGGATTTTTCAAAGGCGTCATCATATTGGGATCCGAATTTTATCACAGCATCAAATAGACTGGGCATTTCGTTTTCAGATACTCCCGCAAAATATGACTGTGCCTCGACCATATTGAAAAATCTCAATTTGATTTCAGATGGCAGGGCAAAAGTGTCTATTATTGGCACAGAGCAAAATGGCGACAAAGCAAAAACCGGAATTTCAGTAACATCAGGTAAAGATACAATAAAATATACTTATGATGCCATCCGGGGCAGCGATGAAATTTGGCGACTGACATCGCCTGCATTCTATCATTGTCAGGATTGGAATACAAAAGACACCCGTTATACCAGAATATTCTATAATGATGCCAGTCGATTAAACAAATACGCTTGCGAAGCAATCGATAAGTTTATTGATTCAGTTGGCGCGAGGCTAAAGATAACTCCCGCCCGGATGCTCCAATTATCAGGAGACAAAATATACTATTATCTTTGTAACGAAGATGAAATGCTGGCTATCACCGGTTTTTCCGCCCGGGGCATGGGCGATTTGGCCCTTGATGCGGTAATAACTCAGGAATTACCTCATGAACATGAACTGGTTCACATCTTGATCAATTTTGCTCTCAAAGAAAACTCGTTGTATACGGTTCCTTTTTTGCAGGAAGGATTGGCATGTAATTTAGGCGGCCGATGGGGGCGCGCCCCGGCTGTAATTCATTATGCGGGTTATGTGAATTTACATTTTGGAATTACCAGAGCCGAAGATATTCTGACCTATGAGGATTTTTATGGCAAAATTGGATCGGCCGAGACGTCATACCCCGTCAGCGCGATTTTTGTTAATTACTTAATGCGCTTGTGCAAACCCAATAGCTTCCGGGAGCTTTATCGACGGCTGTCAGGGACAGACCGGGAAGTCCGGTCTTTTTCTCAGGCAGACATCATTTCAATAATCGAAGCTGCTTCCGGAGAGAGCTGGAATTCAATTATGGCTGGATTTAATGATTTCTGGCCACGTTTTGAATTTTGCGGCATCAGACCATTTATTTATAATACTCCTGCCGATTCAACTTTTATCAATATTCTTGGCCCAATCCGGTTTTCGGTATGGAAGCTAAATTTCGATTACCTGCTGGAAATAGATTTTTCAAATTCTTCGAATGGTTGCATAATCACATTGTACGATAAGCATAATTTACCCGAGGGCAATTATCAAAGCGGATTATTTAATGAACATTTGCCCAATTCTGAATATCACGGCCAAAGATATGGAATTAAAGTAACCGCATCTGAGATCGGTCTTTATGATTATTATTGCAACCGCCTTATAGCAAGTTATGTGATGGGATTTGATATGAATGTGGCAAATAATAGTTCCAACCTCGGAATGACTCGCGTATTAATGTCAAATAATCTCATTGCTCCTAATGATCTGACGGATTTTGAAATTGAGATAATTGGCCTATAGTTGATGCACCGGCTAAATAATATTTGGTTCAGAAAATTGAAGGCGATATATTGCTTTCATGTCTGACGATTTAAATAATTCTGACTCCGCTTTACTAAAACTCATTAATCTATCAAGAGCCGTATCGGAAAAATCCTGCAGCCGCATGATAATTGATTCGGTATCGTGTGAGTTTAATAAGAATGAAATCTATTCAATTGTTGGTCCTTCCGGGGCGGGAAAAACCACTCTGTTGCGATTGTTGAATCGGCTCGATGAAAAAACCTCAGGTGATATCCTGTTTCATAATTCGCCGATGGAATCATACCCCGTCCTGGAATTGAGGCGCCGAATCGCGAAAACATTTCAGATTCCATATTTGTTTCCGGGTACGGTTTTGGACAATTTGGCATACGGATTGCCCGAGGGGAATGATTCTCATTCAACAACACTGGCCGGATTTCTTGATATGGTCGGACTTGATCCTCAACTTATTAATGCCGATCCTGAAAAACTATCGGTTGGTCAAAAACAAAGAGTCGCTTTGGCCCGGTCTCTGGTAATGGAACCGGAAATTCTCCTTCTCGATGAACCCACATCAGCCCTTGATCCCGGGGCCGCTCGCACAATTGAAAAATTGTTATTGAGATTGAATCAAGAGCTTGCGTTAACCCTTATTATCGTTACCCATAATTTTGGTCAGGCGTTGAGAATGGGCGGGAATTCTTTAATCATTGCTGATGGCAGGTTGATTGAATCGGGAAGAACGGATGAGATATTCAAAAACCCCATGAATGAAATCTCCCGGAAATTTATAAACGGTGATTTGCGATGATTGATGTCGGTTTTAAAGAAGTCGGTTTTGCGGTCTTATTAATGATTCTTGCGATTATTCTGACAAGATGGCAAAGAATCGGCGTAGAAAAACAGCTCGTTGTTGGAGTGTTTCGTTCCTTTATTCAATTGGTTGCCATAGGCTATGCTCTTGAATTCATTTTTGATTTAGAAAACATTTTTGCAATCCTGGGAACGCTTATTATCATGGTCATGGTCGGCGCCCACACCACTTCACGCTGGGTACCCCAGATCAATCACGCTTGGTTTTTGGCTTCTGTGGCAATCATTGCTGCTCTGACAGTTACCCTCGGACTAATGTTAGCCGTTCAAATAATCCGCCCCGAAGCTCACTATATAATACCGCTTGGAGGGATGATTATCGGTAATTCTATGAATTGTGCGGCTCTGGTGATGGAGCGGTTGTACTCTGAAATTAAAACCAATAGACTGGCCATAGAAACATCGCTGTCATTAGGGAAAAGCTGGCGTCAGGCCTCGCATCCATATTATCGGGCGTCTATAAAGGCAGGAATGCTGAGCCTGTTAAATTTTCTAAAAATCGTCGGTATTGTGCAATTGCCGGGAGCCATGACAGGTATGATATTGGCCGGAGCATCGCCTCTCAAGGCGGTTCTAATTCAAATAATCGTCGGCTATATGCTGGCCTCCGCAGTGACGGTCACCGGTATCATTTCCGCCCAATTAACGATTCGAAGATTATTTACTTCTGCCCATCAGTTAAGTATAGATTAGGGGTTAAAAGCATCATCTAAATTTCCTTTGCATTTACGGGTAAATTCCATATAATGGGGAACGATTTCGCGCTTTTAGTAGAGCAGAATCGACAGCTTGTCCGGTTTAAGATGGGCAATTGATTATTTAGACGGAGAGGTGTCCGAGCTGGCCGAAGGAGCACGCCTGGAAAGCGTGTAGGGGTCAAAAGCCCCTCCTGGGTTCGAATCCCAGCCTCTCCGCCATTGATTTTCTAACAACGTATAATTATGAATTACAATCACTTATAAGGAATCGTCTCTCCGCTAAAGTAATATTAAGTCGACCTGCACCCCTTAAATCGGTTAATGTTAGGGTTAGTCATATGTTATATTATATAATGTCTAGTTTTTAGACTCATATTATCAATCCTTTACACAGCGAATCGAAGCCCCGGATTGCTTGATACCACCGAGACTACTGACGCTTGATTCCGTCTTATGCAAAGAGCGATTCCATGCGGAGTTGTCGTCAATCTCTGTCGAAGTCCAAAAGGCTGCTTGCCCCCCGGGGCCACTGTGAAATCCCCATTCGTAACGATGGCCACTGGGCAACGCAGTAAAACCACTTTCATTGGTAACGCTTGTATCCGATCGTTCCCAATGTGCTAAACCGGCCTCTTTAATTTTTCCAGCTGCAACAGATGCCCCTCCAAGGTAATCAATTAACGTGTTCCATTCTGTATGCGTGGCCACGTGCCATCCCTTGGGAGCAATAATCCGGTCGTCGTTTATGGCATACCAATTATAAATTCGGCCGTATATGCCAACTAGGGTTTCATTATTATTAGGATTGCAGTAAGCTCCCGTAGTTAAATTGGCCCATGCCTCATCATTTATAATATTGGGTATTGGGTCGCCGTTACGGTAATGCGTAACTCTCAGATTTTCCACCATCCACCATTGATCACCAATTTTAATTGTCTGATAAATATTCCCGTCAATATCAATGACTGTGTCAGTTAATGCTATAGTTCTGAATGATTGAGCTTCGCCATAACCTGTTCCAATACTGTTTGTGGCGTATGCCCGTACGTAGTATGTCGTGTTGGGAATCAATTCAGTTATTGAACTTGTATAGTTGCCTTTGCCTGTACCGTCATTGGTATAGTTATCTGCAAGGGTCGGTGACTGATTGTTACTCCAACAAACACCGAGAGCGGTAATGGTTGCCCCCCCATCTGACGCTATACTACCACCGCCTTGAGCCGAAAATTCGGTTATTGAAGAAACACGTGAAGTTGTGACGGTTGGTATCATACGTTCACCACAATTAACCAATATCATTGCATCCAAAGCGATGAAAATCATCAAGGAATAAAATCTTAATTTCATAGGTATCCCTCCTTACTTGCCAATGAATGTACATATACATGGTTCTTGGAACAAGCAATTTTTGGATAAAGCAACACCAAGATTTGGTGTGAAACTCCAATAAATTTGACTATTCATTTTAATAGCAGCCAATGCAGAAATAACATCAACTCAAGTGATATTGGCAATATAATCTAGAGAACATTCCAAATACTTCAATAAAAAAGGTCTTTTTCTATATTGACAATCAATCACTCAATGTGATATAATATTCCCCGAATATGGCAACTATCAGCATTTGCGGGGCTGACATGTTTGTCCTAACGGCAATTATTGGTTTATCACATTAATTGCTCTCATGGTATGATCCGATATCCAGTTATTGTCAATGGCGATATCTATCTGCAGGTTGAAAAAGGGTTTACCATGAGTTAAGCAATTGAATATTTCATCAAGCATTCCCAAAAATTGGCGAATATGAATGATAATTTGTCAGAAAGGAGAATTTATGAAAAAGTCTTTTATTTTTGTGGCAATGTTATTCTGGGCAGCAAATGCTCTCGCACAGCAACCGGATACTACTAATATAAAAAACATGCTTACTGAAGGAGTGTTTTATAAATCTATCGGTATTTGGAATGATAATACTGCACTTATGTTGCTAAATGATGGAGAGCACACACATATTTCAAATAAACTAAATTTCAACAATAACGGAGCAAAGTCTGGCGGTTGGTTAAATATTAGCGGATCAAAA
>JBDREQ010000038.1:0-7805 GCA_043819555.1 Candidatus Zixiibacteriota bacterium | reverse complement strand
AAGGCGCACCGGGACGAAGTCTGGGTTGTCTCAAAAGCGCCTCTCTCCGTCAAGGTCAAGCCGGAGGAGGAGATTACGCCTGAACAGTCCAGGGCTGCCGCCAAGTTTTGGACTAGGCTTATGGAGGCAAGCCTGAAAGACCTACAGACCGAGTATGTTGATGCATATTATCTAATGGGGGTCGATAACCCTTCGCTTGTTCGTAGCGAAGAGATGTACAATGCGTTTCTCAAAGCGAAGGCTGCCGGGAAAGTCGGATATTTTGGTCTGAGTGTCCATAAGAATACCCGACAGGTCCTGGAAGCGGCAATCAAGACAGGTTGGTATGATCTGGCAATGATAGGGGTTACACCGGCCGGCTGGTATGACTGGACCACGAAAGATGTGATGCAGGGCACGCCCCCGCTGATCGAGCTCCAACCGCTGCTTAAGCGGGCGAGAGACAAAGGGATCGGCCTGATAGGGATGAAGGCCGCCAGGTATATGGCACCCATGAAGGCATACGGGCACGGTGAGCCGACAGCATTTGACAGGTTCTATGACGAGAACCTTATGAGGTCGCCACTCAGCCCGTTCCAACGTTCCTATGTATATGTCCTCGAGCATGGGTTGGATGTCGTGAACGCTGATATGCAGAACTTCAAACACCTTGAAGAGAATATCATCGCGGCGGCAACCTCTTTTAAGTATAACACCTAAAGTGAGCGGTTCCAGGTTCACGGTTCACGGTTCAAAAGTTGTAAGATTTTGATATTGCTCATATCGCAAACGTTAATCGCATTGGCCACTTTCACCCACCTGTCCGCCGTACAAGACTTCCGCCTTCGCGAGAGCGCCGAAGCTTCGGCGGAGGAGCTTGGAAGGCGGGTTGGGTGTGAAAGCTTTAATGCACCTATTGATGTATTATCCTTTTGATATGAACAGGCTGGGGTCTTTCAACCCGGAACTGTGAACGCTGAACCGTTCAACCCGGATTTTACTAAAATACATATCTTATTCAGCGCATTTTTAAAATAACAATTGCTGTGTGATAGAAGAGGCGGGAGGACGATTACAGAATTCACGCTAAAGGAGAATCGCGGTGTGTATGGAAAGAAGTGAGCTCATCACAATCCTGTCGGTGTTCTTCGCAGCCTTGGCTGCGCTTTACGCTCGATGGTGTTCGACCCATGCGCGCAAAGCGAATGAGATAGCAGTCCAGGCAGAATTGAAGCCTCGTCGCCTATCCTTGTATGCGAGCATGAAAGACTTCCTGCATTTCTGCTCAACTTACAAAACAATGCAGTCTTTACAGATGGTTCAAGGCACACAAGACCTTTCTGCGAGAACCGACGCATTCAAGTGGGAGGTTAAGCAGCATGGTCCTCTCGATATACCGGAGATCGAGACTCTGGCCAAGGACGCCCGAACGAAAGCAGCGCAGCTCCAGCGACTTCTCGACCGTTCGTCGGGACCTGATGCTAAACCTATCGAGCCCGGATATAAGACGGCGGAAGACAATATCGATGCCATTATAGAATGGTTCGCCTCACGGGAGAAAGAACTGGAGACCTTGTTTGAGCCGTATCTAAGAATCACACAACAATGAGATGACGTAAAAAAGAACCTACGTCCTCATTTATAGAGTAAAAAGAGATGTAAAAATTCTTTGTTTACCCAATATACAAGAATTAATTCCCGCTTTTCTCAATATGCGCGAATTAATTCCCAACAATTATCGTTAAATTTTTACTATGGCATCAATAATACTTCCAAAAATCTGTAACGATATAGACGATAGCCAATATAATAAATTTAATTCTATGCCGGAATATCTTGAATCTACCCTCAATGAAGAAAAAGAATTATATAAATATTTGCCTTTAGGAGATAATCCTAGTTTTGTAGAAAATATAATAAGGGACAATACAATAAAGTTTGGTGCCCCTAACGAATTTAACGATCCTTTTGAATGTATGTCTATTATTGGAATAACTAGTTTCGACAGCACTAAGAAAAAGCTGGAAGAGCTAACCAGTAATTCAGGAAAAAAATATTCTAATAAAGCACTTTTGCGAGCCTATGATGAAATCGTTAAGATATCACTTGATTCGTTCAGGAATATTTCGCTTTCAAAATATGGCATCCTTTGTTTAAGTGGTACTTGGGATGATATTTTAATGTGGGCGCATTACTCAAATAACCATAAAGGTATAATTTTAATATTCCAGTTCTACAAAGATGACAGTTTCTATGACAAAATGATGAAGGTACAGTACAAAAAAGGAATCACTTATTTTGAGATAGAACATCCGAATTGTGCAAAAAAAATATGGGAATCCTTTTCTACAAAAGATCCAGTTTGGAAATATGAAAACGAATACCGTGTAATTCACCCCCCATCTGAAATAAACCTTCATGATGGCAATGGAATTAAGCCCTTCCCAAGAAAATTGCTCAAAGGTTTAATTTTTGGTTGTAGAATTTCTCCGGATTTTCGTGAAGATATCATTAAAATGGTAAAAAAATATTACCCTACTCTTAAGCTATTCGATATTATTTTGGATGAAAGCGAAGTCAAATTACATAAGGTGCCTATAGATTGATACTTGAATTTAACAACCCAATTAACCAGACCTGGCTATAAAACGCCAGTCTGGTTATCGGGACTGTTAGCTGGCTATATTTAAAAAGATTGAAATGAAAATTAACTTTGAATGTAAGAAATGCGGGAATGTTTTCGATTGTGAGGTTGGCGAGATCACTTTTCCTGAAAACTCTGATAGACCGAATTTTGAAAAGGAGATAATTTGTCCTAAGTGTGGTCAGCTTTCAATGGATGAGGTTTTCTTAACTGAATTGGGACAAAGTCAGCTCACTGAAGCGACCATTGATTTTGAAGTCGAAGACATATTTGACTTCGAGGACGATGATTTAAATGACTTTGGCCTTTATGAGGGGGAGTGTCAGGGGTGTGACATTATTCAACCTGTCAATGATTTGGGGCTATGCGAAGAATGTAACGGGAAATTGGAACGAGATATGATTCGGCAGCGTCATTGGGCATATTCTGCGCTTGCCTTTGGGTGTCCCGAGCCGAAACTGGAAGAGCTACGAAAAGAGGTCATTCAACAATATGGTGCGAAACTTGAATTGATTGCTCCAACAAAAGGGAATCAGAAAAAAAAGAAGAATAAGAAACGAAAAAAGAGAAGAAGCGGCACACGCCGCTAACCATCGCTTTAACTCCGACGCCTAATGGCGCGGGTGAAGCGAATGTTCTGCCCAAAAATTGACCTGAAATTGTTTTTTGGTATAATAAATGAAGATTCGCTTTTATATTGATAAAGAATCCGGACTTCCTCACATTTACAAACATGAGATTCGGGAAGATGAGGTCGAAGATGTGCTCCGAAAGCCCGGCGAGGATCGTCCGGGCAAGGAAAACTCTCGAATTGCTATCGGACAGACGAGAGACGGCCGATATCTTCGAGTGATTTATGTCCCCGATCCTGAGCCCGATAGTATATTCGTAATCACTGCATATGCATTGGTAGGGAAACCCCTTAAAGCATATCGACGACGAGGCCGAAGGAGACAAAGACGATGAAACAAAGTAGGTTTCCAAAAGGATGGGATGAAGAGCGCGTCAAACGCCTTCTTGATAATTACGAAAACCAGACTGAGGATGAAGCGGTTGCCGAGGATGAGGCCGCTTGGGAAGATACATCCCAGACTTTCGTAAAAGTTCCGAATGAACTGGTTCCCGCTGTGCGGGAGTTGCTTGCCAAAAAGGTGGCTTGATCCTTATCGATACAGGAAATTATGGACCTGCGGGGCAGAACCTGTCAGTCCACCGGACAGGTATTCCGCTGCTATCCACACCTGCCGGTGACTTCTCGTTCGGCGGAAGTAACAAGGATTTAATGAGATAGTTGAACAAATACGGAAATCGAATCATGGATACACAAT
This sequence comes from Candidatus Zixiibacteriota bacterium, assembly GCA_043819555.1. Lineage (GTDB taxonomy): Bacteria > Zixibacteria > MSB-5A5 > GN15 > JAAZOE01 > JAZGGI01. The sequence goes on along the minus strand of JBDREQ010000038.1, from coordinate 3,854 downwards.
TTGATGTTGACCAGATTAGATATCAGGAAGCAAATTGTTTGTCAGAATATTTGGGATCAGAATTTTTACATACTGATAGGCAGCTTTTTTTCCGCGGATTACCAAAAGAGTCCTACAAGTTAATTCCAACTCTGTTTCGAAATAAACCAGAGCGCTTAGTAAACGATTGGAGTTTCTATGAATTTGAGATCTTAACAAAATTTCAAAAGGCCGCTGCACCACACTTGAAATTCTTGCCTGTTCACTTTCTTGAATGGCTCGCTATTGCTCAACATTACGGAGTACCAACAAGACTGCTTGATTGGACAATGAGCCCATTGGCTGCATTGTATTTTGCATTAGAGAAACATATTGAAGAGGACATCTCCGAAAATGCAGTAGTCTGGATTCTTGATTCGAAAGGAGAAGAATTGGTTCATGATGCGAAGTATAAAAGCTTTAGTGAATGGCAAAAATGGTTTGCCGATGCAGACTTTTCTAATACGTGTATCTATCACCCAACACATCTTGCTATCCGTGTTAATTCTCAACAAGGATGTTTTACAATACATCACCCTCCTGAAAACTGGGGAGACTTTATAGCAATAGAAGATAGTTCTTGTTCTTGCAACCCTGAAATTGAAGGTTCACCTAAAAATAAATTAAGAAAAATATTAATCCCTACAAAATCATGCTCGAAACTCTGGGTAGAATTGAACTCAGCAGGAATTAATAGGTATACACTTTTCCCTGACTTGGACGGATTGGGCGCTAAGTTCCGTTTGGATATCAAAGGGAACAAACGCATTCATTATCAAGATTGGGATAAAAGATATCATCCAAGAAAAAGGAATGGGAGTTGTTAATTCATTGTCATTAATGAATCAAACGGAAAAGCTGCCGAACATGGCGGCTGCACAAGGACCGCTCGTAACTCGCGCCTGTGAGCCGCAAAATGGGGCAACAAAATGGTGAAAATGGGGATGAAAATGTGAAAATGGAAAATGGGGTCGGGCCGTGATAAAGATTTGATATGTTTGGGTAAAGGTTGAAAATATGGTCTTAAATAGGCCCTATATTACCATTTTTAATGCCAAAAAACGCCATATAGGTCAAGGAAGCTGCTGAAGGTTACCAGCTTCGAGAGCCTTCCGTGACCTATAAGGTCAATTTTGACGTCAAAAATGACGATATAGGCCCTGAAAACAGGCATTTTCGGGATATTATTGTTGATTAATCAATAAGTTATCACGGCCCGACCCCAATCACAATACCGACCTAGCCCTTCTGCCTATCATCATCCGTAAGCCGTCCATGAAGTGGGGCGCAAAATTAAGCAAAACCGGCACTCCACTCTGTCGCTTTGGCTATCCCACTCGTCGTCGAGGAATTGAGTATAATCATGGTCGAACTAAGTTCGCTTGCTATCATGCTTGTGACAATGATCTACAGGGTTTGCTTTTCTCCTGTGAATATCAGAACTCTAAAAGTCGCTTCGGCTGGATGACCTATACATACTTCAAAGAAGACTACCGTCGACAAGGACCAGCTGTGCCAAGCTCAAGACTCTACGAGCGGCTGAAGAAACTACGTACAGGTATCGAGCGTTACTACGGCCTGACCAAGGAAAACCGATACCATATGGAAGCTAATAATACTTACATGGGCCACGACAATGTCCTTATCCATGTGATCGAGCATGATATTGTTGCAACCCTAGACATCCTCCGGGAACACGAGAAAACTGGGAAATGGAGCGACGTCCTTAACGTCTAATATTGAACAGGCTCAAATTACTAAATACAAAGAATAAAACCGATGAAAGGGCTAACAACGGCATGAAAAAGGACGGGCTATAACGTGCGGCTTTTTAACGTATTAAGTTTTAATATCATTTTTAACTTTAACTATTATATTCGCTATTAATTCGCCCGCCTCTTATGCCGGGCGTTAAGCAGCAAATTTCTTGGCAGAGTAGTACAATAATAGTATTGTATAAGAAGAAGCAGAGTATTAAATTATGACAGCATTGGAAAATTTAATTCGAGATACTGTTTTCGTTTGTTTTTATTGTAATTTTACAATATGTTGTGATAGGTTTTGTAAAAAAATACAGACGCTGTAAACTGCGGAGTTGGCGAGTTACAACAACGCTTAACGGCACTAAAACAATGTGGCAATAGAAAGGAGAGGTACCATGAGCAAAGAGAAGAAACAAAGTTGGGTAACTGATGGCCATGGGAAGATTATTGGGAAAGATACAACAGAGTACAAAGATGATGGATCATCGAAAACCCTCCATCAAGATGCACATTTTGATATCATTGGAGGAGCACAAGCCACCAAAATCACTGGCGAAACATACAATAAGCCAGATGGCACTTCAAAGCATTACAAAAAGTAATCGATAGTCCCCAGATAGGGCGAGCAAAAGGGCCGTAGGGTGCGGTGAGCTAAGAGAACCTCATCGCTCGCGTATGATACGGTTCATACAGCGCCGCATCCTACGAACTTCCCTTCGCCAGCTCTCTATCAAGCGCCTAATTGCGGAAAGTTCGGAAAGGGGTCGGGCCACGATAAATATTTGATATATTTGGGTAAAGGTTGAAAATATGGTCTTAAATAGGCCCTATATTACCATTTTTAATGCCAAAAAACGCCATATAGGTCAAGGAAGCTGCTGAAGGTTACCAGCTTCAAGAGCCTTCCGTGACCTATAAGGTCAATTTTGACGTCAAAAATGACGATATAGGCCCTGAAAGCAGGCATTTTCGGGATATTATTGTTGATTAATCAATAGGTTATCACGGCGACCCCAATCACAGCGGTCCTATCCGGCGGATGGATACAACAATCTCGTGTCCGAGAAAGTTTTGCGATGGTCTCGCGGCTCACCCGCCGCCCCGTTAGACCGACCGAAAGGAGCACAAAATGATATCGTTTCAGATTGTGAGGGATGAAGGCATAGTAATTATTGAACCATCTAGCCCTCTAGAGCATTCGGATTTTGAAAAGCTGACAAGAGAGATAGATCAATATATAGACGAGAAAGGTAATCTAAAAGGAATATTAGTACATGCCAAGTCTTCCCCGGTTGGGAGAATTTTGCGGCTTTCATAGACCATATAAAATTCGTAAAAGATCATCACAGAAAAATCAAACGCGTTGCTGCGGTCACGGATTCCAAATTTCTGGTAATTGGACCAAGCATAGCCAAGCACTTTGTAGCAGCCGAAATTAAACACTTCGATTTTGGAGAGATGGAAGCTGCAAGACAATGGTTACAAAGGGCAGTCTAATAAGACGCTGTAGCTATCGTGGCACGCTTGGGATCTGGCTATAGAGCAAAGGCTGGTGTGATCAAGACTTGGTGCAAGGGAGGGCAGGCAGCGCGTCCTATCCAGTAAATTCAGCGGACCCAAAGGGACGGGCCGCTGATTAATTTGTTCGCCAAGGAAAATCTTGACATGTGCATACATATGTGCATATTATAGGATGCTATGTTTGAATGGGATAAATCGAAGGCCATAGAGAATCAGTCCAAACACGGCATCTCGTTCGCCGATACGTTTGGGGTCTTCGAAGATCCAAACGCTGTGACGCTTGAGGATTTCCAGCGCGGTGAACAACGCTATGTCACTATTGGAATGGACGCCTTCGGCCGAATTCTGGTGGTGGTTTACACGTGGCGAGGAGATAACATCAGGATCATTTCCGCACGCAAGGCTGTGCGCTATGAGGTGAGACAATATGAAGGCGAAATATGATTTTAGTAAAGGTAAACGTGGTGCAGTACTTCCCGCCTCTGGAAAAAAAGTTCGGATCACCATTCGACTTGACCGTGACATTGTAGATTGGTTCCGTTCCAAGGTAGA
>JBDREQ010000037.1:0-23499 GCA_043819555.1 Candidatus Zixiibacteriota bacterium | reverse complement strand
ATGCTGGTTGACTGCCCGACCGCCGGAACACTCCGGCGGGCTTCATTTAATGTATCCATGCGGGCATATCCCAACGGCGGAATACTGACTGGAACTAATATCGGCCTGTCAAACCGATTGACGCTGGGAATCAGCTACGGCGCGGAAGGTATCCTGGCGGAAACGGAACCGAACTGGAATCCCCGCATTGAATTCAATGTCAAGCTGTCGCTGGTTGATGAAGGTTTGGTTTATCCGGCAATAGCCGCCGGATTCACTTCGCAGGGATTCGGGTCTTTTGATGAAGATTTACAAAGATATGCATTCAAATCCAAGGGGTTCTATCTCGTGGCCAGCAAAAACTACCCGGTGCAGACATGGCAGATGGGCATTCACGGGGGCGTCAATTATACGATGGAGCGAGAAGATGACGACGAAAACATGGATTTCTTTGTCGGCATGGACACGCGGTTGAATAAAGATGTCGGACTCGTGTTGGAGTATGATTTCGGATTCAATGATGATAAGGATCTAATCAGTTTTGGAAAAGGCAAAGGATATCTGAATCTGGCGTTACAATGGCTGTATGCTGATAATCTGGTCATGGAGTTTTTACTGAAGAATTTGAACAACAACCGCAAAGGTACGTCTGATATATGGCGAGGTTTGCGCGTAACATATGTAGAGCATTTTTAGAGGGGAAGTAGATTTTTTCTGGAGGGTTTATGAGACAGCTTTTGCGCCTCCTTGTATTCCTCACGGTTGCGGCCGCGATAATCATTCCGGGATGTTATACGATTCTCAAGCATCCCAATGATGAGAGCGGATACTCCGCCACGCAAGTTTCCGACTGTACCCGCTGCCATGGCGATTACCAGGAATATCCGTATGGGTATTATTATTCTCCCTACCCTGATTTTTGGTGGGAGTATGAAAAATACGGATATTTTTATGCTTACCCCTGGTGGTGGGATTTTTATGATTATCCATATATAAATGGCGAATACGCGGAAAGTTCGCGGGGCTCAAAATATGATAAACGGGAAGCTCATCCGGCTCCGGCGGCGCCTCCCCATGCATTCGGCGGTGGATATATGTCTACTAATGGTTCGGGGATATATTATCCAGGCGGGACATCAGGCGGTCAGATGATAATTGATGGCACCGGTAGTACGACTTCGCGCCCGGCGACTGGTACGGAGACGCGTTCGAAAGATGGCGAAGGCCCGACCGAAGGCAAAGTGGAACCCCCGACCAAAGAGAGAACCACCCCTCAGCCAGAGCCCAATAAAAAGTCAGATGATACAAAAAAAGCTGAAGATAAGAAAAAAGAGACAACTAAGAAAAAATCCAAGAGAGGCAAGCCATGAAAAAGCTACTAAGTTTGTACGTTCTGTTAGTTTTTGCCTCTCCCCTGATGGCTCAGGATCTGGGTATATTCGAAGAAGTTACGGCCGGGAATTTCTTTGGGTACGGGGCAAAACAGATGGCGATGGGCGGAGCCGGGATTGCCAATACGATTGATGGTCCGGCGTTATATTATAACCCTGCGGCTCTGGCAAGAATACCACGGATAGAAATTCAACTGGGATTGACTCATCAGAAATTTTCCAATGAGACATCGATGAAATCGGGTCGATATGATCCGGCCGCCTTCCGTTCAACTTTAAATAAGGCTTCGGCCGATATGACCAAGACCCGATTCGGTTCGGTGAATTTGACAATTCCGGTACCAACTTATCGCGGCTCGATGGTGGCCGCGTTTGGCGTTAATCGGGTGATGTCGTTTGATCGGACGGCCCTTTTTCATGTCCGGGATGTTCGCATTGCCGATAATGCATTGATTGAAGACAAAGCTGAAGAATATGAAGACGGAGGAATATACCTGTATTCAGCCGGAATCGGGATTGATTTGACACCGCGTTTGTCGGCCGGGGCATCATTGAATGTTTATTCCGGCGAAGATAAATTTACTTATGATTATGCGTGGGTCGATGAGACTCTCGGCGAATCCGGCGGATTCGTTAACCGATTTGAGGATAGCTATATCGGCATGACTTTGAAAGGTGGCCTGCTTGTTCGGCCGAATAAAGATTTTACATTTGGACTGGTAGTGGAATCTCCTCTGGAATGGCAGGTTGAGCAGACTTATATCTATGAAGATGGAACACGCGATGTTGTTGAATACGACTTATCGAGGCCGTTCATATTCGGATCAGGAATTTCGTATCGAATGAATCGATTCAGATTAACAGGTGAGATTGAATATATCGACTGGTCCCAGCTTTCATATAACGATAATCCAGGCATGGAAATCGAGAGCGACAGCCTGAATTTTTATTACCGCGATGTTGTCAATCTTCGGGGCGGAGTCGAGTATCAATTGCCTCAACGTGGTTTATCTTTTCGTGCGGGACTGTTTTCACTGCCCCTGGCGTATGAAAACGATTTTATTAAAAGTGATCGGAAGGGATTTACTCTTGGATTCGGCTGGTTATTAGATAGAGTGCTTCTTCTTGAAGCGGCCTATGTGAGGGGGAATTTTGAGAGGAATTACACGGCGCCAAATGCTGAGTACACGCTAATGGATAATAATAACGCCATTGCTAAAGATAATTTTCAGAGATTATACTTTACGCTGTCGTATCGGAATTAGTTACTGGCATAAATATTTGTCATTCCCGAGAGTCGAGCCCCTTGCCGGGTGACGCGAATCGGGAATCTATGCGGAGCTATCGATAAATCAAGAATCAATCATTTCATCTTTCGCTGGTATGACACTTGCAAGAATCTGCTATGAGAAAACCAACTACCTAAAAATTATTTTACTAAAATATATTCATGCCTTTCCAGCGATTTAAAATTTCGAGAATATAATCGCCGACGATTTCTGACATTTTTTGAAGGTATTCTTTGGATTGCGCGGCGTCAAAAGTTGGGTATCCTTGATTCTCTTCATATAACAGAATTGATCCAGGCACAGGATAAATATCGGCTCCATGTTTCATGTGGAAACCCATATCTTTCGTAAATTCTTCTTTGGCGACGAGAGCTTCATCGATTGCCTGAACGCAGGCGGTTTCATTATTACCGGCATGCCCTCCGGCCTCTCCGAATATTTCCTGATTCAATTCATTGGTAAGTTCCCACCAATGAATTACAGCGATCCCGACTTTTCTTTCTACATGTTTTTCATAGGCGGCTTCTTTGAGCATGGTATTATTGCCGCCGTGTCCGTTTATAAAAATCAAATATTTGAAATCATGGTCAGCCAGGGAATCGATAATTTCTCCAATAAGATTTTTGTAAGTCTCCGGCCTGACGGTTAAGGAACCCGGATAGCGATATAATGATTTGGTTATGCCGTAATTGAGGGTCGGTGCGATTAAGGCATTTAGCTTTTCGGCTTGAGACAGAGCTATCGCTTCGGGAATAAAATTATCGGTACCCAATGCGGCGGCTCCATGCGCTTCAACGGTGCCAACCGGTATTAGAATGATATTTATTTTTTCAGGGACAAGAGCTTTGACCTGCAACCATGTCAACTTTTGTAATTCGTACTCCATATCTGCCTCATAAAAAAGAAGCGGTCAAAAATGGCCGCCAGGATTTATTAATTAAACCTAAGATAAGCGTTCAAGAATGCGTTCCAGGACTTTTTCGGTTTCCCGGGCCGTTTCTTCGTCGCCTACAAGACGATATTGATTGATGTCGCGAGCCAAATACTCGATATTTTCGGGGTGTTCAACGGCATACCAGATTTCGGACTCCTGCCATGAAACGCCGAGTTCATCAAGACGCATGGACACCTGAGAAAAGATATCGAGAGCTTTCCAGTCAAACGATTGAAACTGTATCGGATAACTGCCTTTCACTCCAACCATGTAATACCGGCCTTCAACGGTAGGACCAAATACAACATCACAGCTATCGAGAATCCGCATAGCTTTTTCAATTATATTATTCGTCAATGTCGGAGTACGGCTGCCGATGAAGACTACTTTTTTATAGCCCTGCCGGAAACAGCGTTCAAATGACTCATCCATCTTGACACCCCATCGTCCGGGATTAAGAGCCGAAATTTCAATACGGCCATCGACAAGGATAGATTTTTTATCGCCGGTCAATTTTCCCTTAAGGTACTGGATGATTGTTTGTACCGATTTTTCGGTTTTGGCTTTGGGTGAATAAAAGAGCTTAATATCAACTCCAGGAATCGTCAGGGCATTATTGATACTGTCGGCAATAAAAGCCTGGTGCAAAAATGATATCTCATCACGAGTCAACTGATTCCCCAGATTCATTGATGAACCATCTTCCTGGACTTCCTGGATGCAAATTACATGGGCGGTATCGTTATTCGTTTTTGACATCATAAATCAATAGCTCCATATAGCTGTGAGGTAGCGTAAATATAATTGCATCCATGCAATATGTCAATAGACAGACAAGGATATGTCATGATGATAAACGGTTTTATCGAGAGTTTTAATCGTAAATACGATTATTTAGCGGATTTTTTTCATTTCGGCTATCATGTCATCGGGCTCGACAACGCCCTTTAAGATTCGCCTGACATTGCCATCAGAATCAAGCAGTAATGTGGTCGGGAGGGAATAATGCTTGAGTTCAAAGCGAGCCATGAAATCCCTGGTAATAGGAGTATCAGAATTTTCCAGCTGAATTTTCAGAGCGGCAAATCTATTAGCTTCAGCGGCAACTCGCGGATTATTGAATGTCCTTTCTTCAAGGATTTTACAGTTTACGCACCATGTTGCCCAGGTATCTATCAGCACCGGTTTACCTTCGGCTTTGGCGCGTTCGAGTCCCAACTGCAAATCCGTTTCCCAGGGAATGAGGTTTTTTTCAGAAGATGAACCCAGATTTATAGACCGCATCCATTCTGAAGCGGCCGGGAAAACAAAACCCTGTGAGAGCATTGAGCCGATAATTAAATATAATCCGGCTATGAAGGCGAGAATGCCAATGAATTTTTTGAGCCTGTGGAAAAATCCGCTTTCGGATGATAAACGGTCGAGCCCGCCCCCAAAGACGGCCAGGGCAAGAAATAGCAGGCCGGCCAGAACTGCCGATACGCCAGGTGATATAACAGTTCGGAGAAAATAAAGAGCCATTAGCAGTAAAATAAACCCGAAGAACTTTTTTATCTGGTCCATCCATTCCCCGGCTCCGGGTAATTTGCTTATTGATGATGAAAAAGTCCCAATAATGATATAGAGCGTTCCCAACCCGATGGCAAATACGAATAAAGTTAAAAATCCGAAGATGGGGGAACCAAAGGTTGCGATATATATTAATATCCCGGCAACGAAGGGGCCGACGCACGGTGATACTACCAGAGCGGCTATTATACCAAGAATAATCGGCCCGAAGATTCCACCCTTATTTTGAGACGTACCAAGTTTTTGTCGAATTGATGATGGTATATTAAGATCGTACAGGCCGAACATGGAAAGAGAAAAGATGACGAAAACTACGGCAATCGCGATCACGACGACTGGATTGGCCAGCCAGGCCCCGAATACTCCCCCAACCAGTGAAACTACCAATCCCATGATGCCATACATAACGGCCATCGATCCAACGTAAAACAGAGACATTATAAACCCACGAAAGACGCCTCGATCCTGACCGGCAAAAATTGAAACGGTAATGGGGATCATTGGATAGGTGCAGGGAGAAAATGAAAGAAGCAATCCGGCCAAAAATGCCAATCCCAGGGCCATGAAATATCCCCAGAAGCCATATTCTTCAATAACTTCGGCCAACTTAGAACTATCCTGTGGATTTGAATCGGATTGTTCATTCGGTTGTACGCCGGTAAAGTCAGCTCCCGCGAATTTATCAGGCGCAATCGGTTGTCCCTCTTCCCCGACAGTGATAATAAAATCAATCTCTTTAGTCTCGGGAGCCAGGCATACTTTGTTGTCGCATGGTTGATATCTAAATTTCAGGGGCAGTGAAATATTGCCCGATGGGGCGTCATCGGCAACCCGAATATTAAAATAGATAGCGGTCTTGCCATCATAGACAGACATATCCTCATCAAGGAGCAGTATTGTATGAGCTTCGGGATACCTTATGTCACGCGGTATCAAACCGGGAACTGTATCAAATTTCAATTCGGCGCCAATATAATAAACCTGTTCGGGAAAGGCTGAATTTATATGCCATCCGGGCTCAATATCCAGAACCAATGCGGCCGCATAAGTTTTGCCGGGCTGAACCGATGTATAAGACAGCATGGGGAAAATTTGAATGACATTCCCTTCATCTTCCCAGGGCCGGTCGAGATCGGTTATGGCTCCAAAAGTTGACGCGCCCCCCAGCAACATCAGTAGAAGAAACCACCGTCCAAATTCGAATTTCTTATTTGCAGGCACGATAAAACTCATAATCTCTTTCCGCATTATTTTTTTTGACTCTGATAATTATACACAGATAATTGGTCAATATCAAATACGAATTTATTATATATTTGGATGATAAAGAGTCTGGAAAGGCGATAACTTTTCGAAATAATAGAATTTATTTACCCTTTTGCCTTATGAAATCGGCAATAGCTTCTTTAAACAATTGATAAATTCTTTCTTCATCCAACAGGGCAACCATTTTGCTTGCCACCTGCCTCGAAATCGCTTTTATAAGTTCGTGGGAAAGGTTTTTTAATTCTGGCTCAGGCAAGTCTTCCAGGTTTTCATCCCATTGAAAATTATCCTGAGATTTATCGGATTCAGAATCCTGAGGAGGAATATTTGCTTCCTGAATATGCAGTTCATCGTCGACAGATATCTTCTCCATCTCTTTTTTAAATTCGGAAATAAACTTTTCAATTGCCTGACTTTGAGAACTTCCGGGAATTTCCTTTTTTATTTTCGGTTGAAATGCTTTATGAGTGGCAGGGTTCGACTCGACGGGAATCGACTGAATCCGGGGGGGTTGAGATGCCGGCGCAGGTGCCGACGGATTCAGAGATTCTTCCATTTTCGAGACTTCAAGCGATCCACTATCATCGGAAATCGCCTTTGGTTCGTCCCGGCCATCCTTTTTCAATTCATTTATAAACCAGCCATAATCATGGTCATCGCTGTCGGTTTCCAGAGGTTCATCGGGAGACATGATCCCGAATTGATCGCTAATAATTTCTATTTTACTTGATTCAGTAAGTTGATTGGCGGAAGCCTGCCTAAGTTTCGCGCTATCGGCTCCAAGGAATTCGCCGTTTTCTTCGGATATCTCCATCGGTTTTTCATCCAATTGTTTTTTTTGTTCAGGCGCCTGGTTAGTCTTTTGTTGTTGTCGAACGTTAATTTCCGGAACTTTCGCGCTATCATTCTTTTTTGCAGCAATAGCACGGTCGTCCACCGGTTCCTTGTAATCATAACCGACCATTGATTCTTTGGCGTTTCTCTTATTATGCAGCCGATAAACGCCAGTATCGCCACCAATCACCTCGGATCCATCAACCTCTATTTTATCAATTCCCAAAGCGGTGTCGATTATATCATCTTCGATATCATTTCCGTCAAATGGAGTCTGTCCCGGGATTTGCGTATTTTGGCCGGTAAAAGCCGCTACGGAAGACATAAATTCACGAGGAGTGAAAGGCTTGTTAATAATGACTTCCTGGGGGAAATTAATAGTTTGTCCACTCGAGGCATCATGCAGCACCAAAAGGGGTACGGAATTACCTCCCGGAATTGAACCAACCACCTCATAAAAGGGCTGCCCCTGACCGTCATAGACTTCGGAAGAAACCAAAATTAACGCAATCTTACTATCCTGCAAAATCTGTTTGGCGTCTTCAACTGTATCTACTGAAATTACATTCAGCCCGCCTTGCCGGAGCAGCGACTCGGCTATGCCCCGGACGGCTATCGACGGTTCAATTATAAGGACTATCTTTGACATAAACAGCGTTATTCCTTTTTAGATAAAAGGTCACTGGCATTATCAAGGAATCGGCGTTCCCCTTCCGATATGTTTTCAATCCCTACTTCATTAATTTTATCGAGAATTTGGTCAACTTTCTTCATTATTTCTTCGGTTTTTTCCCGGTTTTTATTTAACTTACGATAATTGCGCTTAAATCTCGAATTAGCCAAAAATCGCTTCGGTGATAATTTATAAAACAAATTCCCGACGCGCCAGTCAAGTTTAAGATAAATAAATCCTATAACCGCGCCGCCTAAATGAGCCAAATGGCCAACGCCGCTGGAAGTTGCGTCAAAGGACGCCAAAAACTCAAGACCAACAAAAGCAATGACCGCCCATTTAACTTTTACAGGTATTAGAAAATACAAATAAATTAAACGATTGGGAAACATGACGGCATAGGCAACCAGAAGACCGTAGATAGCTCCGGAAGCTCCGATAGTTGGTATCGAGGAATTGGGCATAAACATTACCGTGAAAATTCCACCGGCAATACCGCACAGGAAATAATATTTATAAAATCTTTTCGTACCCCAGGTCAGTTCAATTTCGGTTCCGAACATCCAGAGAATAAACATATTCATCAGAATATGAAAAAATCCGCCGTGCAAAAACATATAGGTAAAAAGTTGATAAAATGATAAATCCTGCAGAACCCGAACCGGCGTTAATCCCAGTAGAATTATCATTTCCCGGCCTATCAGCATCTGTAGAATGTAGATAGCTACATTCGTAATGAGCAGGATTTTGACTCCGCGCGATAATCCTCGCTGTGGGCCAAAACGAATATTCCCAAATCCGGGTTTGTTTCCGTATGCTCTCATAATCTATCTTATTATCGGCAATTAACTTAATGATACTTAATGACGCCAATGCCGTATAATTAAGGAATTTGTTTAAGAATCAATTTTTTATTCGGGTAGCGATTTGTTTTCTTTCGGCTCCTCCGGAACCGATGCCGTCTTATCATGACCGGCAGGGATGTGTCAGGTAGGTACTCCAAATTTGGGGAAAACATACTTGACCAAAACCAACCAGACCACAATAAAAATTGCGACAAGAAGTACTTGTGTAAAATCCATCTTAGATTCCCATTAGTTGATGTTCTTTCAAAATACACCTATCCATAACAATGGTAACCCCTGCATCTTTCGCCAGCTTATAAGATTCCTCGGAAATAACTCCCTCCTGAAACCAGATACAGCCCGCCCCGGTCTTTATGGCTTCTTCCACTATCGGGGGAGTTGCCTCCCCCCGCCGGAAAACATCGACAATATCTACTTTTTTGCCAATCGCCGTAAGATCCGGATATGATTTACACCCCATTATTTCTATTTCGCGAGGGTTGACCGGTATAACGCTGTAACCCATACCCATTAGATAATTGGCAACTCCATAAGATGGCCTTTCCGGTTTGGGAGATAATCCGACAACGGCGATCGTTCTTGATGATGTCAAAATATCTCTGATTTCTTCAGCGCTCGGATTTTCCCAATTAACACTTTGAGATGAATCTTTCATGCTCAAAATTTCCTATGTTAAAGGACTTTATCAATTTTTGATACTAACTGCGCCTTCGGTACGGCCCCGATAACTGATTCGACGACTTGTCCGTTTTTGAAAAAAAGCAGAGCCGGTATCGACATAATTGAAAACGAAGCCGGAGTCTTTGGGTTCGAATCGACGTCAATTTTCGCGATTTTTATTTTACCGTCGTACTCGCCGGCCAATTCGTCCAAAATCGGAGCAATCATTTTGCAGGGGCCGCACCAGGCAGCCCAAAAATCGACCAGCACCGGAATATCAGAATTTTTAACTTCGGTTTCGAATGAGGCATCGGTTACATGAACAGGTTGAGACATATTTCCTCCTTACTTTTTTCTATGTTATTTCAAACCATTTAACAAACGGATTACCAGTCTGTTCCCGGGTTAAACAATATCTTTCAGCTCTTGTGGAAATTAAAATAAATAACTAAATCGACGCGGCGCAATCATAAAACTTTTACAGGGGAATAAAAATCAGTAAATCGCAATACCGATTTTATTTAATGCCTGTAAAATCACAAGTTGACAGATAATATCCAATAGCCTACCTTCGTGCTATTATGAGATTGGTGATTCAGCGAGTAGGCCGAGCCTCGGTGACGGTTTTCGATGAGGAACATCCGCAGGGATTTGAAAAGGGGCGGATCAAGCGCGGTTTTGTAATACTATTGGGATTGAAAATCGGAGACCAAACCGAATCGGCAGCGCGGCTGGCAAAAAAGGTAAGTGAGTTGCGGGTTTTTGAAGATGATTTAGGAAGAATGAATAAATCAATCCTTGATATTGAAGGCGAGTTTCTTGTAATTTCGCAATTTACTTTATACGGTGATACACACAAGGGGCGCCGACCCAGCTTTACCGGAACTATGCCGCCGGAAGAGGCAAGGAAAATGTATCAAAGATTCGTTGAGCTCCTGGCGAACTCAGGATTAAAAGTCGAAACCGGGAGTTTCGGGGCTAAAATGGAAGTGGAGATTATCAATGACGGTCCGGTTACCTTCGTTCTCGAAGATGATATGCACTGATCTGCGAAGATTAAGCAAAACCGTTGATTTAGTCCTGGCCTCCGGTTCCCCCCGGCGAAAAAAAATCCTGACCAAATTGGGAATAAAATTTACTGTTCTTTACCCAGACATCGAGGAAAAGATTAATTCTGCTTTGCGGCCGGATAAGCTGGCGGTTGATTTGGCCTGCCAGAAAGTTTGTTCTCTTGAACATAAACCAAATGGCGCCTATTTAAGCTGCGACACGATTGTGGTTTACCAGAATCAAATTCTCACTAAACCGAGAGATAAAAACGATGCTCTCCGGATATTAAAAATTTTATCCGGCCAGATGCATTCGGTTTTTACGGGTTTGGCTTTGTATAACAGCGATTCAGAACAATGCCTGAAGGGTGTTGAAGAAAGCCGAGTGACTTTTAACAACTGGAACGAAAGTAAATTGCTCGAATATATCGCCACCGGGGAACCGATGGACAAGGCCGGAGCCTACGGAATACAAGGGATGGGGCGTTTTTTGGTTGACATGGTTGATGGAAATATTGATAATGTCATCGGTCTGCCCCTGGTCACACTTGAGAAAATGGCCAAAAGATTTTTGGAGTCGCATGTCTGAGTCTTATAAGAAAATAGGTGAAGTTCTCAAAGCGTCCCGCAAAGAACAAAACAAGACGCTTGAAGATATCGCCGATGCGACCAAAATAATGGAGAAGCATCTGCGGGCTATCGAAGAAGGGAATTTTGAATCGCTTCCCTCCCCCGCGTATTTTACCTTGTTCGCTCGCAGTTACGCCCAAAACTTGGGTCTTGATCCCGGAGTTATAGATGAAATTCAGGATGTTGATTTGACAAGATCAAGTGCGGCGAGTCAGAATAACAATGTAATCATGCAAAATGGCATTCCCCTGGAAAATGCGACCTCTACTGAGATGAAGAAATTTGTGCGTTTGCTGATTCGGCTGGGGGCAATCATCATCTCCGCATTTATCATCTATTTAATCTACAATTTCGTTTTTGTAAATTCATCAGAAACGGAGGGTGAATCAAATATGCCGGAGCTGCCGGCTGTCGGCGCCCAAGATCAGGAATCGGAAATATCAGCCATTGACAGTGATATGGACTCGACGCCTCCGTCTCAATCCCCGCCTCTAAATTTGCGAATAGGTGCGACTCAGGATGTCTGGATGCTGGTAATTATGGATGGCGATACGGTATTGAACAGGGAATTGAAGGCCGGCGAGGTTCGAAATTGGGAGGCTATATACGGATTTCGGATGACTTTGGGCATTTCGACAGCCGTTGAAATGTCTATTAATGGTAACCGGTTGGCGCCATTGTCTCCGGGATCTCGTGTGATATCCAATCTGGAAATTAATCAAACGAATTTTAAGGACTTTTTCGCCAACGAGTCAACAACAGACGCAGCCCAAAATGCAATTCGGCCCAGTTCGAATACTCCCCCATCAAATTCAATTTCAACTATCAATTCCGCTGATAGCGGGATGCCGGGGGAATTAGATGGGGATTAAATCCATAGCCTCAAAAATAAGTCTGGCCCGCGCCTCGTCCAATACAATACTGCGTCCGCTATCGTTACCGCTTGACATTCAGGACAAATCGCTTTTGGTTTTGTTGCCTTCGATTCAACGCGATTTGATGATTGTAAAACAAGTATTGCCCGAAATTCAAGCGTATTTTGGGGATCGTAACGTCTTTCTACTGGCCAGTCCTGATACTAATGTTCTGTCTATATTCCCTTCCAAAGGATTTAATATTCTCTCGCCCGGAAAATCCGATACAAATTGGTGCGATCTGCCTTCTTCGAGTTTTATTGAAAAGCTGCGAAGTTATAATTTCGATTACATCTTTGATACTAATCTCGAGGAAAATCGTTATGCGGCCAAGATTCTTCTCGGGTTTCCTCAGGCCATCAGGTTTGGGGCCAACGGGCGCCTGGGATTGCCTTATTTGAATTTGGAAGTCAAGACCAAGTATTTGAGAGATCGTCGTTTAATATACCATTCTATTCTAGAAGTCGTCGCCAACCTTACCAAAACACCCAAGCCGATTAGTAAAGTCAGTAAGGAGTAATTGTGCATTTAAAGAAATTGGAATTAGTCGGTTTTAAATCATTTCCTGAAAAAACACAATTTTTATTTAACCAGGGGATGACTTCAATCGTTGGCCCCAATGGATGCGGCAAATCGAATTTGCTTGATGCCCTGAGGTGGGTTTTGGGCGAGCAAAAGACATCCCTTTTGCGTGGGGCAAAAATGGAGGAAGTTATTTTTGCGGGTACGCGCGCTTTGAAACCGCTCGGGATGGCCGAAGTATCGCTGCAAATTGAAAATAAAGACGGCATGCTGCCGACTGAATACAGCGAAATACTTGTGACCCGTCGGTTATTCCGATCGGGCGAATCGGAATATTTAATCAACAAGACGCCCTGCCGTCTAAAAGATATAACGGATCTATTCGCTGATACGGGTATTGGAGCTCACGCTTATGCCATCATCCAACAGGAAATGGTCGATGCCATTTTGTCTGACAAAACCGAGGAGCGCCGCTTTTTATTCGAGGAAGCGGCCGGAATCACGAGGTACAAGCATCGCAAGAGGGCGGCTGAACGAAAACTGGCCGCAACGGAACAGGACCTTGTCCGACTGCAGGATATTTTATCCGAAGTTACGACTCGCGTACGTTCGTTAAAACGACAGGTCAATAAAGCCCAACGGTATAAAGAAATTTCCGAGGAATTGAAAGGATGGGACCTTTATAATGCCAAATCAAAATTTAATCAATTAACCGGGAAAAATAAAGAACTGGCGATCCGCATCAAAACGCTCAGTGATAAGAAAATGGGGATAGAAGCAAAACTTGACGGCCAGTTCGCTGATATTGAATTACAGCGTACGCTGCTGACCGAAATTGATTCGGAACTCTCTGAAATCGGCGGAGAAGTATTTAATCTGTCGGAACGGGCGCATCAATTGGAGACTGATATCTCCGTCAAACGCGAGAAGAAAGAAAACCTGGATAAATCTATCGTTCAAAACCGAGGTGATATAGATGGCCTGCAAAAAAGGGGCGATGTCATTCGCGAAGAAAAGGCAAAAGCCGTAATCGATATTCAAAATCAAGATGAAGAAATAAATACCCTTTCTTCTGATTTGGAGAAGGCAAAAGCCGTCCAGAAGCAAGCCGACGAGGAATACTTAAGATATAGATCGTGCTCTAAAGATGACAATTCCATGCTCGTAAATATCGAAGGGCGCCTGTCATCGGGCAAAGCGGATTCGGCAAATATTGAACAGCAAATCGATGAGTTGAACAAAGATCTCGAAAAAAACAGCGAAAAGAAAAATAATCTTATCGTTGAGAAAAAACATCGCCGCGAAGAAATCATATCGATGCAGGGCAGAATAGAAGCGATGCGGACCCAAATTGAAGCGGATGAGCAAAATATCGAGAGTGATGAAAAATCTTTGGAGCAGATTATAGATTCGGCCGACCGCCTGCGGGATCAACTGGCAGAAGCCTCATCCAACTTTGAAGCGACTCAGGCCAGGAAAAAATTATTATCCGAAATGGTCGAGCATTATGAGGGGTTTGCCGGCGGCGTTGTAGCCATTTTTGAAGTCGCCGGGCGGTGGTTTGATATCACCGGTACGGTCGCCGATTATATCCGTTCTCAATCGCGATACCAGGCGGCAATTGACGCCGCTTTGGGAGAAATGGCTCAGTATATTCTCTGCTCCGATTATGAAACCGCTCAGGAAGCAATCTCTTATTTGCGCGAAAAAAAGGCTGGCAAGGCTACCTTCCTGATGACCCAGCGATTGAAAACCCCTGGGCCGCGTCCCGAATTGCCACAGAATAATAAAATCATTGATTGGGCCGACAAACTTGTGGAATGTGATGAACGATATCGCGAAGTCCCAAAAGCTCTTCTGGGCAGAACCCTGATTTGTGAAGAAGGAATCGAGGCGCGGGAGATATTGAATAAAATTCCCGATGGATACCGAATCGTTACGATGAGCGGTCAGGTATTTACCAATGACGGATATATTTCCGGCGGAGTATCGGAAGAGATGTCTCTCATAGGAAGAAAAGATGAAGTTGAAGCTCTGGATAAGAAGCTGAAGGAATTGGAAATCCGCACACGCCAGATTCGCAATAAACAGGCCGAAGTAACTCTGTCCGTCGGTGAAAAGCGGCAGACTATTTCTCGGCTTAATAACAAGCTGGCGGATGACAAAGATAATCTTTCCGAATTAATAACGGGGCTAAAAGAAGAACAATTCAAGATTAACGCCGCTGAGGAAATAGTTACCAGCATTGATCAGCAGGTTAATCAAATATCGGAAAAGCTCAATCAATTGAAACATCGGCAATATACTTTATCCCTCGATTATGACCAGCTTGACAAAGAAAAAGAAAACATCACCTCTCAGGTCCAGGATAAAAAACAAAAATTGTCTGAACTTGAAGAGGCCGCCTCCGCTGCGGAAGCTGAAGTAAACCGAATTCAGATGGCAAAGATTGAATTGGAGAGCAAGCGAGCTCATGTACTATCTCAGATTGATTATTACGAGGAAATGATTAAGGACATCTCCGGCAACATTGCCCAAAAAGAAGATTTAATTGAGCAATCTGAAAAAGAAATTAAAGACTTGGCGGCGGAACTCGCCAACGGCGAGATAAATCTCAAGGAAGCATTTGAGAAACGGCAGGAACAAACCCAAAGGCAGCAGACCAAGCGTTTGGAACGAGATGAACTTAGCGGTCAACTCGATAATATTGAAAAGACGATTAAATCCCTTCGTTCCGAACGCGATTCGCTCTCGGATGAAATTCACACGGCGCAGATTAGTGAAACGGAACTCGCCTCTCGGCTGGAGCAGATTGAAGAACGGATGCGCGCTGAATATTCAATTGATATCGGCCAATTGGAAATCGAATCGCCTAACGCTGAAATAAGCGAGGATGATGCCGCCGGCCGCGTCGATGAATTGAGAGATATACTGCATAAGATGGGAATCGTCAACATGCTGGCTCTGGAAGAATATGATGAACAGAGACAGCGTCAGGAATTTCTTACCAGGCAGCTCGATGATTTGATATCGGCCAAGTCAATTCTCAGGTCGACAATCCAGAAGATAAACCAGACCGCGAAGGCAATGTTTTTGGAAACGATCGATAAGGCTCGCGACAATTTTAAACAAATGTATCAGGAATTATTTACCGGCGGTGAAGCCGATGTTATTTTGGAGGATGAATCGGATCCTCTCGAATCCCGGATAGAGATTATGTCGCGTCCGCGCGGAAAAAAATCATTGACGATTTCCCAGTTATCGGGCGGAGAAAGGGCTTTAACCGCGATTTCGCTTCTGTTCGCGTTATATATGGTCAAACCATCCCCATTCTGTTTCCTCGATGAAATTGACGCACCCCTGGATGACATCAATATTGGGCGGTTTTTGAAGATTGTCAAAAAATTCTCTCGCCAGACCCAATTTATCATTATTACGCATAATAAAATAACAATGGAAGCCGCTGATACTCTTTACGGGGTAACCATGGAAGAACCGGGCGTGAGTAAAGTGGTCGCGGTGCGATTCAAAAAAGATTCTGAGGATGATGAGACTCTTCTTGAACTCCACTATGCCGATGAGGAATCAGCGCAGGCAGGTTAATGCGAAATTTCCTTAAGAACTTTAAGCAAGGGCTTTCCAAAACCAAAGAGAACATTGTCGGAAAAGTTCGGCATGTTGTCGGTTTGGCCGCCAAAGTCGATGATGATCTTCTTGATAAAATTGAGGAAATTCTCCTTCAGGGCGACGTCGGCGTTTCGGCCAGCATGAAAATAATCGAAAACCTGAAAGAACAGGTTGCCCGGAAGAATATTAAAGAGACGGATGAAATTCTCGGCGCCTTGAAATCGGAAATCGCGGCAATAATTAAAACCGATCGCGATCCGCTGGCGTTATGCGGCACCAATCCGACGGTATGGCTGATAATGGGCGTCAATGGCACCGGTAAAACCACATCGGTTGGGAAACTTGCCCGATTCTTTTCTCAAAACGGTAAAAGCGTAATGATCGCCGCCTGCGATACTTTTCGCGCCGCGGCCGTCGATCAATTGGCGATTTGGGCTGACCGTTCGGGAGTCGATTTTATCCGAGCTAAAGACGGGAGTGACCCGGCCGCCGTAGCCTTTGATGCCGCCTCATCGGCCAAGGCCAAGGGAACTGATATCCTCCTGATCGATACCGCTGGAAGATTGCACACCAAAACCCATCTTATGGAAGAGTTGAAAAAGATTAGGCGTGTTTTGTTAAAAGTCGTCCCTGAAGAAAATATTAAACCCAAATTAATCCTCGACGGCACAACCGGACAAAACGCATTGTCGCAGGTAAAAGTGTTCACCGATGCGGCAGGATCCTGTGATGGATTGATCGTCACCAAGCTCGATGGCACGGCCAAAGGCGGAGTGGTCATTGCGATTGCTGAAGAGATGTCGGTTCCGATAGATTTTATCGGGCTTGGTGAACAAATCGATGATTTAAAACCTTTTAATCCGGAAACGTTTGTCGAGGCTTTATTTGAATAAACCTTAATCACTGTTTTTCGCTTCTGCCATCAATATCAAAATCCCCCGCTTATGCTGCCCATGGTCGCCGCCATTAATATTATAATTGTGGCATCTACGGCCAATCCCAAACCAAGACCCCACCATTTGGCATTGCGTTTATTACATATTTCGAGGGTTGAGATTTCATCAATTCCGGCATTCATAATCCCAATTGAATCTCTGACAAATATGGATGAACGCAGCGGCAATTTTCCTGCAACCGCCATTTTCCAGATACATGAGCGGTTGATACTGGCGCTTTCTTCTCCATTATAATTTTTTATATCGTACAAAAAATATTTCTGCGGACTTTCCTCTTGATTTTTGCCGACTGCATAGCAATAAAGATCGGGGTTGTGGGAAATAATACGGGTGGTATCGCGGGGATTTAGTGCGGAAATCAGAATATCAAACCCAAGGAATTTTTCTTCTATGTTGGCTCCAGACTTAAGTGTTATGGAAACATTCTCATTAAAAACCGGCATCCGGCAGGAATCCTTGAGTTGGCCGACAAAATTATCATATTTCTCCTGGTATTTATTTTCATCCGATGGCCTTATGCCTTGATATGTGCCGCTTAGACGGCGGCCGTCTATGAGATGGGCGGTAACGCTGTCGCCTGGATTTATTGTATTGACTGCCCAGGGATGAATCATCTTTGTCGGTTGCGCGTGTGAATCAATTGCCGCCCCGACTCCCAATCCAATCAGACTGCATCCATTTAAGGCGATGGTTATTATCACAATTGCTGATAATGTTTTTATTAATGCAAGCATGAATATACTCCCTTTGTTTGCCGTTACTTTTTACTTTCGCATTCTATGGTTCGTGATCTGTGAAATAATTTCGGTAAAAAATATCCGGCCAGAGTTCCCGCCGCCGCGCCAATCCATTGGCCATGCGTATATGCTTTGGGCGTTTTGAAGGGAAACAGAGCATAATCATAACTGGGATCGATGGCCATTTCAATTGCCTGGCCCGCCGCCCCGCCAACGAAAAAACCGATGATAACATATGCCGGATGCGTTTTCCCTTTCCGGTAATACTCAATTTTGACAATCTGTTCTCCTTCAATTATTTGACTGGAAATAGTTGTTTTAGCAGGGGCATCAATAAATGGAGTTGTGTCTTCGTTTACATCTGTTTGAAAAATCGTCAAAAGTGAATTTTCAGAATTGACCGACATTAAGCGACCGGAATGTTCGAGGCTGTCGTTTGTATATATCTTCACCCGTTCATCGGAGGAGATAAGCATTTGAACGCTATCGAGACAGCTCGATGTGAATTGTGCCTGTGCCGATCCCGTTAATGATAACATGATCGATGTACAAAGTATATAAATAATTTTTAACATAAGCCATCCTCCTCTGCGCTTTCGGGCGGAAGACAAATCTTAGCTTCGCTATAATCCCGGCTCGTATATATATTGTGCATGCGAGGTCCCTCAGTAAAATAAGTAAATAAAGTCAACTTCGAGATGTAAAGTCTAATATATGATTTGACATTAAAAATACAAATCTCAATATGAATAGGATTTATCTTGTTCGAAGAATTTATAACACTTATCTTTTTGGATTAATTGATTAATGGAGTGAGAATTATGCTGGAATCATTTTCGGTACCGACCGCGTCAGTCTGCCAGTTTACAGATATAACATCTCAGGTTCAAAGCATCGTCACCGAAGCAAATATAAAAAGCGGTATCGTCACCGTTTACGCGGCTCACACAACTGCCGGAATTACAATCAATGAAAACGCCGACCCTAATGTCAAACGCGATATATTGGCGCATCTTGATAAAACAATTCCTCAGGCGGGAGATTATCGGCATGCTGAGGGGAATTCGCCGGCTCATATTAAGGCCAGTCTGATGGGATCATCGGCTTCGGTAATTATAAACGATGGCAAATTAATGCTGGGTGCCTGGCAGGATATTTACTTTTGCGAATTTGACGGTCCCCGGACACGCAAAGTTTGGGTTAAGATCATCGAAGGTTAGATGCTGAATATTCATATCATAACGGTTGGCAAAGATAAACATAGTTGGGTCAATGATGCTGTCATTCATTATGCAAAATTAATAAAAAAATACGCTCGCCTGGAAATTTCGACTATTGCCGAAGAAAAGTACAATTCTGCGACAGATATAGTAAAAGCCAAAATCAATGAAGGCGAACGCACCACATCGCGGTTGAAGAACGGCTATGTTATCGCTCTCGATTTAAAAGGACAAACATTGAACACAGTGGAGTTGGCCGATAAATTTGTTTTTTGGCAAAATCATTCTATTTCGACGCTTGAATTTATTATTGGGGGACCTTTCGGACTTTCGGATGAAATAGTGCGCAAGGCCGATTTTATCCTGAATATGTCATCCCTGACGATGTCTCATCAAATTATACGACTGGCGCTGCTTGAGCAATTATACCGGGTCCTGAACATCAATGCCGGCGGCAGTTATCACAAATAAACGAAAGTATTCTATTAAACGCAAAGCCCGCCTTTACAGACGGGCTTCGCTTTGAGATGGGGTATTTTTTTAATTCTTTATTTTAGAAACACCATTTTGCGAATAGCTTGATTTCCGGAAGCTGAAGCTTTGTAAAAGTATATTCCCGACGAGACCAAAATCCCGTTCGCGTCGGTGCCATCCCATTCGAACAGATGTTGTCCCGCCTGGCCATACCCAGTCCATGTTTTTATCGCCTGTCCGGTTACGTTGTAAATTGTCACTACATAATCGGAGGCTTCCGGCAGGGTCAGCCTAAACGAGGTGCGCGGATTAAACGGATTGGGATAGTTTTGCGAGAGAGCCAACTTATTCGGCAGGGCTTGATTCTCTATTATTGCCGTCATTGTATTGGCATTATAATCAGCCATGTCAACATCGATAAGCCTGAATTCAATGCCTTCCGGTATGGCGATACTTACCAATTCCGATTCGCCAGCCTCAATCCTATGACCCGTCTGCAAACTGTAAAGCAGAATCCTAAATTCACCGTAATCATTAAATCCCGTCAGCATGCTCATGCTTTCAGTTTTATTTATAACTAACGGCCCAGCAAATAAATCTCCCTGATAAGAAAATACCAATAACATGGCTCCGATTGACTCGGGAGAATCAATCGATAGGGTGAAGTTATTCTCTATTCTCCGGAGAGTAACCGGTACCTCCGTTTCGACGGCCGAAAGCTTCGGCATAGGCGAAATATCCCCAGTGATTATCCTCACCAGATGCACCAGATCGGCGATTGTCAACGGGAGACCGTCGCCATTGACATCGGATGCGGCGATTTGGGCAGGAGGCGATATATGGAAAGCTTTCAGTCCGGAGATAAAGAAATTGGTATATAAAACAGCATCTGCTATTTCATAGGCGATGCCGTTAAGATTAATATCTCCCCGAGCGTCAATTGAATCGGGATGGATTACGCAAAGCTCGCCATTTTTGAAATCAATGCAGCGAATCGGAGGGTCTTTGAATCCGGTCACACATTCATCCGAAGCGCCTACTCCGAAGATGCGCTGGTTTTCAGGATAAACATCATCGTTGGTTTCATCCCAGATGATATTCCCTTCACGGCTGATTACCAATTTGTCCAGATAGAGATATTGCCCGGAAATATCAGAGATGGTATTATCGCCGCAGTCAAACCAGAAGAAACTGATGGGGACATTCTGGCCGCCAATATTCACATCGGAAGACACTTTGAATGTCATCGAGGCCAATACGCCTGCGGGATAATACTGATCCTGGGGTGGATGGAGGGATCCATTATTAACATCGGCGATAGCCACCAGTCTCAGTAAACCTGATGGACATTGGCCTTCACAATTCCCATCTTTGCCATACCGATAGGTGAAATATTCCCAGCCACTAATGGCCGTTCCCAAATCGGCGGTCAAAAAGTTTATTGCAGTAGCATCATAGGATAGCAAAATATCGAAAGCGGCCATATTTTCAATGGCGTCGACGATAACATTGACTGTTGAAATCGCGCCATTGTTGACACATTTGGGCGGACCTTCGATTGAGACGTGGATGCAGGTTTCACATATCGTCGCAGGATAGACATTTACACAATATGTTTTATAGCTTTCCGAACAATCATCGGCGGCTTTGAATTTGAAACAATATTCCACCGAATCATTCGCTGGAGGTACAAACGTCAGGGTTCCGCATCCCAGGATTGGATCAAAAGCAAATTCACCCATGCCCGAATCGAGCGCCAAAGTAACGTCGCCAAAATCCGGATCAGTAACGCAGATATCTGAAATTACGATCGGTTCCTCATCGGTAGGACAACGAACAATTCCTTCAATGTTGGGAAAGCTTATAACCGGAGATTTATTAGGAACCGCATCGATTGGAATACTAATTCTTGCCGAGGCATTACAGGAGTCGACCGCGATTAAGTCGACCTGGCAATGAATTTCTTTGCGGATCATCAGGCACATCTGACCAGTCGCTTCATTGTAAGTAACACCCGGACATCCCCCCTCGACATAAATGTCTCTTAGATTATTATCAGGATCTTCGACGGCGATATTTATACACAAATAAAGACTGTCACAGAACGATTTCTGGGACGGTTTTGTATTGCCTGAGAAAGTCGGTGATGAGTTTAATTTTGTTTCTATTACAAAACTGCAGGTATCTACACTACATTCATTGGCATCAATAATCAATAATGTGTCAGTTCGATTTCCGTCGGCAAAATAGCAAATTGTATTATTTTCCGGAGAATAAATAAAGGTTTCCGGAACAATATTGACGCTGATTCCCGGAATCTCTTCAAGTTCCAGACAGACCTGTCCCGGCTCGCAAATAAACATGATTGTATCATTGGGGCATATCGGATGCGGCTGAGGTTTTTGTTCAATCACTATGTCAAGTGTGACAACATCAGTTCCGCCGCATTCATCCGTCACAGTTACAGTCAGTTCACAGCCGGAAAAAGCATTTGGAGTCCAGCAGAAAGTACTGTCAATTTCGTTAAATGTTATTTCCTCACCGCAACTGCTGACGGTACTCAAAGAAATTACATTTTCATCAATGTCCGTGACCATCACGGGAACACAGATTTCCTCAAGTTCGCAGGCTGTGCTGGGGTATGAACCCAAGGCAAGTTTGGGATGCGAGTTAAATTTAGCCGATACGGTTCCGACATCGGTGGCCATAGCGCCGCAATCATCATATACGGATATATTGATTTCAAAAGTTCCGGGAGCTTCTACATATAGACAAACCTGTTGATTATCGGCGTCATAATAGGCCGGGGCTTCTGCTTCAATTAAGACGATCTCGCCGTCAATGTCGCCAAATATCACAGGAATACAAATTTCAGAGGCATAGCAATTAAATACCGTTGTATCCTCAATTGAAACTGTCGGAAGTTCGTTTATTGTGACCATAACAGTCGCGGTATCAAATGCTTCATTGCCGCATTCGTCTATCGCAGTAACAATAATTTCAAATATTCCCGGTTCAGCGGGAATGAAACATACCGCGTCATTTACTATTATGTATGGATCAAGCGCGCGTACTTCGGATAAATTCCCATCGGGGTCGCTAAACGTGACCGGCAAACAGATTTCTTCCGATTGACATAGGGATATAGTCGTATCGGGAATAGAAATTACAGGAGGCAAATCGAACTCAACAGTAATGCAGAAGCTACAGACATTAAATCCGCAATCATTCTCTCCCCTGATTCCAAAACAATAATCGCCCGGCGCTTCGGCGAAAAATGTTATGGAGTCATTGACTATCTCAACATCGGGGGTGATTGTAATTTGTATATCGGGTCCAAACTGGCCTATATAAGCCTGAATATAACCCGGTTCGCAAAGTTTGGCGGCCAGAGTTGGCGGACATTCTATCGACGGCGGTGTCCCAACCGTGACGTCAAAAACGACCTGGCAGGTGGACTCGCCGCAATCATTCGAAACGGTGACATTGAATGTATAATCTCCGGTCTGGTCGGCATAGAAGCATATCTGGCCATTCTCGTAAGTCGCATTAGATTCGGCAATGGTCACAACGGCATCGGCTGGAAGAATATTCAACGGCAAACAGACATTATCGGGAGCACACAGATTGATATTTGAAAGTGGCGGACATTCTATCGACGGTGGCGTCCCGATTATAACGGTTATGACCACCGAATCGGTTGGACATTTTGAAGGCGGCTCGCCCCGCAAACAATTATCGGTAACATAATACCCAAACACATAACGCGCGGAATCCAGATTTTCCGGAAGGAAGCACTGTGTACCGATTCCATTGCCGGTCAAATTGAAATTCCCTGGACCGCTTAAAAGTAATATTGTGACACTGTCATTGGGATCAGGATCGGACGCGGTAACGTCAAAACAGATT
>JBDREQ010000036.1:0-8633 GCA_043819555.1 Candidatus Zixiibacteriota bacterium | reverse complement strand
TCAAATCATAAATGGTTTTCTAGCCGGGGAGAAAAATGCTACGAGGCAGATTTCAGGATTTATTGATGCCGTTCTACATTTTTGGAGGGAAAACTTCGGCTCGGACGCCGAGGATATTAAAGCCGATGTTCTTTATAAGCTTTTAGTCTCTTTAAGAAAAGACGAAATTCGCGATAAATCCAAATTGCAGCCATTTATCGGGACTATTGTTAAGCGTACCTGTCTTGAATATCGACGCTTTAACGAGAGATTTGCGTGGGAGGAACTGGATAAAGAGTCGCTTCCCGACAAAGCGCTCTCACCCGAGCAGGAACTTGAAAAAAATCAATTGGCCAAGCTAAATTATCGAATCATTCGCCGAATTGGTAAAGAATGCCAGGAACTTTGGCGAATGTACTTAAAAAATGGCCTGAATTATGCCCAGATTGCCGAAAATTTGGACTTGGCAGTTGGAACAATTAAATGGAAATTTAGCAAATGCCGTGATAAAGCTCATGAAATTATAAAAAATATTGGTAAAAGCGGCCAACCTTTTTAGGTTTACCCTGCCCTTATTTGTGAATGAACAATAAGGAAGAGAATATGAAATCGGAGAATATTAATAACGAATTGATTGGTAAATACTTATCCGGAAAAATGGAGCCATCGGAAAAGGCTACATTCGAAAAAGATGTAGAGAATAATTCGCAACTTCAGAAAGAAGTAAATAAGCTGGCCGGTCTTAAAGTCGGTCTGGATATTGTAGATAGGGTCGATTCGGGACATCCTAATATAGAATTACTGGTTCAATATCAGGAGAATCCGATGTCCTTGGATAAAAACGCCATCGGAAAGATAGAATCGCATCTAAAGACCTGCCCGGAATGTTCTGAAGAAATCAGGTTGTGCAGTCATATTCGACTTGAGAGTCCCGAACCAATATCCTATCCCACCGAATCTATACTTGATAAAATTAAAAAGTTTATCTTTGTGCCCAGTTTCAGGTTACAACCTGCGGTTGCTCTGGCACTATTAATTATTCTGGCCATTCCTGCCATTTATGGAGTCAAAAGCTATCTCACACCGGATATTACATCCTTAACCTACCAAATTAAACCAGGCACGCGCAGTGCACAGGATAATAACATTATCACAATCGGTGACGACAATAAATTAATTAGATTCGAATTTGGCCCGGCCGTTACCGATGATTGCCAAAATTGTCTATACGATTTCGAATTTTACGATCCATCCGGTCTTCTACGGACAATCAACAAGTCAAATACATATCAAAAAGACTTTGCGTTTGAGTTAACAGACGATTACTTTTCCTCCAAAGGTTATTACACATTAGAAATAATTGAAATTGCGGAAGACGGTAATCGAGAGATAATCGAAGTCTATCAGATATTCATTCGTCTTGACGAATAATTGACATATTCGATTTCCGCTTCCGCCGCGTGATTGATTATGAGGCGAGCCATTGCAGAAATATTATTCTTTATTCTCACAGGTGCTATTTTATTTTTCGGATGTTCTTCAGAAACGGACATTACCGAGCTATACCATAAAAATAACAGCGCCACCTATCTTGAAAAAATAAATAGTGATCATTTTCAGATCAGACAGTTTTTGCTGTCTCGCTTATCTGACTACTTGGAGCTCAAATCTGTAAATAATACAAGCGCAATAGACAGTTCGCATGACGAACTTGATTGGTATATTGACAAGTACAATAAGGCCACCGGCATTCGCGATCTATCATTTCGATTATCGTCTTATACTTCCTGGGATTCTGCTCAGGCTATGGAAATAATTAATTTAAGACAATCTCAGGCCAAACTACTGAGAAGTCGTGATTCGCTTTCACTGTCAGACATGCGCGATCAACTTAGAAATTTGTACCATCAGTTCAGTTCTCTGAACGACTCTATATACTTGGCCGTTGTTACAAAAGATATGGCTCAGATATACGAAGCGCATGGTGCTATTGACTCAGCAATTAATTACTACCACATCTGTATAGCAATAAGTAAGAATCTGGATTATTATTCTCTCATAGGAAATTGCGAAATGATGCTGGGACGAATATATAACTATCGCCTGGCAGATTATCTGCATTCTGAAATAGCATATAGCAACTCTATCAGGAGTTTTCGAAAGATTGATGACAAGCGTTATATCCCCTATGTGCAATTGGGCAGGATTTACGATTTTCTCCAATTATATCAAACTGAGACAGCCATCACATTAATCCATAATATCCTCCCCGAGCTAAAAAACCGAAAAGATATTAGTAATCAGGCATACTGCTATTATTTTCTATCTGTAGCTTACAACAATCTGGGGATATTAGATTCAGCATTGTATTTTGGCCGGGAATCGCTCGCTCTGCGGCAGGAAATGGCGACCGCACATAGTTCCGGTCTTTCTGATCTCGGATACTCGCTTAGTCAATTGGGATTAGTAAATCAATATCTTGGAAATCATAAAAGCGCAATTGAATTGTACCGATCTGCTGACAGCATATTCGAATTGGCACAGGATCCTGGAGGAGCGGCCGTAAATCTAATTAGTCGGGGCAATTATTTCATCGAAAATAAATCTTATGATTCGGCTCAGACAATCTTTGAAAAAATATCCGATGCCTATATTTCTTACGAAAATTTAATATTCTCCAGATATGGTATAGCATTATGCAGTTATTTTACAGGAAACACAGAGCGTGCTATAATTGAATTAAAAAATTGTATTAGGCTAATCGAAAATACCAATAGAAAATTGCCCATTCCAGAACTAAAAACCGGAATATTTTCAGATAAAATCGGTTTCTACAATCTTCTTTCAGCCATATATATCCAAAAGCTCAATTCAACGGCAGAAAGAGCCAATGCTGATTCTGCCTTTATTTATCTGGAACAAAGCAAAAGCCGGGCACTAATGGACAATCTCTCAGGCAATGCGCGCATGCTCACAGACAGCATTGAAAACCATTACTTACATCGCATTGCGGAAATTCATAAGGATAGTCGAACAACCGGGGAAATCACTGCAACCATGAAGGCAATACATGAACTGGAAGATTCGCTGCTCCTGAATTATCTGGAAAACTCTGAGCAAATTGTAAATAATTCCAAAACCTTTGATGATTATCCGATTAATATTGCATCAATCCAAAATAGAATTCAGGACGATAATACCGTCATCCTTGAATACCTGCTATCTTATTATGGCAACTTTATATTCGTAATCGGAAAAGGAGAATATACAATTCGAAAAATCGATGAAGACTTCGATTCCATCCAAGTTTTGATTGGTAATCATATTGACGCCATTGATTCATATCCAGAAACAGACATCTCCCAAAATGATTTTATGGAAACGGGAAAAAGGTTATATTCTATTTTAATTCCCGATGACCTGCTAAAGGCGTACAATGCCAAAAAGCTAATCGCCATACCCTCCGGACCAATACACTATCTTCCCTTGGAATCATTAATAGATAAAAATGACGAATTTCTCATCGAACAATTTGATGTCTCATACGCGCCTTCAGCAAAAGGCATACGGCCCAAATTGACCGATGGAAATATATCGGATAAATCTTTTACAATGGTGGCTTTCGCCAGTTCGCCGGAATTGGAAGCGAGTGACGGTAACATTCAGATCAATATTAATAATTCTAGCGAGCAGGCTTATTGGATTGTCGATCATTTGGCTCCCCTTCCTTATTGTTCAATCGAAGTACAGACTATCGCTCAATGCTTCGGTTCGAATAAGGTCAAAACTTTTATTGGTAGTGAAGCTACCGAACGCAATCTAAAGAGTGCAGATTTTAGCAATACTAAATACTTGCATATTGCTGCCCATGGTATAACTAATGATCGTATGCCCAATCGGTCAGCTATTATTTTGTCAACAAATCAGAATGATGACGATGATGGGATTCTTCAACCTCGCGAAATAACTCAGTTAGAAATTCCGATCCAATTAGTATTTTTGTCCTCTTGTCGCTCGGGGAGAGGCAAGTATTTTCCCGGCGAGGGTGTTCTGAATTTGGCCCGCCCATTTCTCATTGCCGGGTGTAATTCTGCCATTGTCACCTATTGGAATATCAGTGACATAACTACGAGTGAATTTACGGAATATTTTTATCAAAATATCTTAAAGGGTCATTCGCACGCGCACGCTCTGGCCAGGGCAAAACAACAGTTTATAGAATCTCGCCGGGCAAAACTCCGCCACCCCTATTTTTGGGCTCCTTATATTCTAATTGGATCTTAAATATGAACTACCTATTCCCAAAAAATACGGAATCTTGCTTTCCGCAAATGTGAGTGCTGATTCAAAAAAATATCAGGGTGTATGTCTTCAGACAATACAGACAAATTGCAATGAAATTAAGCCGCGGTTTTGTCAATCTGGCATATAGAAGAGGACATTCTAAAGCCCATCCTACACTGGATTTTCTAACCGTTTTCTAACCGGGAACTACCTGGAACTACACGCAACTACATCGAACTACACGGAACTACAAGTATCTTAACATGCACAAAGGCATGAAATTACGCGTATTTCATAGTGTTTCATAGGGTTAGCGAAAATACCCCGCGTCGTATCCTACCTCCTCCGCATATATCTTATAACTAATGGCGGGACAATAGATTATCGGTATGGGTTAGAAGTTTTTCAACCGGTTTTCTAACGGATTATGAGTTAATAATACACGTTCGGGATAATGCTTCAGAGGTTGATGAAAGCTCTTGTACTTGGATATAAGGTGGAAATATGCAGGTATTATCCAAAAGAATCATGGGGGCGGTCATTGCATATTGCATGAGTTTTGTGCTGGGATTGTGCGTCCAGGCACAGGAGCCCCAAGACAATTGGGCTCTAATGTTTTGGCCATTCGATGCCAAGTCAAGCTATACACATGGCTTCCATAGTAACTTCTACGTTAGAGGCTCTTGTATACTTATACCTCATCGGCCGGAGTATGATGAATTGTCGGAAACGCTCACTATCACGGCTTGGGTGCGACTAAATGAGTGCTGGAAAATAACGGGGGGTGATGGAATCTCAAGCATCATCGGTGAATGCCGGCGACGAATAGAGAATGACAACGGTTATGAGGAGATAGAGTTCAGGTGGGCGATTACAATCCGGAATGAGACTCAATAGGTATTGTTTCAACACCCACCTCGGATTACCGCCCAAATGAGATATATTTCTCATTTAAGCAGTTCGAAAAAGCGACCCAATACAAATCCATTTGTATAACGCCAGTACCATCAGAATCTGCACTAATTGCTGTTCGATTCAAAGATGATCTATAGTTTCACCAATTCTACTCTCCGATTGTTGGCCTTGCCTTCGGGCGAATCATTGGTGTCGATTGGCCTGGACTCGCCCCAACCTCTGGCCTCCAGTCGGTCGGCATCGACTCCATAGTTCTGGATCAGGTAATTAACCACAGCTTTCGAGCGATTGTGCGATAGTTCCGAATTATGCGCTTCGGATCCGTCGCTGTCAGTATGACCTTCTATCGATAACCGCAAGGAGGGATCTTCCTCGAGCAACTGACCGATGTTCTTGAGCGTTTTAAACGATTCTGCCTTGATGACATGCGAATCAGGATCGAATAGAATACCATGAGTGACGATCTTGCCGGTCTCATCGAGTTGATCGCGCATGCTCTTGCCACCTTCGGCGAACCGATAGCTTTTGATCATGCAGTGGTTGCCCTCATCCTTGTAAGGGTACATGCGAATCTTAAAACCGACCGGACTAAAGCCTTCCACCTTCGGCACATTGGCAACCCGGATCTGATCAATATAGCATTTGATCGAACGCTCGGTCGCCATGATGCGCATCGTGTGAGTCCCCTTCGACAGCCGCTCGGTCAGGTTCTTGCTGGCGAGATTCTTACCCTGGATTTGTAGCGAAGTGGAAGTGCCCGAAGTAAACTCGAACTGCCCAACCTTAGTGCCAGAGGCGTCGATCCACTGCAAGTAGTAATAAGGGACTGTGAATTTAGGGCCAGCGCTGTAGATCTCCATTTCGATCGTATACATCTCCGGCATAGGACCGGTTGGCGTCTTCGGAGTTATATAACCGTCATCGGTGCAGAGAATCCAATACTCGCCACCCATGCGAGCGATTTCGAAGACTCCCCTCTCCAGATTCCAGCGAAACGGGAACTCACCCTCTTCTTCGTCGGATAAATCGTCATAGAAGATGACTTTGTTACCGGGGACAAAATCGTACTTCGTGTACAAGTTCATGTCTTCGGCTACCGGGCTGGGGGACGCAGCCACAGGTGCCGCGTCAGAGGTCGCCGATGTTTGATCGCCAGCCACAACAGCGGTGCTACTCTGCTGTCCGGTGGAACCATACTGCTGCGAGTACTCGCCTCCGCCTTTGTACCGGTAGTATTCGTCAGGTACTTCTTTGGAGACTAATTCGAGCGTTTTAGCCAACGCCGCTCTAATTGCGGTTTCCATTGGTTCGTTGGAGTAGGCTCCCAACCCACCGGCGAGGGCGACATCTTCGACCATGCTTCGACCGGCCATATCGACTTTCCAACTCTTGGACTCTACTTTGACGGTCTTGGCCTTTAGAATGCGACGGGTGCGGATATCAATGATCTTGATGTCGAGCTGCATTTTGGCCTTCTTTGAACTTACGCCGAGCTTTCCCGCCGCCTTCTTCTTTAGACCACCAAGCATACCACCGCCACCACCTGCATCGGGCTCGAACGCAGTAACAGCACCGGTGATCAATAGGTCGGCACCTTCCATGAGCCCTTTGTCAGGACCTCGGCCTTCCTCGACGTATCCCGATTTGCCGAAGTCGATCTCGTCTATCAACTCATCAACTTCTTCACCACTGGCCAGAACGATAAACTTAGGGTCGTTGGCAAGTGCGGTCGACAGCATCTCCCCGACAGCTTCAGCTTCCTGCCGAGAACAACCGTCGGTCTTGTCTTTGATCTTTCCTACCGTGATGCGGGCCTTGTTCCCCTGATAAGTAAGATTTTCCTCAACGTCAGCCACCGCAACTCCACTCAGGAGGAAGACGCCCAGGGCCAAAAGCAGCACCTTCGTAAAGATATTCAATTGTCTCATTACATCTCCAAGTCTTATGAGTTTGTCAGGACTATCGGTCACATTCCCATCTTGGGTTCGAATTTTTCTTTCTTGTAGTCTTTGGGAACGTCATAGGTGCCTTCCGGAGCGTCTTTGGTCTCGATTGCCAGAACTTCTTGTTTGCTCTTGACCTCTGTGCCCATCATGTTCATGGATCCTTCCACCAGAACCGGGATTCCACCCATTTTCTCCATCTCTGCCATTAGTTCCTGAAATCCTGGCATCTGCATCATGGGGGCGGACATCAGTCGGCTAAATATAGTGTAATCGATTTCCACATCCTTGGTTACCCAGCTATTATTAGTCATTCCCCCCATTCCCATCTTGATCTCGACTATAAATTTCTTGCAGTTCCAACCATGGATATCCTTTGTTTCTTCGGTGGGCGTGACCTTGGCTTCCATTTTCATTGCCGCCATCATTGCTTTCATCTGTTGGCCAAACATGGCAGCTTCGGTCTTATCAGCGCCACTGCCTTCCATCATCTTCTCAATATCCCCCAGGGCATCCATGGACATTTCGGTATAGCTTTTGTCTTTATGATTAATATTGTAGATCATACCAGTTTCACCGTTGATAATCATCGATGAAGCTTCATCCTTGATCATGGCGGCCATATTGTCACCCATCCAGGTTATGGAAGTATCATCAACGGCAGGTGTAGTCTGCGGACCCATCTTCATGGCATCCGTGTGGGTGGCCGTTTTAATGAAAGTGTCGGCGTGAACCAATGATGGTATGATCAACATTGTCAGTGCCAGTAAGGCAACAGCTACGATTCGTAATCTCATATTTCTCTCCCTAGATTCAGTCGGCTTATAAACCGACATTTCCCATAAAAGGTTTCAAAACACGATTATGTGTCCCGAAAGCGATTATCCATGCTTTACGTGATTTCACTTTAATATATGGCATCATGGGGAAGAATGTCAATAGGGAAGTCTATGAGGTAGTGCATATTAGATTATTTAAATTGGATTATATAACAACGGTGTGACTCTAGCCATTCTTGGGTAAATAGAAGGAGTCAAACCCCGTAGTAAACTTTGGTTTCACACAGAGAGATTTTCGTCATTATTGGACTGAAGTCAAGAAGTTTTTTAGAAATATTACGAGGGGTCGTTGCACCTGCTGGCAATCGGTTGTCGGAAGAGAGCATGAAGATGGAGCAACAACACCGGATTGGACCTGATCCATATCAGCGATCGAGTTATCGTCGTTATTATGAGTGGGTGATTACCTGTAGAGGAAAAGTTTTGCGCCGAACTTAAGGTTCTCATTCATCGAACCGCTTTTCGATATTCATATTTCCCTGAATCTCGCTGTCACCAAGTCCGTCAAGCAGCGTCAAAAGTTTAGACATGGCTGTCGAAAGCCATAATTTTCTTAGAAATGGTGAGGAAATTTTCTAACGGTTTTCTAACCGTGAACTACCTGGAACTACACGCAACTACATCGAACTACACGGAACTACAAGTAAGTTAACATGCGCACGGGCATTAAATT